>CAMAVB010000228.1 GCA_945861465.1 Candidatus Kuenenia stuttgartensis
AGCCCCGACCACGGCTGCCACTCAATCCGCTCACGCCAAACCTGCTCCCGTTCGCTCATAACTCACCTCACCAGAAAAAGCCCAGAGACCGGAATTCACCGGACCCAAGACTACCGACCCTGGCAAGAATGGTTTCCCCGGACGCTTACCGATTCATGACAAACTCCTTCGCGCAAAGACTGCCCCAGTGCCGGGGCAGTCGTGAAAGGTCACGACCACTCTCGCACTTTGCGAAGGCATGAAAAAAGCTCCGTACCTCGATTACCTGCCGATGCAGATGATCAAGAGTCGGAGCTAAAATTTGGGACCGACCAGCTCGTCAAGCGCTACGGTTTCCCTTCATGTAATAATGACACGGATTGGGCAGAAATTTAGGTCAAACCGACCGCGCTGCTGTCGCTGTTTGATGCTTCCTGCCGGCACAATTTTCGACGGTGAAATCGACTACCACTTTCTACCACTTAACAACGCCTGTATGACCCACATGAAATGACTGCATGTGACGCATCCTGAAAGTGGATTGACGGGCAAATAAACTCCAGGAAAATACACTCACATTCGCAAACCGTCATCTCTCCACCCGTAAATGCCGACACACGGCATCGATTACCTGACTTCATTCACCAACATTCGGCGTCCCATCAGAACCTGCCAATGGAAAACCAATCACAAAAACGTTTCGCTAGCCCCTTTATGTTGAGCCCAAGCGGAGCACCCTGCATGCACCAGTCCGCGCAACAAAAGCAAGGGTTGCGGGCGAAGCCCGCGTTGGGAAAATGATGAAATGTTATCCCAGTATTTTTGTAGCGTTTTTGTAGCGCGGACTTGTCCGCAACATCGGAAGTGGTAGAGTAGAGTTTGTCGTGACATCGATGCAAAGTGTTTCACGACAATGCGTTGCTGCAAACGGCAAGAAGTGGCATGCCGGTCGTCAGAGAATCCCCCTCAATCCGCTTAGTCGTTCTTGAAAGCTCATGGGATTTCCCGTGGGCTTTCTTCGTTTGAAAGCTGCCAGGTTGTGCCTGGAACTGCCAGATTGCTCCACGCGGTCGAGTTTGAGGCAAACATATCCTCGTAGGGTGTGACAAGCGGAGCGCCGGCACACCAAGGCCGTGAAATGGTGTGCCGGCGCTCCGCTTGTCACACCCTACGAAATCAAACCGTGACGAATGACACCTCATTTTGGACCGCGTGAAGAATAGTCCCACTGCCCGATCAGCTGCTTCTTAGCCGTGACTGGCACTTGATTAGTGGCATTGTAGTTGAGTCAAGTTTTGGGTGCGATGGTGGGCCGATCGAATGCAGGATGGACATTCATGTCCGTCGCATGGCCACAGAACACGGTCGCAGCGATGGTTATTTGACGTTGACAGCCGCTCGATAATGCAACCTTGTTTGGTCAACATCTCGGACATGAATGTCCAGGCTACAGGCATCGCAGCCTTGCACCGAGTTGCCACAACCCTGCCCGTCTCTGGTTCCAGTCACTCCGGATTTGGCCACAATGCGTTAAACTTTCCGGGCAGGACTTCGCGGCTCCCGGAAATCAGTGAATCAGATCAACCGAATGGCGCGTAAAAAAACGGACGAGAATTCCGGAGGAAAACTCGGCCGTTTGTGTTTGAGTCGCCGAAGCAGTCAGGAGACTACTTCTTTGCCTTGGCAGCTGGCTTTGCGGCTGGTGTCTTTACAGACTTAGCAGCTCCGGCCTTTGCCTTGGTGGACTTGGCGGCACCAGCCTTCGCCTTCGTGGACTTTGGTGCAGGTGCGGCAGGTGCAATCTTCGCCTTGGCAGGCTTTGCGGTTGTTGCCTTTGCTGCGGTGCTCTTTGCGGCCATTCCATGTTCCTCCCTGGAGAATTTTAGTACCGATTTTAAGATGCAGGATGTTCGTCGGTACCAATCACGAACAACCGCGGATGCAGACTGCGGCGGGGCTTACAAGACCTGCCTGTAACAATCTGACACGGGTTATAGGCGACCGTCGCAGAATGCGTCAAGCGTAAAGTCTGGAAAGACTCAGTTGTGAGTACGTAACTTGACTCTCCGAGTCGAGTGCATCACTGCTCTCAAACTGCAACGTGTCCGCGCAACGCGCAAAGTGGCATGGCATGATCATGTCGAGCAGTGAGTCGTTGGATCGAAGCTGCGAGCACTGTCAATGCGTTGCAAGGTTTAGTATGCCTCGTTCAGACATGGATCGCACGAGTTCTCGGGCGATGGGGCCAGCGGCTTTGCTGCCGGAGCCACCATGTTCCAATGCGACAACGACGATGTAGCGAGGATTCTCAGCCGGAACGTAACCGGTGAACCATGCATGGTCCGGCTTTCCAGGTGCCGTCTCCGCTGTTCCCGTCTTGCCAGCAATTGGCACGCCCGGCAGACGGACGGTTTTGAATCCAGTGCCAAATGGTTCGTCGATCGCCGACGTCAGACCCGCCCGCACAGCGCTGAGTGTCTCGGAACTGACGCCAGGAATGCGTTTTCGAGTCGCCCGATACGGCGACGTATCGATTTCGGTCGCTCTGCGCGCCGTGCCGTCGTCGCTCACGACGTGCGGGGTCACTAACCAGCCGTCGTTCGCCACGAATGCCATCAGTCGGGCCATCTGCAGCGGTGTGACAGTGAGCCGCGACTGTCCAATCGACAGACCAAGTGCTTCGCGTTCAAAACGTCTACGCGCGGCATCCGTGTCAGAAGCGGAGGCACTTCGCCCGGCGTTCGGAACCGTTCCAGCCTTCTCAAACGGCAGATCGATTCCCGTCACGCGACCGAATTCCAGCAAATCCGCCCACCGGATCAATGGCTCAATTCCCATCCGGCGCGCGGCGTCGAAGAAATACACATTGCACGACTGAGCCATCGCGGTTCTCAGATTGACTTGTCCGTGCGTCGCCCCGAACAGCCTGAAAATCATGCAGCGATGTTCGTCTGGATTGGTGAGATATCCCCGGCATTCGAACGGCATGTCTGGAGTGATCGTGCCGGATTCAAGCGCAGCAATCGCCGTCACGATCTTGAAAGTCGATCCCGGCGGCAGCGCCATCCCGGTGAATCGAGGTACGAAGGGACGCCGCGTATCGCTATTGACGGCATGCCACATGGCAGGTGAGCCATCGACAAACATCGACAGATCAAAAGTCGGGGCACTCGCAGCCGCCAGCAGGCGACCCGTATCGGCTTCCATCACGATGATGCAGCCCCCCACCGGGATCGGTTGCGGCTCCGCTGCCGTTGCCCGGTCCACCTCCCTGTATTCGGTCGATTGCATGTCTGTCAGCAGCAGGTGAGGTGCATCATTGAGTGATTCTGCCAGCAACTGTTCGGACAACTGCTGCAATCCTGAGTCCAGGGTCACGGTCACATCACGACCACTCACCGGATGCCGCACAATCTCCGACGAAATCACACGCTGCCGTCGGTCGCGAATTGTCCGCCGCACTCCAGCCACGCCCAGCAATTGATGTTCGTAACTTCGTTCCACGCCCGAACGCCCCACCCGCAGGGAGGTGCTGGTCAGATCCGCGATTGATGAATCAACTGTCCGATCCGAATCGCGAACATTGGTCCGCACACCAACCACATGGGCGGCCAGCGTCAGTTCCGGATACGTGCGGCGTGTGGAACTGACGACACGAACTCCAGGAAACCTTTCCGGATGTTCGTTAATCACGGCTGCCACCGAGAGGCCGACGTCCTCCAGAACCGGATGCCATGTTTCTTCTTCCCGGACGACGATCCGACTCACGTTTGTACGTGTGGGCGGTGTCGTGAGTGCGGCACGGATCGTCTCAGCAACCGTTAGCAACACGCCATGATCTTCTTCAGGGAGTTCGTCGGCAGCATTGACCAACGGTCCCGATTGACGGCGATTGACGGCATGACTGATCTTTTGCACACGTTCTTCAACTTTGCTGAATCTGGCTGTTAGTTCTGCGGATGCGATCCGTGTCAATTCCGACAGCGAGGCGCGCAGCGCCGTTCGTTCAGCGTAAACCCGATCTTCAGCGTGTGCCACCAGTTCAGCATCGCGGCGTTCCTCCCTGCTGAGCTGTTGACGGACTTGCAGCTTCAGCCATTGAGGATCGATTTGACGCTGCAGCCAGCGATAATGCACTTCCACGTCATAGACATCCACGTCGGATGCCAGCACGATGGAGTCGGCAAGAATGCGTCCGTCGCGAGCGGGAATTGACTCGTCTTCCGTGGACGTGACCCGCAACGCTTGCAAATAGCTTGCTGGTAACCGCGTCTGCACCCAGTAGACGCGGACTAGAATGGCAAGGACTGCGAAAACAAAGAACAACCCAATCCCATTGATTCGCAACGAGTTTCCCGCCGCAATGAATTCAGGCGACGCAGAATTTTCGTGATCAAATATTTGGTTTTTAAGCGAATTGAGCATTTCGACCGTCAAGCCGAACGGGCTTCCGCGCGATGCATTTGCAGCAATTCAAGAGCCGGAAAACGTCCTCGATTGCGCAGTCGCTGCCACCAGCCAGCCTTATGCAGCAGCAAATCATCCGCAGACACTACGCGATACTTGCCACGTCGCGTCACCAGTCGCAGCATGTTGTCTGGCAGGACTTCGGCCACCATCCAGAACTTATCAACCAGATAGCGGTAATCATCACCCATCTGCGACGGATGAATGGATCGAGCGCGGGGACCAGGTGAAGGACTTTGTTTTGGAAGCGTATAAACGACCAAGTCGCCCGCCTGATAACTGTGATTTTTCAAAGGCTGTCACCTTAAACCAAAAGGACTTCAATAAATGGACATTTCGGTGGGAAGGAAAAACGATGGGAAGGAAAAACGATGGGAAGGACTGGACTCCGCCGATTTCACCAGCGTCGCTGAATCGATAACGAGTAAACACGGGATGACAACTCAGAAGACTCATTGTTCGGGCAAAACATCGACGAATTCCCGGTTTTATACAGAATGA
Organism: Candidatus Kuenenia stuttgartensis; assembly: GCA_945861465.1. Taxonomy (GTDB): domain Bacteria; phylum Planctomycetota; class Planctomycetia; order Planctomycetales; family Planctomycetaceae; genus SXXK01. The sequence continues at coordinate 4,948 of CAMAVB010000228.1, forward strand.
GTCGTTGCCACAACGGGAATTTCTTCCGGACCTGTTCAAGAATTCATAAAAAAGATTTTTTCGAAGCGAGCAAGGGATTGGAACGCAAAGCGTCAGTGAGGGGTTGAGATTTGTAGCCCTCGCTGACGCTGAGGGTTAATGTCACTTTCGACCGCGTGTGGTGTAGATTGAAAATTGACTTCTCGCCGGCATCTTGCAAGTTGCTCAACGCACGTCGAAAAATCCACCACCAAACCCGCCTCCACCGCCACCCATACCGCCGCCCATCGCATTCGGATCGACTGGTCTTTCGCCCGTTGTTAGTTTGTCCAGCAGTCTGTCAATCTCCTCATGCACCTCGCGCAACTGGCGAATGATCAACACTGAATTGTCCACAACCAGCACGTGCCCTGCATTTTGCCCGGCAGTCTCTTTGGCAGTCACGGCGGACCTGCCGTGCGTATCCAGCAGGTCAGAGGTTGACTTCAATATTCGGATCGTGCCAGGAGCGTCCGGTGTATTTTCAGATTTCCATGTCTCCGTACGAACCATTTCCGTCAGGTGTTGCTCCAGATCCTGTGCCATTTCTGTGGGCAGACGGTAATAATACGTCACGACTTCTTTAGGATCCGGTCCCAACTTCTTGCGAGGTTTCGATTCACGCAATGCCGTCCGGTAGTTTTCCAGAAGCTGCAGCACACTGTCGAGCATCTGCTCTGTGTGTCGCACAACGAGAATGCCGGGGCGAGCGAACAGAAGAACACCTTGTTTGTCTCCATTGTCCTCCCACGAACCGCCCGCCTGCTCCATCAGGGCATACATCAATGCTTCGGATTCCGCTTCATCACGACATAGATCCCGGACATCGTAGATCGCGGTTCGAGTCGCCGCTTCGGCAGTGGAATTCTGCACAACCCAGACCACGCCGTCCTGGACCAGCCACGTCAGCTTAAAATCCGACAACGCCGATTGAAGCACAAGGCTGAGTTTTTGATCCGTCATTTCAATACTGATCGGTGATCGATCGCGCACACCCGCTTTCTTTAACTCTGCCGAGTTGGCTCGAATGTCCGCGCCGGACACGCGGGCAATTTCTGTGATGGCCTCGCTGAGCGGAACTTCCTCAAGCGTGATAGAAATCTTCTGCTGCAGCTTCTCGCGGAGCAACGCATGCTGCGGAGGAGCCATTGTCAGGGTACGACGACCGGTTTTCTTTAACCCTGCCAGAAGCCCCCGAACCTCTCGCTGCACCTGCTGCGTCTGACGGACAAATACGACGTCGCCCAGCAACACAACCGCACCATCTTGATCGCCCTGCTCGATCAGCGTGCTGCCCGTGGCCGACGAGATCGCTTCCACAATTCGTTCGCCCTCAAATCCAGCGTCCAGAAGTTCGCCCAGGTTATACGACACGGTCATCATCTTCTGACCGGTTGCTTCCGTTGTCGTCAAAAAGAGATCGCCGCCTTCCTCGTACCAGCCGATCCCGAGTGATTTCAATCGGTCCAGAATCAGATACAGCGGCTCATTATTCAGCCTGTCGGTGACAAGCTCGCTCGACAATATCCCCTTTTCCTTCATAGCCGTCGCGTCAACCGATACGCTGAGCTTCTGCTCCTCCTGCAGCCAGCGGTAGAGTTCCTTCATGGAAATCTTATCGAACTCAACGGTCGTCGACGCGGCCAGCCGTGGAGCCATGAGCGTCGCCGGATCAAGCGCCCCTGGGTCATCCGAAATCTCAATTGGCTTTGCCGCCGCAGCTTCGTCTGCCGTCGGAATACTTGATGCTTGTGGGCTTGCCGTCGCGCTCCGCATGCAAACCCATGCGAATGTCAACGTCAGGGCCGTTGTCAGGATACGGGCAGTTTTTGGAGCCACGTTGAAAATCATCGGCGTCATGGAATCCTCGATTCGTCGAATTGTGGAGGCGACCACCAGCACTCATTCACTAAAACGAGGATTCTCCGCTTTTCTCTGGCCGATTCCACAAAAATGCATTGTTTGATACAATCCCGGGCACTGATGCAAACAGTTTGCCCTTTGCCGAGTGAGGTCCCTCTGAGGAATCCATGAGCGAAATTGACCCAGAGACAAGATCGCTGCAGGATGCAATCTTTCTTTCGAAAGTGGCTCGTGCACGGCGGACCCCGATTGGTGACAAGATCCTCGAGGGCCCTCGGCTCTTTGATCTGACCTGCCAACGGATGCGAGATGGCATCCGCCACGAATTCCCCGACTTTGATGACCATCAAATTGAACAGGAACTCCGTCGAAGGCTCAGGATCAAGCGGAAAATCGACGAACGGGGATTCTATCAGGATGCCGGAATTATTGATGAACAGTGAACAGGCGACAACACATGTCGTCCGACTGCTGGAAGAAATCGGCATTCCCTACATCCTGGTGGGAGCGATCTCAAGCAACGCCTATGGTGTCGCACGGGCCACAAATGACGCGGATATCGTGGCGGCGTTTGATTCTGCAGGCCTCGCCGAGCTGGTCCGCCGACTAGGTCCGGAATTTCGGCTAGATCGGCAAATGCAGATCGAAACAATTACAGGGTCGGTTCGTAACGTGTTGACCTTCCTGCCGACGAGTTTTGACATTGAGCTGTTTCGACTTAATACAGACGAACACCACCAGCAGCGATTCGCGAGACGTCGTCGTCAATGGATTTCGGAACTGCAGCGCGATGCATGGATTCCGACGGCCGAAGACGTCGTTATTCAGAAACTTCGATGGGCTCGTCGCAAAGATCTCGACGATGTCCAAAACGTCATTGCAGTGTCTGGTCATCGTTTCGACTGGAATTACATCAACGAATGGACGACCAGACACGGTACCAGCGAGTTGCTGAACGAAATCCGCGCTTCGATCCCGGATATGGAATTCCTGGACGAGCGGGATTAAGGGATGTCTGCGGATTCCTCACGGCGTCATGTCGCATTGCTGATGTCGTCGCCGGCCAGATGCGGATAGAAGAGGCGACCAATCTCATCACTCAGGCGAGAAAAGTATTCCATCCGAAACGTGTCGTAGCTCACCTCCGTCGCCGAGCGTGGCACTTGAATCGGATACTGACTGTTCAGGTCGTGAGAAAAGATGCGCTCCCCCTCACCGTCAGTTTCCATTTCGTAAACACTGACAATCGCCTCACACCGACCACGAAACAACGTGTTGCTGTCGCGTTCATACAGCGAAAAATCGCTGACATCAATGTAGATCACGTAATTCACGTCGAAGGCCGCACCGACTTCGTCCGCTGTGTCCCAGTTCGGATTCTGAACCATCCAGCCACGCACTTCATCACTCGGGACGACATCGATCTTGTTCAGCGACAATTGGTGGGCGACCTGCCGGGCTATGATGTGGTCAATGTGTTCGCATTCGTATTTAAGTTCATCCGACGCATAACACACGACCGCCACGCGCGTGTCGCGATCCGTCAGTGATTTCATGGTATCCTTTTCGAACAGCGGTTCAAGCTGAGGCGGCCCGCCGATCAGATATCCCAGCAGAATGAAGTAGTTACAGCCTGGCACCGAAACCAGCAACATCGCCGTCAGTGCCAGTCTGGCAAAGAAGAACCGGTCATGCCGGTAGCCGCGATTCACAATTCTGGTGTTGCCTGCAGGCGATTCTGTGGACATAAGTCGATTCCCGGTTGATTCGAACGATCTTAAGTTTTAATTCTCGGATGAGTCCTACTGGACAATCTCACTGGGCCGATGGTCGTACAGCATTCTGGCCAATTGCTCAGAAATCCGCTTGAGGAAGTTTTCAGTAAACATTTCTTCAGAACTGCTTTCACGAGGAACCGGATAGGTGGGCGGATACATCACGCTGAACGATCGTTCAACAGCGACAGATGCCTGCTTTTTGTCCTTATTTTTACCCGCCATTTTGATTTCCATCATCGACACGCGGCCTTCAGCCTTACCTTGGAGCAGATTTGGGCTGTCAGGGATCACAACCGCAAACGATTTCAAGTCGATGTGCATTACGTAATCTGCGTCGAACTCATCAGCCAATTCCGTAAAATCGCCCCATTCACCATGATCATCGAACCACGTTGCAACATCATCTGCCGGTATAATTTTTATGTTGCGGTTGTGAAGGATGTGGGACATCTTGTCTACGATGTCGATTCGGATTCCGGGATACTTCGACAGAATCTGATGACTTGTCGAACACGCAATCAGGATCGACTTTTCGCCCTTGGTCAGATCCGTTCCGGTGTTCTTCCGAAACACGGATATCATTTTCGGATCGTCAAAAAACAGCTTACCCGCCATCACACCCAGCGAACAGCCAGGCAGCACCATCGAAGCTGCCAGGACCAACAGGACCAGACGACGTGCGCCGTCTCGTTTTAAGGTAAGGCTAAGCAGTTGCACGTCACGAAACTCCGTTTACAGACACGTGGCACCAGGGTTCAAATCTGATTCCAGAACAATCTGAAGCACCAGACCACCAGTGAGAACAATACCCAGATCCCAAATCCGATCAGCAAATCGCGGCCGGGTTCGTGTGTGATGACGAACGCCCCGCGAATACTGACAACAATACTCCAGATCAAAATCAGAATACTGGCACTTGCCAGCATCAGTCCGGCCGGGTTGGCCTTCGTTGAGTTGCCGATTTGTCCTCTCACAAACCAACTAAAGCTGGTGGTCAGCCCGCAATGCGGACAGTTGACTCCAGTCAGTGTGCGAAATGTACAGGGCGGCATTCCTAACTGCTGGTGAGTTCCGAACCCGCGAGGATCCGGTTTCAGCCAGCCAGCAATGCCAAAAACCACCACAATGCCGGCTCCCAACAGCACCGTCAAAAGACGTTGTGTGCGAGTCAAAGCACGCCGAGTTTGCGGGCTGGAATCAGACATTGTCGGAAGGGGTATCAGTCGCCGAACATTCTGGCAAGGGGCATCAGACCTGTAAAACTCGCACCGAAACGCATTCCGGCATCAACTGCCGAAATTGGGGAGCGAGTCCACTACCAGCAACGCAAATCCTGCCGATAGCACTCTTTCGTGGAATGAATGTGCCAATGCATGTGCCTGCTCTCCTCGGCGAAATGTGTACTGCAAATCGCCCGATTCCATGCCCATCCTGCACGGGACTTGTGCTTTGTCCAACCTGCAGACTTGAGCATTGGGTCAAAATCACTCACGATCCGTGCTGCTGCGACGATGGTGCGCGGCTGTTTATTCTTACGAAGACAGGACGTTACGATGACTAAAGATGTTTGCCGTTGGGGAATTCTCAGTACTGCCGGGATTGCCAAAAAAAACTGGCATTCCATTGCGAACTCCGGCAATGGTCGAGTTACCGCTGTGGCCAGTCGATCCGTGGGGAAGGCTCAGGAATTTATTGCGGAATGCACCGCGTCCGTTCCGGTTGCTCACAAGGTTGAAGCCGTCGGAAACTACGAAGCTCTGCTGGCACGCAGTGATGTCGATGCCGTCTACATTCCGCTGCCGACAGGACTGCGCACGGAATGGGTCGTCAAAGCAGCTCAGGCGGGCAAGCATGTGATGGTGGAAAAACCCTGCGGCGTGACGGCGGCGGATGTCGAAAGAATGATCGATGCCTGCCAGAAAACCAACGTCCAGTTTATGGACGGCGTCATGTTCATGCATAGCGCGAGAATGAAACAGCTGCGACGGGTGCTGGACGACGGAATCAGTGTCGGAACCATTCGCCGCATCGTCAGTCAGTTCAGTTTCTGTGCCGCCGATGAATGGGTTCAGAGCAACATCCGGGCGAGCAGCCAGCTGGAACCGGCGGGCTGCCTGGGAGATCTCGGCTGGTACACGATTCGGATTATCCTGTGGGCGTTGAATTTCGAAATGCCGACTGAAGTACGCGGTCGAATTCTGCACGGCGCGAAGCGGCCAGACAGTGACGACGACGTGCCGATGGAGTTTCAGGGCGAACTGCACTTCAGGAGCGGCGTGTCGGCCACGTTCTTCAATTCCTTCCGCGCCAATCACCAGCAGTGGGTCAATGTGAGTGGCACAAAAGGCTACGTGCAGCTGAATGATTTTGTGCTGCCTTATTTTGGAAACGAAGTCGCGTTTGAATCAGGCAATCACAACTTTGCGGTCGATGGATGTCATTTCAACATGGAAAAAGTCTTTCATCGTCACGCCGTGGCAGAATACAGCAACAACAAGCGCAACAGCCAGGAAGCGCAACTGTTTCGAACCTTTGCTGACCTGGTGCTGAGTCGGACATGCGACAGCCACTGGCCCCGAATTGCACTCCAGACGCAGCAGATTCTTGATGCGGCCTTAAAATCCGCCCACAACGGCGGCGTGGCCATTTCGCCGTAAAATGCGTGGGTGACCACACAGAAACCCGCGTCTGGCGCAGCGATTCACATCCTGGATGGCCCCGATATTCTTCGCCCCGATATTCTTCTACAGCTCATCATCGTCTTTGGAATTGGAATTGGAATCAGACGCTACCCGATTCGTTCGCCTGCATCAGTCGATTTCGATAATGCATTGGGATCGCCCCGAACGCTGCAAGGTACGTCGCTTCGAGAGGCAGATTCACATATCGCCGATGATCGAGGAACAGTGGCATCAATGGCAACGTCAGCCCAAGCGCCATCGGCTCTACGTAGGCCACTGTAGGACGAACTGCATGGTACGAGACGGCCGTCAAACGCCGATTGTCAGGAAAGGTGAAGGGAGCCGACGGATCAATCTCATTCCAGATCGCTCCATGAATTCCCTGTGGGTCAAAACGGCCTGGGGGATATGGATCAACAACAAGGAGATGGATGCCCTGCTCAATCACACTGCATGACTTGTCGAGAAAACGATCCAGAGTTCGCACGCTTGACTTGTTGCCTGAGGAGAGGAGTTCGACGTAGGCAACCAGACGGTCATCAGAAGAGTGCCGGATGGCAAGCCGATTGCGGCGCTCGCTGTAGATTTCCGCTTCTGACGCAATCTGGGTGACGGTGACAGCTGGCTTCGTCGTGGTCAGTGTCGCTGTGCCGCCAGCATCGGGTTCCTCCGTAGTCGGAGTTGAGGAAGAATCCTCGTCGAACTCCAGGGTCAGTACATCCGGTCCAGTATCTCCGGCAACCTGCTCGGCTTCGGCGTAGTATGGTCGCGGCAACAGACCCGTGTTCAGAACTCTGGTCAGTTCACCGATCCAGAGCGTGTGGAACCCGTGATACGTTCCGGCAGAGACAAGAGTCCAGTCATGCATTGGCATCGGGGGGATTCCTTTCAATTGAAGTCAGGAATTTATCGAGAATTCACTCCCCTGCGAATCGTAACCAGCAAGGGGCACGCAAGTCCAGGGATCGATTTCATTGAGGCCAATACATTGTCGCCTTTTGCTCTGCAAAAGCGGCGTTTCTTTCGCTGGGTGGCCCAGCTTGATTCAAGCTGGGTGCGCAGCACAAGAAACTCAGGGCATACATCGAATCAATGAATGACGTCGTTCCCGTTTGAAGGTCAACTCTGAGTTTCTTGTGCCTTCGGCACCCAACTTCTCCGAAGTTGGCACCCGACGAACACCGGTTTCCTCCGGGGTGGCCCAGCTTGTTTCAAGCTGGGTGCGCAGCACAAGAAATTCAGGGCATACATCGAATCAAAGAATGACGTCGTTTCCGTTTGAACGTCAACTCTGAGTTTCTTGTGCCTTCGGCACCCAGCTTCTCCGAAGTTGGGCCACCCGACGAACACCGGTTTCCTCCGGGGTGGCCCAGCTTGCTTCAAGCTGGGTGCGCAGCACAAGAAATTCAGGGCGTACGTCGAATCAGAGAATGACGTCGTTCCTGTTTGAAGGTCAACTCTGAGTTTCTTGTGCCTTCGGCACCCAACTTCTCCGAAGCTGGGCCACCC
>CAMAVB010000229.1 GCA_945861465.1 Candidatus Kuenenia stuttgartensis
GCTTCGTTGGCAACTCGCATGACATTGCCGCCGATGACTTTACGGATGTCGTCGTCCGTATATCCTCGCTGCACAAGCCCGACGGTGAACAGTGGCCAATTGGTCCATGCGAGGCTGCTAGTCATCGCAGGTGTCTCGGCGAAATCGTCTTTCGGCCAGAGCGATCGGAACGGTTCGCGAGAAGGACTCCGTTTGGGAAGCTTGCGATTCTCTTCACGGGAATTCTGCGAGGAGTACGCAACGTCAGTGCCGATCGCCACATGATCTACACCAAAGTGCTTCGTGACATACTGGATATGATCGAGGAGTGCCGCAATGTCGCCCGTGCCGCGCAGGAATTTGGAAATGCAGCAGATGCCGATGTAGCCTCCTGAGTCCACAATGGCTCGAATCACCTCATCCGGCTTGCTGCGAATATGCGGATGAATCGCCGCGCAGGTGGAATGACTGGCGACGACCGGACGAGACGACACCTTCGCCGCTTCCAGCGACGTTTGCCAGCCGGAATGCGCACAATCCGGGATCACTCCGACTTTGTTCATCTCGGCAATCGCCGTGCGCCCGAAATCGCTCAGACCGGCATTGGAGGTTTCGCCACAACCATCTCCGATCATGTTGCGACGCTGGTAGGTGAGGTGCATCATGCGAATGCCGAGCTGAAAGAAAATCTTCACGTACCGCAGTTCATCCTCAATCGAATTCCACTGCTGTGTCAACGGGACACCATTGCCGGTCATATACAGCGCATGCCTACCGACCGCCTTGGCGGCTTCGATGTCGGCAGGAACTGCGGCTTTGCTGACAAACTCCTTCATGACGTCGGTGGCAAAGGTGAACCGAGCCAGACGTTTGATCAGTCGGAGCGGATCCTGACATTCCTGACCGGCATTCTGAAAAATGCAGGTCACGCCGGACGCCGTCCATGCATCTCGGTACTCCTTCTGTTCCCGAGGATCCGTGACATAACGAGTCATCGTCATGTCTTCCTGCAGATCCTCCAGTTCCTGTTCCGACGCCCCGCCTTCAATCGCGGCTGCCACGACATCGCCATCAATGGCCGCTCGCGGTGAAAATCCGTACGAATCGAACACCAGCGACTCGGCATGCAGCCGCAAACCTCGCTCCAGTTCTGCCGCTGTCGGCTTGAGGACAGACAGTGCCGCATCTCGTGCATGCTGAATCTGAGGATTGAGGTTCTGCGTCAGTCGCAGGACGGGATCTTCCGCCACGTCGTCGCTAAGCGCATTCGGACTTCGGCTCCCCGCATGGACGGAAGCAATTGACATAGCGGCGGACGATTGAAGAAACGAGCGTCTTTGCATGGGACCTCCGGATTCAGGAATAGGGTCAGTTACAAGTCTATCTGCCACGCTGGAATCCTTGAAGCAAAGAGTTTGGAAAAGAAAGCTCGTTACGAAGGAGCCTTTGACTTGATACAGTGGATGCCTGTCAGGATGTCTTTTAGCAACTAATCCATGTTCGACCGTGCTTTGATGTGTGCCACTGGCTCTGCCAGTGTTCTCCATCTGCATGAAACACTGGCAGAGCCAGTGGCACACAACCCATCAATCCATCATTGACAGATCATCAAGTCTCACGTGACTTTTAATTATCCGGAATCGCAAATGGCCGTTCCCGTTTGTACAGTCATTGCCGGGCCAAACGGAGCTGGCAAAACAACCTTTGCACTCACGTACCTGGTGAGTGCCGATCGTTCCCGGAATTTTGTCAATGCCGATCTGATCGCCGCCGGATTGTCCCCATTGGATCCGGATAGAGAAGCAGTAGAAGCCGGGCGGTTGTTTCTGAGGGAAGTTCGACGGTTCATTGCGAATCGAGAATCATTCGCGTTTGAGACAACACTTTCCGGTCGAAGCTACTTGCGCATGATTCGGGAGTTGGTCGCAACTGGCTGGGAAGTCCATCTGGTATATCTCTGGCTGCCAGGCGTTCCCACATGCTGCGAACGGGTAGCCGAACGGGTAGCCCGTGGCGGACATGATATTCCGGTCGAAACAATTGAGCGAAGATATTTCAGAAGTGTCCGGAATCTGTTGCAGGAATATGCAGCGACTTGTACCGTGACGAGTTGTTATGACAATTCCGACTCAGTTCCACAATTGATCTTTACGCAGCATGGCAAGAGTCGATCCGTTAAGGACGAAGCTCGATACCAGCGACTTGCCGAAGGTGTTCGATCATGATTGACATTGATGTGTTCTGTCAGCAGGTAGAAACAAGTCTTCAGCAGGCAGTCACCAACGCCCTCGAGACAAAACGTCGACTCGGCCACTACGCCGTCATCGCCGAAAACGGCCAGCCCCGGCGAATCAGCCCGGAAGAAATCGGCCTGCTGCTGGATAAGCATGCGCGATTGAAACCGAACCAGGTGCCCGAGTAGCTTGGTGTTTCGAGCAACTTTTGTGAATTGAAAATATACCATATCCGATATAAACTTCAGCCGCACGAATCATGTTTCGAATTGATTCCGATGTAACTTGGTGCTGGACGTCTATGCAAAAAAGACGCAAAAGATACCGGACGAAGTGATTGATCGATGCAAACTGCGATTGAAGCAGTACGCCGCAACGGTTCGAGCGGCAACAAAAGCAAACACGTAGAAGTGAGATGGTCACCATGGAAACGAAGAAACGAAAAGCTCTTGAAGCGGCCGGTTGGACATTCGGAGATGCCGAAGATTTCCTCGAGATGAGCGCAGACGAACGGCAGCTTCTTGATACCCGGATGAACATCGCCGCCGCAATCAAGCGGCAGCGAGAAGCGGGGGCGTTGTCTCAAAAAGAACTTGGGGCACGAATGAAAACCAGCCAACCTCGAATTGCCCGGATCGAACGCGCCGCGTCCGACGTTTCGCTCGACCAGCTTCTCAGGACGTTTACGGCAGCGGGAGGAAAGATTGTCGTCAAAACGGCAAAGGCAAAACCTGGCAAAGGGAAGCATCGCAAAACAGACAACCCCATTGTGCTGGAAGTTGTGATGACAGAATAGAGGCCTGACAGGCCGTCGTAAATCGATCGGCGAGCTGGCCGGTATCTGAATTTGTAGGGTGTGACAAGCAACGCGCAGGCACACCACGATAATCCTTCGGTGTGCCTGCGCGTTGCTTGTCACACCCTACAACTCTGACTTTCAGCCGCGAGACGAAACTCAGCAACGTCCGGTTCCTGATTGTCTCGTAAATTCCCTTCATTGCTACAGGAACGGGATGGCACCGGTGGTATGATGGATTTGTACTAAGTGGCCAGTTATGATCGTCTCTGGATTGATTGCAATTCGCGCGAAGATCGACGTAGGAATTCCTGCAACATGGCACACATTGATCGCATCACGCTTGATCCCGCAGTTATGGGCGGCAAACCGTGCATTCGCGGTCTGCGTGTCACGGTTGCGATGATACTTGGGCTGCTTTCAGCGGGTCGCTCGCGACTCGAAATCCTCGAAGCGTACCCGTACCTCGAAGCAGCGGACATCGATCAATGCCTGGCCTATGCGGCATGGCGCATGGAAGAACGTGAAGTACCGCTGGCAACGGCATGAGCATTCAGATTCTGATCGACATGAATTTGTCACCCGATTGGGTTGCCGAGTTGGCCAAACATGGTTGGGCGGCCACACATTGGACTGCAGTTGGTGATTTGCGAGCAACCGACGGCGAGCTCATGGACAGGGCTCGAGCAAACAGCTTTGTGGTATTCACACATGACCTGAACTTCGGAACAATGCTGGCTTTGACGCATGCGTCGGGGCCAAGCGTGGTGCAGGTCAGGGGCCAAAACATACTGCCTGATCACATAGTGTCGATTATCGAGCTTCAGTACGAAGACAAGGATGCCGGTTTGTGGAGAGATTCCTGGGCTGGGTTCGTAGCTGGAACCACCTGATTTTTGATACAACATCCACGACTAACTCATTTTCATGCCGATTTTCCGGCAGCAGTCCACAATGTTTGTGGAAGCCCCCGGCAGTTGAGGTTCCGTCTGTTGCTCAGGGTCATTGAATCATGCCGCTGCTATCTGATATCGACGAGAAAGCGCTTGCCGCCCGACTCCCTGCGTCCAACGCTGTGGCGGATAATGTTCCGCTCGTCCATGTCGATCGTACGGTGATCGACCTGATCGAACATCCGCCGCATGAGATACCGACATCTGCAATGGGGAGCAATTCAGACAACACACGACGTGCCGAGGGATTATTGGGGCTACCTCAGTCGGCGTATTTCTATGCCGGTCGTGCCCATCCGAAATTTGGGAGCACAGCGTTCGCATTTGCGGCCGGATGCGAAGACGCTCACACTGGGTCGGCGTCGCCGTTCGATACCGGCGGCTTGTTGAGCAATCCGCCGCACCTGAAGCTTCGGCTCAATCCGACTGATGGTGAGGCGGAACGTGTGGCGTTTGGGAAAGCTTCCATGCTACCATTGGACCAGTGGCGTGCCACCTTTGGTAGATTTCTGGCGGCGTTTTTCGACGCGGATGTTGATTATTGGCAGAAAAAACCGAGCCGTTTCGACCCGGAGAGACTCTTTGAGTTGAATAATGACTGGCGGGCGTGGACGTTCGAGATCCGATTCAGCGAAGGACATTCAATTCATGATCGGGCGGCGTGGTGTGCCGATGAAACTGTGATGAGCCAACTTCGGCGGCTCGATGACCAACAGCCCGTGACAATTCCAGGCGATCCGCTATCAGTGTTGGACCAGTTCTTCGCGGGACCGCCAGCCCTGGAACCGTCTGGAACGCCTCAGTTTTGTGAACGATTAGAGCAATGGGTTCGGGAGCAGATCGCAGTATGAATTCTCTCAAAGCGAGTGACATAGAGATTGTCGGTTTCAACGGCGCACCACTCGTGGAATGCGGTCGGTCCTTGCCCATCGCCAAACGCAAATCGGACGGGCAGCATTGCGTCCTTGATCTGAGCCGTGGCGTGGATACTCTCGTTTGGCACAGCCAGGAGGAAGCAACTTCGTTTGCGGAAGCTCGGCAGTGGACGGAACTCGTCAGGTCTGTCTCTATTCCAAACGCTTGCGTCGAATCGTCAACGGGATCTGTTATAACTCAGCCGATGATGGTGTTTGAGAATGAAACGCTCCTGGATGTCGCCAACCGTGTGCCACGCCCGGACCATCACGATCTCGAATACCTGATTTGGCAACCCTTGAAAGTCGGGGACTCCGGTTGCTTCGCCACGTGTGCATCTGGCCCAGCAGTGGAAGCGATCCTGGACGATTGGGCGCAAGGGCTATTGAAACGATTCGATGCGATGTTCGGACAGAATCCGGATCGCGCAGACCTGAAACGCATTGCAGACTTCGCACTCTGTGCAGCACGCTCACGCGAACTCCGCCGGAAAGCTTACTTGAGGTATGCGGCGACGCAGGAGCCTGACCGAATGAAACGAACTTTCGATCGGTTTATTCACACTGAGTTCCCGAAAGAGAATTGGGACTGCTTCCTCAATGAACTAAAAACCCTGCGTGATATTTTGAAGGTTCTCCCGATCACGACGACGGTCACGCAAGTCGATCCTTCGGGTTGTTCCACGCGACAGAGCCTGCGCGACATCGCCAACGATAAACCGCTGAATTTGGTGGCGAAATGACCGAGTGGCCTCAAATCTTCGCGTTTTACAGTTTCAAGGGAGGAGTCGGCCGCAGCATGGCTGTTCTGAACCAGGCGTATGGGCTGGTCGCGAAGGGCCGCAACGTTCTGGTCTTGGACATGGATTTGGAAGCTCCCGGTCTCAGCGGTTTCATGAGCCGCCAGAAAGAAATCGCCGAATTCGCCCGACATGACATGGTGGACTTGCTGCTCTGGGCGAAACAGACGGCGCAGCGGGTGTCCGAGGAAGCACCTCTCGATCCGAATTCCCTGCCACCATTGTCCGACTATACGGTTCGTGTCCTGCCTGAAAAGCTGGAATCGCTCCCGCACAAGTCTTGGGACTTGGGGCGGCTCGACGTAATTCCGATTGATGAAACTCGGGATTACTACAATCGGCTGTCAGAAGTCGCGGTGGCGGGAATGGACCGCGACACGCTGCTGCGAGTCGGCAGCCTGTTGCGATCGTGGCTGAAGAGCCGCCGAATTCCGCTGGAAATTCCAGATTATTATGGTCCGGTTCCGGACGAAGACCGATCCGCTCCCTACGACTATGTGCTCATCGATAGTCGCACGGGAATCACCGAAGTCGGCGGATTGTGCATTGGTCCCTTGTCCGACCAACTCGTCGTTCTTTGCGGACTGAATGACCAGAACATCGAAGGGACTCGCCAGTTCTTGACGGAGGTTGGAGTCTTGAAGCCGTCATCCGACACGGCGGTGCCTTTGGGAAAGCCGACATTGTTCGTCGCCAGTCCCCTTCCCATTGGCGAAATGACAACAAAGAGCGAACGAATCGAACGTCTGGTAAAAGCGTTGGGACCAATCAAGCCCAAGCTCTATAAGCTCTCCTATCACCCGCAGATGGCGCTGGTGGAGACGATCTTCGTTCGTGACCACCAGGATGAACATCTCGCACAAGAATACCGCTCACTTTTGGAGCAATTGCTTCAACGGACTGAGACTACGCCAGACTTCGATCCCACGATTTTTTTTTCATCGACGAATTCGGAAAAAACTCTGACCGATCAGGCGCGAAAATCCGTTCGGGCACTTCTTCATTCTGCCTCCATCAGCGAATCCGCGTCAATGTTGTTCTTCGCTTTTGTTAGCAACAGTGACCTGAAAACCGTGACCGATGATATCGACTTTCAGTTGATGGATCGAATCTGCAGGGCTGTTGCCTCCAGCGAAAGTTCAGTTCAGTTCGGTGCACTTGATCGTTGGTCGGACGTGTTGTCTCAATGGGGGCTGCGTACGACCGATCGAGCACTTAAGGCCCGAAGATTTGAAGAAGCAATCAATCAACTCGACCGAATCATCGACAGCCCCAGGGCTTCACCCAAAACCCGAGCCGAAGCCCTTGTCAATCGCGCCGTCACGTTCGGCCAGCAGGGGAATCCGGAGCGTGAAATCTCGGACTACACCGCGGTGATCGAGATGCCCGACGCGCCGGCCAAGCAGAAGGCAAAAGCCCTCGTCAATCGGGCCTTCATGTTCGGCCAGCAGGGGAATCCGAAGCGTGAAATCTCGGACTACACCGCGGTGATCGAGATGCCCGACGCGCCGGCCGAGCAGAAGGCAAAAGCCCTCGTCAATCGGGCCTTCATGTTCGGCCAGCAGGGGAATCCGGAGCGTGAAATCTCGGACTACACCGCGGTGATCGAGATGCCCGACGCGCCGGCCGAGCAGAAGGCCACAGCGCTCATCAAGCGCGGTGAAACGTTTCGTCAACAAGGGAATCCCGAACGTGCAATCCGGCACTTCACTTCGGTAATCAACATGCTCGACGCGCCGACCGAACAGAAGGCCACAGCGCTCATCAGGCGCGGCGAAACGTTTCGTCAACAAGGGAATCCCAAACGTGCAATCCGGGATTTCACTTCGGTAATCAACATCGTCGATGCGCCGACCGAGCATAAGGACAATGCCGACTCCATTCGCAAGGATGCGTATGAACAAGTGGGCATCCAAGCAGAAGCAAACTCGCTCAATGATCGGGGTTGGGGTCGTTATGTGGATGGCCGGATCAAGGAGGCTATTGCCGATTTACGCCAAGCCGTGGAGCTTGACCCAATGAACGTGAAGGCACTTGGAAACCTGGCAATCTCGCTGCTGGTGGATCATCAAACGAACGATGCGCTGGCAGCCTACGATGCAGCAATCGAGTTGGCCGACACCGATCGCCTGGCTGACTTTGAAAAAGATCTCCAAAGAGCGATTGCCAAGCATGGAGCACTTCCCGGAGCGGATGAAGTCCGAACACGAATCGAGGCGCGCGCGGCAACTCTCAAGACAACCGTAGCAGCCCAATAAATCCCCGCCTCAGTCCGGCTCGACAGGTCGCCGCCCCGAACCCACCCGCAACCGAATTCAGTGCAGGAAGAGCATCGCAGCCGTTGACGGCGTTGACGGTACAGGAAAAACTGGCTGGAACCGTTTCGTGCGAAATCGGTGCACTCAGTTCGCTCGACAATTTGTGTTCGACCTTCGACCAATTTACGAGCCGTGGCAGGTGGAGCACAGTGGATCAACGGTGTCGTTTGTGAACCAGAAGTTGAAAGAGGTTCGCAGGCAGCGGCTGCAGGACATGGGTTCCATCTTTTTCAGCATCGCATTCCAGTAGACGCGAAAGATTCGCTTCTCGGCTTTTCTCTGAATCTCGACGTCGATGGCAACGGCCGGAATGCGAAATTCGGCCAGCACGATCGGACGCAGTACGGCGCTGAACAAATACCGTTCATCAAGTTCGCTGAGTTTTCTCTGCAGCTCCAGCTTGACGGCTTTCTGGCGGGATTCAATCTCTTCCGCTGTCGGGACGGTCTTTGTGCGTTTGTTGGGTGTGGAACTTTCGCGCTGCAGTGCGCGATAGTAATCCTGAAGGCGTTTGCGGTCTCGTTCCCGCCGAGCATCAATGCGCTGCAGAAATGGAGTTGCCTGACGCATCGTTTCCGCTTCCGCCACATGCAGCGCCAGATCAAGAGTGGCACTGGAATCAGACGGGGCATCTTTTGTCGGTCGGAGATCGCCGAGACTCAGCAACTCACTCAACGGCACGACGACTCCGGAGCGGGCATTCAGCGTCACTGACACCAGCGATTCCCATGTTTCTTCCGACTGCAGTGTGACGTGAAACCACCACGCGTGATACGGCACAGTCATGACACTTCCATCCAGGACTTTGGCTCGGGCGTTCTGCCAGCCGAATGATGATTCTACGGCTGCCGCAAATTCCGTTTTGCGAACGGGCAAATCATCGACCGCAAATGCGCCGACCGACGGCACAAAATGTCGCAGCGTCCGGGCCGCGAGATCGACAAATTCTCCTCCCAGTGACAGGACCAGTCCCTCATCGCCAGGTTGAGTTCTCACGAGGAACGATTCGTGGTGCTGTCCGAGACTTTCAGCCAGATCTGGCGGGACAATGGCTGTTGCCTGCGAACCATCGGACTGCCAGTCGATGATACCGCCGGAATTTTCAACCAGAGCTGTGGCAAATTCCACAAGCTGCGATTCCACGCTGCTGCGACTCATTCGTAGTCCTCACCAAACAATGCTTCATCCAGATTTTTGGCGTCAAGATATTTTTCCTGAGCAGCCAACAGCGTGTCGCCGAGCGTTTCGAAGTCGGCATCCAGTTGCTTATCATCAGGAGCTTTCTGCCAGAGCTGCAGCACCAGCGATTCGAAATCCTGGCCATCGTCAAGGTTGCCAAGGATCGAGCCGACTTCGCCAACCACCAATTCAAACATCCGGATCTTGTCGTTCAACAATTTCAGAATTCGGGACTCGAGCGTTCCCGCCGTACACAGATTGAAAATGAACACATCCTGCGTCTGTCCGTAGCGGTGAATACGTCCGATTCGCTGTTCAATTTTCATTGGATTCCACGGCAGGTCAAAATTGATCAGCGTGTCCGCGAACTGCAGGTTGCGTCCTTCCCCGCCAGATTCCGTACACAGCATCACATTCACCGATGATTTCAGCTGTTCGACCGCAGCATCTTTGTCAGTCGATGATTGCTCGCCTGAAAATGTTGAAAACGAAATCTCCGCTTCCGTGAGCAGCGACTGCAGTCGGTGCAATGTGCGGATCGAGGCCACGAAGACCAGAACTTTGTGCTCATGACTCTCTTTCAAGAGCTGCAGTAGTTTTTCGTCCTTGGCCGAATGCGTGATTCTTCCGGCGCGTTCGCACAATTGGCGAGCCCGTTCGTCGCGTTCTGCAAGTGGCTGAAGCGTCGCCGCAGCCGTTGCCGGATGACTGCCAATCGACGTCAGAATCGCATGCAGCCGCATACGGGAGATGCCTGCAGGTTCGTTGTTTTGCGGTTCCGGTAGGGTGGGACCAGCGAGCAACGCGAGCGGCGGCCCACCAGCGGGCGACGTCAATTCCGGTGGGCCGGCGCGGCTTGTCAGCCGCTGGTCCCACCCTACGGCATCGGGCGTCTCTGCTGATTCTGTCGATGACGCATCCAGCTCTTCGGGACTCTCCTGTTCAGCGTCATCTGTGTTGGGAGACGCATTTGCTGTGGTCACCAACTGGTCGCGCAGGTACTGCTGAATGTCGATGAGTAGTTGCGATTCTTCCTCACCCGGCGTTGCCATGATTGTCTGGGCGTATCGTGGAGGCAGATTGATCTGCACCAAGCCACGCGTGTTTCGAATCATGACTTCGCCGAGGAGGTCACGCAGTCGATGCCGATTACGCGGGTCACGAGGATTTCCGCGCGTCACGAATTGCTTCTTGAAGTCGGCTTCTGTTTTCAGATGACCTGGTTCCAGCAGCGTCAGCAGGCTGTACAGTTCGACGAGATTGTTCTGCACGGGTGTCGCGGTGAGCAGAAACATGTGACGACGCTGCAGCGAGTTGACGAGCTTCCAGAGTTTTGTCGAGCGGTTTCTGCAATGGTGGGCCTCGTCGACAATGACCAGATCCCAATGAGCAGCGGCAATCGCTTCTGGCCGACGACCGGATCGGGCAAACGATGTGGAAACCAGAACACGGTCATGTGTCGCCCAGAATTCGTCACGGCTGCTGGTCGCTGTCCTTGGTGCGATCCTGAAATCGAGGTGGAACTTGGAAGAGAGTTCTTCGTGCCATTGACTGACCAGAGGATTCGGGACCAGAATCAGCACACGTTTGATCAGTCGTCGCAGCAGGTATTCGCGAAGCAGCAGGCAGGCCTCAATGGTTTTACCGAGACCGACTTCGTCTGCGAGTAATACGCGGCCTCGAAACCGCCGCATCACTTTACGGACCGTTTCAATCTGATGGGGCAGATGCTCAACTCCTGTGAGTCCTTCCAGACACAGCAGTTCGTCGAATCCTCGCAACAGCTGGAGACGGGTGTGCGTGAGGTGCAACTGAAGCTGTTCGCGGGTCGCGAGGTTCTTAGTCGTCGAGAATTCGGACAGGTCGGTGCGAAAGCGGATAGGTATCCCGCCGGGACTAAACGACGTTCGCACATGAGCAGAATCGTCCGCGATGTCCTTCTCTGGGTTTGCGTCAAACACCGATTTCGTGGCCGCAATTTTTGTCTTCATTGACAACGCTCCATGCATCCATTCATGCCGAATTCCGAGGCGAGCGACAGTTTACAGAAGGGATTCCCCAACGGCAATGGTCCGAACGGCAACGACGGGAATATCGTGGTCAGCTGGATTTCGGAAGATAGGGGATCAGGCCTTTGCGGAAGGCCTCTTCCTGAACACTGCGGTCCAGCGTACGCGCATCGACGATGAAACCGTTCAGCTGAATCAGCCACGCTCTGGGATTTTGGTCGATTTTGCCGGGAAGTGTCCAAACATGATCAAACTGGTGAATCTTCAGCATTTTGCGAATCGCGGCAGACTTTGTGCCGCCGGTGCTTTGGGCGACGCCAAAGATTTCATCAATCTTCGTCAGTTTCAAATGCGGAGTCTGCGTGCGATCGTCCAGAAAATTCACCCAACCGATCGTGCGAACAATGCCACAGGCCCATGTGTTGATGTTGCCGCTCAGCAGTGGCGATGGACGCTTACGTGATAATTTTTCAGCCAGCTTGCGGCACAACTCGGCGTATTCCTCGTTGAGAAAACTGCGGCAAAAGGTGTCCGTCAACTCAACAAGTTGCTGGAGAATTTCTGTGGATTGTTCCTTCGCAGGCTTCTCCTTCGGTCGCGATTTTGGATTCCGTTTCGCCGGAATAGCTGTGGGAGGCATATCGGCCACAGGAAGGGACGTGATGATTCCATGCTTGAGTTTTGATTCTTTGAAGCTCTCGTTCAATGAACGACGGATGCCCGGTCCGAAGGAAATGCCATAGCTGCGAATCAGGCCGTCGTACACAATGGACTCACGGAAAGGAAGCAGCATGGTTTCGGTGAGTACCGGAAAGCGTGAGCCGATCAGCTCTTCGAATGGCTGCGTCAGAGCAAGCACTCCGTAGGCGCGGGCATCATTGCGGCCGTCGAGGAAGATGGCATGTTTCTGGAGTAACCGCAGGATATAGAACTTGCCAGCAACCAGATGATTCCATGAGTGAACAATATCCAGTTCATCCGGTGGCAGGTTGTAGGGATTGTCTTTCACAAAATCGTCAATCAGATGTCTGTTTGCGTTCAGTGCTTCACGCAACTGCACGCGCAGTTCAGGAGCCATTCTCAGGCCGTCATCGGGTGTTGGATACTCACGAGGAATCACCTGAAGTTGCTGGTTGACAAAGCAAAACAGTGATCGCTGGAGTTTGAAGAACAGGGTAACATCGTGAGGAGCGAGCTGCATACCGGGAATTCCGTTCTGGAACAGATAGAGTCGTGAATGTGGATCGTCCGAACCGCAACGCAAGGCACGAACGCTGCCCGCACAAAACCCAAGCGGACCCCGAGAGAGATTCTATGTTGCCAGTATTCGCGTGGAAACGAGGGACTGACGGATTTCTCACGCGCTCAGAGGAGGAAAATAGTACCAGAGGAAAATAGCGAGAGGAAAATAGGAGGAAAATAGTACCAGTCACGAATGGCACTGTCGTGGTATTGCGTGCGCGCAACGTGACCTATTGGCGGACGGTAGATTTTTGTAAACTGCCGTTCGTCAGAGTTGGTATTGACTGAAAAGCCCGCTCCTGGCGATGATTGTGAAGCCCTCCCTGGTTCTCTGCCC
>CAMAVB010000230.1 GCA_945861465.1 Candidatus Kuenenia stuttgartensis
AGTCAATCTACGCGAAAGGTCGAAAAGTTCCCGATAAAGAACTCAACGAGTGCATTATAATTCGAAACACGTTTCACGGAGAATGGAACTACACAATTCGTCCGCGAACTAACTGAGTTTCCGGTAGTTTATTTTGGCGCGGTTCCTAAGCGGGCCATTGAAAATAATGCGCGCAAAATGCGCAGTTGTTGAAAAGAAAGAATCTAAGCTGTTGACGTCCCTATCTGTCCTCAGTTCGTCTTCATCGAATAATTTCCTTGATTCTGCGCTGCGCACATCATTTGTCGTTGAACCGATTGATTCTGTATGCTGCCACGGTGGCCTCAACCCGTTCCCAATCCGCGGTCGAAGGCTTCCAGTTCGCGGGCGTAGGTGTCGGTCACGGTTTCGAGTGTCCTGCGGGAGATTTTCCAGGACGGCTGGTCTTCGGTCGCCCGATTGCAGTGTTCCGTCAGGAGGCGATACAGAAATCGGAAGAGATGTCGAGGGACGCGCAACTTTGCAAAGCGGGCAATCAAATCTTCGCGAGACACGTCTTCTGCGAAGAAATCCCGAATTGTGATTTGTGTCGAATTCGCTTCGCGGGATTCTGCCGCGTCGCGTGGTGCTGCGTTTTTGGGCTGACACGCACGGATGCGATTAGTGGCCATGTCGAACAGCGACTCGCCCGTCCATTCCAGCGAATTGATCAGGTTCTGTTTGTCCAGTCGAGAACGTTCGTAGAATTCTTTCTCCTCCCGGTTCAAAAAGTACACAACATCGCGTGGCAACAGCATCTTGAAACCGATGCCCGGATGTTTCAGAAACTTGTTGTCGAACATCGACCACAAAAAATCCCGCATCCGCTGGGCTGATCCGTTGATCAGATGCGGTTCATCCACACGGTCCACCAGCACGATGATGCTCATAAAACCCATCGGCTTCAGCAGTCGTTGCAGTTTGGAAAGCAGTTCGTAACGATCATCGCTGCGATCGCGGGATGGCATCGGCTGGTCATCGATTTCCGATGCGGGAAATCGTGCCAGGATTCTGCGTAGCGAAGACGTGCCGTGTTCCAGAATGCGGACCTGTTTCGCGATCTGTCGAGCGCGCCACCAGAGCGACACCGAGCGCTTCAGATACGGAATCCAGCCTGCCGCAATGACAACATAAAGCCACCACGACTTGAGTTCATTCAACGCTTTCAAACCGTCGGATCGCAGCCCGCGCAGAGCAAATAACAGGACAAGGCAGTTGACCAGGACACCGACCAGGAACCGCCAGTGAATCGTGGGCGTCAGGAAACCGATCCGCCAGCGAATGTCCTTCCAGCGCCGCCAGTGGGACTGATCCGACGATTGATCATAGAACGCCGCCAGCATAAGCAGATCCCGCTTTCGCTGGCGTGGCAATTCACGAATCTGCTGCAGCGAGATATCCGGATCTGTTGTGTGTCGATCAGCAATGACGTTACACAAACGCCGTGTGCTGAGCGTCAGCAGGGCGTCCATATGATCCCACAGTCGCCATTCCTTCAATGCCAGATCCGGGTTTCGTTTTCGGCCTCGCAATCGATCGCGGAACGTATCGAGAAACGGATTCAGGTCATCGTAGCGGATGACGAAACACCGCTCCGCGGGATACTTGTGATTGTGTTGCTTCAGGGCTGTTATCAGTTGCAGCCGAATGGCCGTCTTCCCCGAACCTTTTTCGCCAAACACAATCGATGTACTGGGATTGCGGCAGTCGCCAAGCACTTTGTCCCATGCCGGATGATAGATCGTTTCCGCGCAGTGCTGCCGAAAAATATGGTCCGATTGCGCGTCTTCCTGACTGAACGGATTAATGTTCACTCCGTAGTGTTCAAGGAATTGTTGAATCTTCATTGTGCTGTGACTTTTATGCTCACCGTTGAATTTTCTGAGCGAAATGCCGTTAATCGCTGGTCACTGTTCCCGGAAACAGCAGAGAAACTGGAATCCGCCGGATGTGCATAATAGCAGTCCCTCGGCGTGCAAACGGAGTTCCAGCCCCGCTGACCCATTCGGTTTTTGCAGTTTCAGGTTGAATGTGCAGGCGTCCCGAATGTATGGTAACCTGTGCCTGCGTGCCGTTTCCAATGTGTTGCAAATCGCGGAACGGCTGCCGAAGTATGGTAGGCTGTCATCTTTCCTGGGATCAGATATCTATGGCGACCACTTTTCCACCCGGACCATCGGACTGGACTTTTGGCGTGAGTCTCGCAAGAGGGCTCAAGTACAGACTGATTGAGACATACGAGAATCTGCACCGCGACTACGGCGACCGTGTTTACTGCCGCATCGGGCCGATTCGATTGTATTTCTTCTTTCATCCCGACGATGTGCGGGAAGTGTTGGTGACTCATTCGAAAACTATCATCCGCGATCCTCGCCCGTTGAGGGTGTTCGCTCAATGGAACGGCAACAGCATGCTGATTGCCGAAGGCGAGCAGTGGGTCCGCCAGCGGCGACTGGTCCAACCGGCCTTTCAGTCCCGTCGCTTCGCCGGATACGCCGAAAAGATGGACGTCGGAATCAATGCCCTGAAGCAGACTCTGGCGGCTGACATCGCTCGTACCGGCCATGCGGATGTCGATATTGATCAGACCATGACGGCTCTGACGCTTGACATTATTTGCCAGACACTTTTTTCGACAGATATGAAGTCTCACACTGAGGAGATCCGTCGGGCCGTGGCGACGCTGTCGGAAATCGCGTTCGTCGAAATGCAGGCTCCATTCATCTGGCCGCTCTGGTTGCCCACACAATGGAATCGCCGCAAGAAGAAAGCGATGCGCGTCATGGACGAGGTCGTCTGGGAAATGGTTCGTCAGCGACGTCGGGAAAATGTGGACAAGGGCGATCTCCTGTCGATGCTGCTGGCCGCTGTCGATGACGAAGGGGACGGCGGTTCTCTGACAGATGAACAGGTGCGCAACGAATCCATGACACTCATGCTGGGAGGTCATGACACAACGGCTGCGGGACTGGACTGGTTGTGGCTGCTTCTCGCAAAGCATCCCGACATCTGTGAACGTTGCCGTTCCGAGCTGCAGACCGTATGTGGCAATAAGGCACCGACGTTCACAGATTTGCCCGCACTGACGTATCTGAATGCCGTGGTTCGGGAAGCACTGCGCATCTATCCACCCGCCATTGGCGTTTTCCTCCGCAAGGCAACGGAAGACGTGACGATCGCCGGATATGAAGTTCCCAAGGGAAGTCTGATCTCGCTGTCGAGTCTGGTGACTCATCGCGACGAACGCTGGTTTCCGGATCCGCATCGATTTGATCCCGATCGATTCCTGCCTCCGCGAGTCGATTCGATTCCTCACGGGGCGTGGTTTCCGTTCGGCACAGGCCCTCGCGTGTGTATCGGTCAAAGCTTTGCAATGACAGAAATGATGCTGATTGCCGGGAATCTGCTGCGGTCCTTCAGAGTTTCACTGGTTCCGGGACAGCCCGAGCCCGTGCCCGTCGTGACCGCCGCGCTGCGTCCTCGCGATTCACTGTGGCTGCGTTTTGAGCCGGTGTGAACGTGGTCGCGCCGGTACTCCGGAAGGAATCAGCACGCTGGATATTTTTCTGAGCGGAACGAAAATCCACGATGCGTTCGTCGAAGTCTGTCCATGAGTCACTGTCATCAACGCTGCGATTACTGTAGCTTGGACATTCATGTCCGAGTCCTCGCCAGAAAACGTCGCGTTGGCTGCGTCTTCTGGTCGTGCGACGGACGAGAATGTCCATTGTACGCAATTAAACCTTCTGGTCACAAAAAGGTGCTCTATGTACCGTCGTCTCCTCTTGTCTGTTGTCGTTTGTGCCATTTCAATTCTGTCGCCAGCTGAAGTATTCGCAGATGACGCCGATGGCTTCAAACCGTTGTTCAATGAGAAGGATCTTGCGGGCTGGGTGCT
Source organism: Candidatus Kuenenia stuttgartensis (assembly GCA_945861465.1). GTDB lineage: Bacteria > Planctomycetota > Planctomycetia > Planctomycetales > Planctomycetaceae > SXXK01. The sequence continues at coordinate 3,917 of CAMAVB010000230.1, forward strand.
GGTCAATACTCCAGTAGACACCTGGACTGTTCAGGAGGGAATGCTCGTGTGTTCCGGGAAACCGGTCGGCGAGATTCGTACGGAGAAAATGTATCAGAACTTCATTCTGGAAGTAGAATGGCGTCACATGGTCCCCGGCGGAAACGCGGGGATCTTTGTCTGGGCGGACGATATCACCGCGAAGGGTGTTCCTTTTCATCGGAGCATCGAGGTTCAGGTTCTGGAAAATGCCTACGGCCAGTCGGAGCATCACACAACTCACGGCGATATCTTCCCTATCCACGGCGCGACGATGACGCCGGTCAATGGTCGTGGCGGCGGGCGCGCGTTTCCGACGGAGGAACGATCACTGCCAAGTCCGCAATGGAATCACTATCGCATCGAATGCCGGGACGGAGCAATCTCACTGGCGGTGAATCACAAAGTGGTGACTCAGGGGACAGAGGCGAGTCCTCGAAAAGGCTATATCTGCCTTGAATCGGAAGGCGGGGTTGTTCATTACCGCAATCTGCGTATCAAGGAACTTCCTGAGAATGCCGTTGCTCCGGAACATGTGGCAGTCGCGAATCGAGGATTTGTCAGTCTCTACTCCGGGATTGACCTGCGAGGCTGGAACGTTGCGGACGCCGAAAAAGTACAGTGGCACGTCAACGACTGGGTGCTGGCATTCGACGGCAAGACGGAATCAGGCACCACTGCGATTGTGACGAACGGGTCGTTTGACAGGCCCGTGTTTGTGATGGATCTGCGACCGGTGGATGGCTTTGTTTCACTTTCGATCGGTGACGGTTCATTCGAAAAGCCAATTGTGATCTCAACTGAAGATGCCGCATGGAAGCCGCTGCTGGAAAAGCACGACTGGATTCGCCTCGAAACCTCAGTCAGCGAAAATAAGTTGACACTGAGTGCTAATGGAAATCCGATCGTCAAAAACCTGACCGTTCCAAAGAAGGCGACGCCGCTGTCGCTGAAAATTTCCGGTCCGGCGGAACTTGCAAACATCTACGGCATGCCGAAGTAATATGATAAGTTTATCGTAGGATGGACCTTCATGTCCTTCGGATTGCAAAAAATGTTGCCTGACGCAAAGGCCCCCTCATCCGGCCTGTCGGCCACCTTCTCCCCCTTGCCAGGGGAAGAAGGGGCAGTCTATGGCAATTCCTGAATCAACGTCCTGGCATACTCAACGCAATCGTGAACCCTCCTGGTGTGCAAAGTACGGGAATCCACCCTTCACAAGGATCATTCCACATGAACAGTCGGCACTTGCAATTTTCATGGTACACCTGTTGCCTCGGATTGATGGCCAGCTTGCTGATCAGCCACAATCAGGCAACGCTGGCGGATGACGTTCCTCCGGCACGCACGTATTCCAACCAACTCAGGCGACTGGAATCTCCCGGACCGTTGTTAGCCGACTATCCTGACTATGTGGCTCCGGTGAACGACCTGACTCGGTACGAAGCACCGATCCTTGTCGATGATCCGCGGGCAAATCTGTCAGTTCGAGCATGGCGCTGGTCATACAATGCCCGCGGGATCATCGAGATGCCGAACCGTCTCGAGGCGAATGCGACGGCCATCATTATGGTGCATCCCTGGGGAATCGATGACGGACAGGGTTGGCGAACTCCCGAACCAGCCGGTTGTGCGGACTTCTGCACACCTGCGAAGAATCATCTGGGAGGCAAGCATACCAGGGAAGTCATCGCTCCGTTTCTCAACCAGCTTCGCAGCGATGTGAACTGTGTGATGTACAGCCTGCCGGGGACGGAGGACAGTGTCCGAAAAAAATTGTATCGCTCAGTGCGTGGACGACCGAAGCAGGCCGAGACCGAAACCGGACGGCGCGAGCTGCATGAAGTGCTGCATGAGTTTCAGTACGAAGGAGAACCAGTTCCGAAACAACTGACGCTCTCGGCCAGCCAACCTGTGATTGACTACTTTAAGCAGTTTCCGGGACTGGACGCCGGTCCAAAGTTCAATCATGCGGGATTCTGGGAACTGCCGATTCCTGTGACCAGCGATCTGAAAGTCGATCCGGACGACATTGTGATCTACGATGCGGAGGGCTATGCGATCCTCCGCGACTTCCTGAAAGCTCAGGGCGTGCGGCATGTTTTGCTGACTGGCTATGCCACAGACATGTGTTTTTGCAGGACGACGGCGGGTTTCGAAAATCTGTCTCAGGACTTCAATGTGTTTTTGGTGGGAGATGCCACGCTCGCGACATTTCCGGCAAATGCGAAGCCGAACCACGCGACGAACGCAGCCATCTCGTTTGCATCTCTGAATCAACTCATCACGCAGATCTCGTGGGTTGAGCTCGACAAGCCGGGCAAGTAAAACACCAGGATGCACCGGGTTTCTCGAAGTCCCTTCTCCCTCTGGGGACCGTCGTCTTATTCAACTTTGGCACCCCGGCCTGAATTCGAAAGCGACAATCAGGACGGAACGCTTCACTGTGCGTCCTCACGGGAATGCACAGGTTCAAGTTCTCCCGTCCAGATTTCACCCAGTGAAAAGACACTCAGGCTGCGTTCGACTTCCGGCAGCGTATCGAGTCGCGTCAACACGACATCACCGCTTTCATTTCGACGGCACCAGGTGACTTCTTCAGGCTGAAATGCATCGACCAGATAGGGCGAATGGCTGGTCATGACAATTTGTGTTTCCGGATGACGCTCCACCAGTCGCCGCAGGATCCTTACGATGCCGCCCACGAGGTTCGGATGAATTCCATTTTCCGGTTCCTCGATAAGCAAGACTCGGGGCGGCTGCGGCAGGTACATCAGGGCCAGGTAACCGAGAGTATAGAGCATGCCTTCGGCCGCCTGGGATGCCGGAAGATCGCGGTCGGTATTCTTCAGTCGAAACACAACCTGCTTACCGGCCGACGGCTGCAACGTCAATGTTTCGTCCGCTTGATCAACGGGAGAGTTGAACCCTTGCTGTTGCACAAAGGCGATGGTTCGGACATGTGGAAAAATCTGCGTGAACTCTCGTTCAAGGGCAGTAAAACTCTCTCGATCATAATTCAGCAAATCGTCAATTAACGTTGGAAGTCCGAAGCCGTTACCTTCGAGGCGAAACCTTCGATCCGGATTGAGTGCAGTTGGTAAGGCAAGATTGCGAGCTGTCCAACGGAGATACCAGCAGCCTCCAACGGCTTCAGAAATCTGTTGAGCGATTTGCCATTCGGGCCGCTTGATCGCCTCGAACGCTGAGTTTGCATTTAATGCCGCCACTGCACTTAGGACCGGCGCAGAAATAACTGTCGTCTTTTGGACGTGGGGCACGTTTATAACGTGCCCGGCACGATGGAATCGTGCCCCACTTATTTCTGTCTCAGTCCTTAGCGTTCGCTGCGGATCCCCGATGGGAATTCCGTTCAGATCGGCAGTGCCAGCTGTCGCCATTTTCCAACGGATGTCGCGGCCCGAGGCTGGAAATGTTGCTTCAATTTTGTAGGACGATGCATTTGAATCAATATCCAGATCGATCCCAACTTCGACCTGTGCTTCGGTAGCAGCAGAATTCACCAACTCGCGCCCTTCCCAACGACCCAGAAAACTATTTGGTGCGTCATGATCCACACTTCGACAGATTGCCGCAATCGCCTCCAGCACGCTTGTTTTGCCGGTATCGTTCGCGCCGATCAGCAGGTGAATCGGCGTCAGATCCACCGAAGCATCGCGAATGGCTTTGAAGTTCTTGATACTCACTCGCGTGATCATGTGGTGTTGTCCAATTGTTCTGTGCGTGGTCTGCACAAATGGTCAAACATTAAATTGCGATCGATCTAAGCATTGGTGCAGAAGCTTTTTAGTTTAACGGCGAGCCGTAGGCGTAGGCGAATCCAGCGTGCTTCCGCCTACGCCTACGGCTCGCCGTTAAACGATTTGTGCCAACTTACTTATGCACCAGTGCTTTCTTACGCTGGAAACATCTGAGAAACACTGTACCGCAGCACCTAATCGTGAGTCCTCAGATTCTCAAAGCCACTATGCATTCGAGTCACCCCTTCGATTTGAAACCTGCATCGACCTCTGCCGCAATCAGTCTACGTCGCGGTACGTACCTTCACAACAGCCAACCTGCCACGACGGAACTTGAGTGCTGTAGTCGCGGATTTCGGTAGGTCCTCCTTGCCGAGGAGGACTTCGCGGCTTGCCGCGACCGGCGACCAGACGAGGTGGAATGAAGGGGCACGCGGCGACGTGGAGCGGATGTGCGTCCCACGGCGGTTCGCCTTGCGGCGAAAGTCCTTTCCGGCAGAAAGGACCTACTTTGACAATCATCCGCGACTGGACCCACCTTGAGCGTTCCTGACAAGTTTGCGAAACGTACTGCGGACTGATTTGTGAAGGTGCCGCGCGAATGAACCGTCAAGCTTTCGTATCGCGATGAGTTCCACGACATCGGCGAAATCCTTATGCGTCCTGCGAATGCTCCCCAATCCACAGGCGATCTTGATCTCAATCAGCCGGGACAGGCGGAGTACCGGTAAGCCATCGATGACTTCGACATTCAAATCACCCGTCGGTGCAGGAAGGCGAACTTCCGAATCGTTCCCTGCGCGGTCGCCCGTCATCAGAAACTGGACCGCAATGCTGCGGTTCGTGCGAAACTCTTTTGCTGCAGCGTCCCATGTCAGGCCTGCCTCTGCCAGCAACAGCCTGACATCAGCAGCGCGTTCAGGCTCAATGATCAGGTCGAGATCAACCGTATTTCGTTGATAACCATGCAGACAGACGGCAACACCACCGCAGACAGTGTGCGAGATGTTTGCATTTGCCAGAATCTGATGGCATTGAGCTGCGGCGTGCCACAGTTGTTCATTTCCAAGCATGGCATAAACCTTCTCAGCAGTCTGCATGTTTGTTTCCTGAACCTTACGGAGAGTACCCCAGATTCGGTGCGAGCCAACGTTCGATTTCCCTGACGGTCATGTTCATGCGAGTTGCGTAATTTTCGACCTGGTCTTTGCTGATGCGATCGACACTGAAATAGCGGGAGCCCGGGAGCAGCCGTGTGGGCAGGCTGAAATAGAGACCGCTGACCGATGCGGCCGGCCACATGGCGAAACTACTCGTCAGGGTCATGCCCGTGGCGTTCTCGGCGTCAAGCAATTTCCAGAGCGGCCCCTTTGGAAGATGGTCTGGGCACGAGGGATATCCAAACGCCGGGCGGATCCCGTCGTACTCTTCTTCAATCAGTTGATCGCTGGTTAGTTTTTCACCCTGACCGTATCCCCACTCGCGACGAACCCGCGCGTGCAGATATTCGGCAAAGGCTTCGGCAAAGCGATCCGCGAGCGCCTTGATCATGATCGCCCGATAATCATCACCTGCCGCTTCGATTGACTTTGCAAGTTCGTCGCAGCCGTGACCAGCCGTGACGGCGAAGGCCCCGATGTAATCAGCGACAGGATTCGGGATTCGGGATTCAGGATTCGTCAGGTCTGTCGCGCTGCGATCTACTGAATCCTGATTCCTGTCCCCTGATTCCTTTACAGGTGCCACGTAGTCTGCCAGCGACCGAAAACTGGTCTGCCCGACTCGTTCCCACTGCTGCCGCAGCATCGGAAACCGCATGAGTTCCTGCGTGCGACTTTCATCAGTCCACAGCACGATGTCGTCGCCGTCCGAATTCGCAGGCCAGAAGCCATAGACCGCCCGGGCTCTGATGCTCTTGTCAGCAAGCAGGACTTTCAGTTCATCCTGAGCGTCAGCAAACAGCTTTCGTGCTTCCTCACCAACCACGGCGTCGTTCAGGATTTTTGGATATTTGCCGATCAGCTGCCATGAGCTGAAGAACGGTGACCAGTCAATGTAAGGCACCAATTCTTCCAGCGGCAGGTCTTCAATGATTCGAGTTCCCGTGAACGCGGGCTGTGGAGGTGTGTAGTGCGCCCAGTCAATTGTGAATCGCTTCGCCAGGGCATCCGCATAGGGCACCAGAGTGACTTGCTGTCGCTGATCGAACGACGCCTTCGCTCTCACCTGAGCTTCAACATTCTTCGCTAAGAACTCCGGCTTGCGATCTGCATCCAGCAACGCTTCCACCACGCCCACTGATAACGACGCATCACCCACATGCACCACCGGCTGATCGTACGCTGGAGCGATCTTCACGGCGGTATGCTTCGCGCTGGTTGTGGCTCCGCCAATCAACAGCGGCACGCTGAAGCCCTGTTCCTTCATTGTCCTCGCGACAATGATCATTTCCTCAAGAGATGGCGTGATCAGTCCACTGAGTCCGATAATGTCAACCTTGTGCCTGATCGCTTCTTCCAGAATTTTCTCGCATGACACCATCACGCCAAGATCAATCACTTTGAAGTTGTTGCACCGCAGCACAACGGCGACGATGTTTTTACCGATGTCATGGACGTCACCCTTCACTGTCGCAATCAGAATTGTGCCCCGGGTGCTGCTGGCGACAGTATTCGGATCGGCCAGCAATTCCGCTGCCGACGCCAACGCGACCGCCTCATCGCGCGTTCCGATAAACAGGCCGACGTCCGTAAACTGTTCCAGTCTGCCGCTGATTTTTGCAGCCTTCTCAGCCTCCATGAACGGTTCGAGCCACGCGACGGACTTCTTCATCACACGCGCGGACTTCACCACCTGAGGCAAAAACATTTTACCAGCACCGAAAAGTTCGCCGACAACGTTCATGCCGTCCATCAGCGGACCCTGAATGATGTCCAGCGGTCGACCGTATTTCAGACGGGCTTCCTCGGTATCGCCGTCGATGTAATCGGTGATCCCCTTCAGCAATGCGTGCTGCAGCCGATTCTCTACACTCTCCGTCCGCCACTCCTCGGCTTTCCGCTTTCCGCTTTCGGCTGTGTTTTTTACAGTCTCGGCATAGTCTACCATTCGTTCCGTGGCGTCCGACCGGCGATTCAGCAACACGTCTTCAATGTAGACCAGCAGCTCTTTGTCGATCTCATCGTAGACTTCCAGTTGCTGCGGATTGACGATTCCCATGTCAAGCCCCGCCCGAATCGCGTGATACAGAAACGCGGCATTCATCGCTTCGCGCACGACGTCGTTACCTCGGAAAGAGAACGACACGTTGCTCACGCCGCCCGATGTCTTCGCGCCGGGGCATTCTTGCTTAATGCGTCGCACGGCTTCGATGAATTCAACCGCATAGTTGGCATGTTCCTCCATGCCCGTGCCGACCGTCAGAATGTTGGCATCGAAGATGATGTCGGTCGGCGGGAAGCCGACATTCTCGGTCAGCAGCGTGTACGCTCGCTTGCAGATCCGCACTTTCTCGTCGCAGGTGGCAGCCTGACCGGTTTCGTCGAATGCCATCACAATCACGGCGGCTCCATAACGACGAACAAGTTTCGCGCGGCGCAGAAATTCGGCTTCACCCTCTTTCAGGCTGATACTGTTGACGATACTCTTGCCGTGAACGCATTTCAGGCCAGCTTCAAGGATTCTCCAGTCGGAGCTGTCGATCATGATCGGGACGCGGATGTTGTCATCGTGCAGCAGCCACAGGAATTTCTCCATACAGCGGGGCCCGTCCAGCAGCCCTTCGTCCATGTTGACGTCAATGACCTGGGCACCGCCCTCGACCTGATCGCGCGCGATGCTGATGGCTTCGTCGAATTTGTCTTCGCGAACCAGTCGCAGGAACTTGCGTGAACCCGCCACGTTTGTGCGTTCGCCGACGTTCATAAAATTCGCTTCCGGACGCAGGGCCAGATAATCGAATCCCGAGTACGTTGACCAGCCGTTGCCCGGCGGAACTCTCCGCGGTTTGATTCCCTGCACTGCGTCTGCCACGGCACGGATGTATTCCGGAGTTGTCCCGCAGCAGCCCCCGACAATGTTTAACAGTCCGGACTTCGCCAGCGATCGCACGATCTCAGCAAAGTCCGCAGCGTTGGTGTCGAACCCGCCCATGCCGTCCGGCATTCCCGCATTCGGGTAGCAGCTGACAAAGGTCGTTGCCAGATTCGACAGTGTCTCAAGATAGGGCTTGATCTGCTTCGGCCCGAGCGCGCAGTTGAACCCGACACTCAGCGCTGGGAAGTGCTCGATGGCTGTGTAAAAGGCTTCCACTGTCTGTCCCAACAGAGTGACGCCTCCCTGAAACACGGTGCCGGAGATCATCACGGGAATCTCACGGCCTTTCTCTTCGAAGACCTTGCCGATTGCAAACAAGCAGGCTTTCATGTTCAGCGTATCGAAGCTTGTTTCGGGCAGCAGCAGGTCGCAGCCTCCGTCCATGAGTCCCCGAATCTGTTCGGCATACGAATCGACCATCTGATCAAACTGAAATGGTCGGCTCCCCGGTTTGTCGGCATTCATCGACAGCTGCACTTTTGTCGGCCCGATGCTTCCGGCAACGTAGCGCGGCTTGCTCGGATTGCGCGCCGTCGCTTTATCAGCAACTGCACGAGCCAACTCAGCCCCGACCTTGTTGATTTCCCAGGTCAGATGCGACAACTGAAACTCTTCCATCGACACAACATTCGCGTTGAATGTATCGGTTTCGATGATGTCCGCGCCGGCGTCGAGATACTGCTGATGAATCCCCGAGATCAACTGAGGCTGAGTCAACACAAGCAGGTCGGTGGCGTTTCTGAGATCGATGTTATGATGCCTGAATCGCTCACCTCGATAACCGGCTTCGTCCGGGTTATTGGACATGATCAGGGCTCCCATTGAGCCGTCG
>CAMAVB010000231.1 GCA_945861465.1 Candidatus Kuenenia stuttgartensis
GATCGTGTCGCTTCCCAGCACAACGTCCACGTCAAACTGGTACACATCATTATGCAGACCGCCGTTCAGGATGTCATTCCCGGCATTACCGATCAGCAGGTCATCACCATCACCGCCATTCAGCGTGTCGTTGCCCGCGTTGCCGGTGAACGTGTTGGCCAGCGAGTTGCCGGTCAGGGTATCGTCAAGGCTTCCGCCCTTCACGTTCTCGATGGTTGTTCCGGACCCGAGGATCAGGGAGTGATTGAGATGAACGATCTGCACCGTGGCGAGCGACAGATCGACAACCAATGCCTTCGTCGTGGTCGAAGTGAAATCCAGCGTATCGGCGCCTCCGCCTGACTCGTCAATCGTATCCGTTCCGATCGCCGCGTCAGCGTCGAATACATAGAGATCGGCATCCGCCCCGCCGACGAGTGAGTCGTTGCCAGCTCCCCCAGTCAGCTTATCGTTTCCGCTTCCGCCATCCAGAGTGTCAGTTCCTGCTGCACCCACCAGCGTATCGTTTCCGCCGAGTCCATTCAGAATATCGATGCCGGCACCGCCGGTCAGGACGTTGGCAAGCGAGTTACCAGTGAACGTGCCGCCCAATGATCCCGCAGTCATGTTTTCAATCGCGGCATCGGACAGCAGAGTAACGGACAGCTTGCCGGGGACAACCACCTGAGAACCGAGCGTCCCGAGACTCATCGTGACGGCCGTCGTTGTGGTCAGGGAGAACGACAGGAGATCGGTCCCTGCTCCGACCGCTTCATCAATCGTGTCCGAGCCGAGGATCAGGTCGGCGTCAAAAACATACGTGTCGTTACCTGTTCCCCCGGCGAGCAGGTCGTCACCAGCACCGCCCGTGAGACTGTTAGCACCACTGTTTCCGGTCAGTGTATCGTTTCCGTCACCGCCAATCAGGTTGTCAAACGTCGTGGCCGAAGCCAGCGTCAGCGTGAGCGATGCGTTGACGATTTGCGTCGTCGTCAATCCCAGATTCAGCACCACATCGGCGGATGTTCCCACAAAGCTGATCGTCTCCGTGCCCACGGCATCGGTCAGTGTATCGCTGCCCAACGGCGTATCGGCATCAAACAGGTAGATATCATTGCCTGCGGCCCCGGCCAGCGCGTCATTCCCCGCACCGCCAATCAGTGTGTTGATTCCGGCATTGCCCGTCAGCGTGTCATTACCGTCACCGCCGATCAGGTTATCGAACGCAGTGGCTGTTGAGAGCGTCAGATTCAGCAGACCGCCATTGACCGACTGAGCTGTCGTCAGGCCAAGGTTGAACGTGACATTCGCTGCGCTGCCGACAAAGCTGATCGTGTCAGTGCCCGCTGCATCGGTCAGAGTCTCGGTGCCCTGATTGGTGTCAACATCATACAAATAGGTATCGTTCCCAGCGCCGCCATCCTGAGTATCATTCCCCGCACCACCCTCCAGGAGATCATCGCCACCCGAACCAAGCAGCGCATCATGACCACTGCCGCCACGGAGGACATTTGCGAGAGTGTTACCGGTGATTGCGTCGTTGGCTGATCCACCAATCACATTTTCAAACGTGCTGGCAGACTTCAGATTCAGGCTCAGATTCGCGTTGACAGCCTGTGTTGTGGCAACAGCCAGATTGACCGAAACGCCAACGGCGTCCGTGAGCGAAAAATCGAGCGTATCGATACCGCCGCCTACTTCGTCAAGCGAGATCAACCCCAGGGCACTATCGGCGTCAAACCGATACGTGTCATTTCCGGCACCGCCCACCAGCAACAGGCTTTCCGTGCTGTTCAGATTCAGTATGCTGCCATTCACCACGACTCCTGCACTGGACACTTCGATCACATCACTGCCGGACGTCCCGACGATCTTGACGGAATCTGTCCCACCCAGGCCAGAAAGTGTGAGCGGGGCTGTCAGCGGGAAGGTACCCAGATTGGTGACACCGACCGTAATTGAAACGTTGGCGGTCGAGTACGTCAAGACAAAGGCATCGTTCCCGACCGTGCCTTCGGGCTGATTGAATACGCTGACGCTCAGGTTTTGCACCGTCGTTCCACCATTGCCGTCATCAGCGGTGACCTGCACGAGGTACACATTATCGGCGTTGACATCCGTGGGATTCTCGAAGTCCGGTGCCGAGCCGAACGTCAGAACGCCCGTTGCTGTCATCGTGAACTTTGTTTGGTCTGCACCGCCCGTGATTGTGTACGTCATGGTCGGTAACGGCTGGCCTGCCTGAGTCGCTGTGACAGTCACCACAGCGGTCGTGTTTTCAGGCACGAAGTGTATGTCCGGGGATGCGAACTGTGGCGGTCGGATCGGAATTTCCGCACTCCAGTCGTAGGCCAGTGGATTTCCACTGAAGTCGGAAATCTTTGACGTTGCCGTGACCAAACCAATGACCAGGAAATCATTGTCCGTCGGCAGACTCGGCAGGTTGCTCAGTGTCCAGTGAACATAGTCTGAGGTTGCCAGGAATGCCGTCGTCAGATCGACTGGAACTCCATTGTGCCTTAGATATAGATCGCCGCGATCAAGCCCGACCACTGCCTCGGTGAAAGTAATTCCAAGGCTGGACACGATGCCGGTCGTCACGTCACGTGAAACGCTGACGCCACCGACTGCTTCCGGAAGACTGGCATCCAGCCGTCGTGCAAAAACTCCTATTTGATCGTCAACGCCGGCCCCCCACCACACCACGACAGCGCCTCCCTGTGAGTCGATCGTCACCGTAGGAAGATATTGAGGTCCCTCCGAGAATTGGTTGATACGATGCTCCGGACCGAATTTGCTGCCATCCGCACGGTATCGCTGTGCATAGATTCCAGGACCGCCGTTGTCCTGGACAGTGGATTCCCACACGATGATTGACTCACCGTTTTCAGAAACAGCCGAATCAGAAACATGCTGTCGCCCGTCGTTGGGCGAATTGACTAAAGTTTGTGGCCCGAGTGGCACGCCCGCAGAATCAAATCGTCGAACGTAGATGTCTCCTATCGCGACATTGTAATCGGTCATTGATGCAAAAAAACTTCCATCGGGCGACATTTCCAGACTGTTCAGTTCCTGCCATCCCGGCGTCTGGTTGTTCACGACGAAGGCGTTTCCCAGCGGTGTTCCATCTGATGCATACCGTTGTGCCCCGACCCCTCTATTTGAGCCATCGTCGATTCCGGACCAGCCGATGACAAAACGACCATCGGGAGCCATGCCAACGCTGGAAGGATCCTGATTTCCCTGGGCTTGTGCGACCACGATCTCAGGCCCCAGTTTGACCCCATTCGCATCGAATCGTTGAGCGTAGATATCCCACAGATTGCCAATGATTCGATCATAACCACTCCAACTGATCACGAAGTTTCCCGCGTCATCAATGGCCACGCTGCTGTCCATCTGTTGTTTGGCGGTATAGGTATTGACAAGAAAGTTACTGCCAACTGCATTTCCGGTGGCATCGTAGATCTGTGCGTAGATTCCATAATCCGGGTCATTCACATCACGACCGGTCCATGTCACGACGAAGCGTCCGGATCGATTCATGGCAATCGCAGATGACTGCGACAAGTCTGTAGAAACACCATTTACGCGAAAATTAGCTCCTATTCGCTGGCCGCTGGAATCGTAGCGTTGGGCGAACATATTTCCGCTGCTCCCCTGATCGCGCCAGACAACAACAAAATTCCCAGCAGCGTCCGATGCCACTTCGCTGGCAGCCTGCTCCGCCGCGATGTCGTCATTGACCCGGAATTCATTCGGCGGCACACTTGAGATGACAGTCACCGACAGGTTCTGCACAGCCGTGCCGCCGTTCCCGTCGTCTGCCGTGACCTGCACCAGATACACGTTATCCTGATTCAGGTTGCTGGGGTTCTCGAAGTCCGTTGCAGCAATAAAGGTCAACACGCCCGCTGACGTAAGAGAGAACTTCGCCTGGTCCTCACCGCCAGTTTTCGAAAACGTGATGTTCTGTACCGGAAAATCAGCATCGGTTGCCGTGACCGTCAGCACGCTGGTCGTGTTCTCACTCACACTCCGCGTGGCGTTGGATGTAAACACCGGGCTGCTGTCGTTGACCGCTGTGACCGTGACTGACAGGTACTGAGTCGTCGTACCACCTTGGCCGTCATCGGCAGTGACCTCAACGAGGTAGACGTTGTCAGCATTGGCATCTATCGGATTCTCGAAGTCCGGTGCCGCAACAAACGTCAGCACGCCGCCTGAAGTGATGTCAAACAAAGCTTCGTCAACACCGCCGCTCAGCGAGTACGTAACAGTTTGTACCGGAAAATCGGCATCGGTTGCCGCGACGGCCAGGACGGCAGTGGTGTTCTCCGGCACACTGGGAGTGGCAGGGGTCGTGAATACCGGGCTGTGTTGGTTCAGCGGAACAAAAGAGAAGTCATCAAAAAATGTTTGCCAGGCTGGTCGCCATGAAGGGCCAAACATGTACAAAGTGATCGTCTCGACGGCGAGCCCTGTGGACTCCGTATGCACTGTAGTCCCATCAATCGAATAGCGAACAGTGTCGGGAGTCGTCACGATTTCCAGATGGTGCCACGCCGCAGTGCGATCGATTCCCGACGAGAACCATGAAGCCGAAGTATCGGATACGTAATAGTTCGCACCATTGTTCCCGGGGCCGAGGTCATAGTCATTGGTACCGATCGCCGCCCGGTCGTTGTCACCCGTCAGATAGAGCATCATGTAATTGCTTGACCATATGTCGGCTCCCGTATCGTACATCCATACGGAAAACGTCCCATAGGCCGGTTGTGCGAATGCATGATCGACATGGATCCACTTGTCACTCCCTGTGTTCGTCGAATTGAACTGCAGCGATTGATTGCCAGTATGAGGATTCGACGCCGAAGGAATTGTGATATAGCCCGAAGTTTCGGTCCTTGTCCAAAACGAATTGAGTTGCGGGGACTCAAAGCCATCATAGAACGCGGGAGCCGGTGCGTCTGTCAGTGCGGTAATGCCGTAAAGGATTCCACGCTGGAAGTCGAAATGCCCGGTGTCGATCATTTGGATGCTTGTGAGCGTCTGAGTGGCGAACTCGGGCGGTAGACTGATTGTCTGCTTGTCAATTCGATAATTCAGCGCCGTATTGAATACGTTAACGGTGGTCGTGCCATTGATGGAGTTTGTCCAGGTGCCATTGTACAGATCTCGGACGTCATCATTTCCAATGAACGATTTTGTGTAGTCGGCACCAGCGGATCCGATGAATCGAAGTTGAAGATAACTATCTGGGCCCTGTTGACCGAACGTCGTATTCATCAGCGTGTGGATCTCAGTCACGCCAGAAAGATTGACCGGAATTGTCCTCGTAATCGTCCCTGTGCTGGGGCCGTCGTTGTTCCACACAATGTTATTTCCGCTTGCAGGAATAGTGAAAGGAACACCTGCAAAGTTTTGGTTGCCCGTCGGGTAGCTTGGATCGACCGTAGTTGCCGCCCGTGTCGCGATTGTATCGATCGAAATAGGCGTGAAATTGGAGAGAAGCGCTCGGACTTCCAGAACATCGGCAACCTGTTGCCGCGACGAATGTGACCGTCGAAGCCGCCTGGGGCGATTGCAGGCGGCAGATTGAAATAGCGACTTAATAGAACTAAACATTGAACTCATCCAACTACTCCTCGGTTTCAAGTTGTGGTTTCCCAAACTGGGTCTGTCTGTTGAGCCAATGAGTGGCTCGCTGCTCACCGCATTATTTCACATCGTCAAGTCGATCAATGTAAATCCTTGTTTGCGATGCATCGCTATCTCCTGACAGTTGAAGGAAACGGATGGCTTTCCCCCTTAACCGACGATTCGGTGAGAAACCTTACAGGGAATTTCCAAAATGCGTGTTTTGCCCCGATGCTTGCATGCTCAAAGGCGGCGTAGACGATTTCGCATCGAAGTTTCAAGTCAAAACACCGAGATGTGTCGGAGCGGGTTTCGCCGGAAATCCAGGTCGGAGAGATGACAGTTGCAAGTCACAAGTAACGTAGTCCATCCCTCGCACTTTCTTTGCTTTTGTGTCTCTTGTGGTTCATCTTCCCTCGGGCGGCGGCGAATTCATTGCCAATGTCAGGGGGAACGGTCGCAATCGAAAGCGATGTGTTCAGTGCCAAAGGCACACAATGTGACAGCCCAGGGCAACGCCCAGGGAATATGGAATTCAAATGTCCAAAGCCCCAACGGGGCGAAATATTCGTGTCGCTTCCGCACGCCCATTCGGGGCTTTCACGTTCGATATTGCCGTTTCCTGGGGCGATGCCCGAGGCTTTCACATTGTGCTGCGTTGTGGCAAACGGCGGCAAGATGAGGCGAGGAGAATACACGAAGGGCTGACGCCCTGCCGCTCGCCGAGATGGGTGACGGGCGATGTCATTGATCGGATTCGGGCAGCTTCCAGCCAAGCCCGACCGTCTCCAGGCGGCTGCGGATCGTTTCGAGATCGATCAAAACAATGTGCCCCTTCGTGTTTGCCCATCCAAGGTGCGTACGATTCTGATACTCGAAGAACTCTGGGTCAAATCCTTCTGCGGCTTCATAGAAGAACGAGGCCCTCGGATTACCGTCCCCCACATGGAAGAATCTTACATAGCGATTATCATCGGCGCTGCCTGGTATCATCTTAGACATCGTACCGCCGAATCGCCCCTTGTCATCACAGCAACAAATAAACAGCGTGGCGTTAATTGCCACTCCGCTTCGGGGATCGACCATCTCAATTGTCTCATTGTCTACATCTCCCGATCGCAAAAGTCGCATTCCCCGATGGGACAGTTTCAGAAAGCTGACAACGGGGGCGGGAACGTCGTATGATCGACTCCAAAGCTTTTCCTTGGTCAGCAGATCCCAGCATTCTCGGACCGAAGATTTCGAGTCCTCATCAAAACCTGCCAGGAACAGGAGTCCGTTGCTGGCGACTTGCGCGCGATAGGTCCGCTCAGCGAAGCCCTTCAGTTCCAGGACTGGCGTCTTGCCGCCGCCATCAGACAGAAGGTCGTAGGCTCGAAAAATCCAGGGAAATTGCTCTGGAGGTGCGTCGCTGAGTGGATATCGGCTTCGATCGACTAATTCTCTTCGCGACAGAAACAGTTGCTTTCCGTCGGGTGTGTACACCGACTCGTTAACCAGTGCAGGTGCGACGTCCCAGGTGCGGGAAATGGTGCCTGTATCGAGGTCCCATGTCAAAGCACGATCGCCGCTGCACGAAAAGAGACTCCGATTATCCGGGCTGAATGCCATCGCAGCGTTGTCTGCGAATCGTCCTACGGGGGCTTCAAAGACATGCAGCAGCGTTCCGTCAGATTTCCACACACCGATCTGCCAGGTCATCGTCAATCCGGCGATAAGGCTCCCGTCAGCGGAGACCTTGAGTCGCCGTACGGCGTCGCGCAGTCCTCGAAGCACGATCCCGCCGCGATCGTTGAGCAGCTTCTGAACTTGAACACCCGAAACAAACCCGAATGCAGGGTCGCGAGCTGAAGCCAGCAGTCCGTTTCTTGTGACGGCGATTGCGGGCATGTAACTGCTCAAATCCCACGTCAGAATCAGGTCGCCAGTGGCGATGTCCCATATCCGCCCGGGGTTCCTCCCAACACTGAACAGAACAGACGAGTCGTGTGAGAAAGCAAGTGACAACGTTTCGTAGTGCGATCCTCGCATCTCATTCCGTGGTTTGCGAAGCGTGACGTCCCAGACAATCAGACCGCCTGCACTGTCGCCACACGCCAACAGCCATCCGGCTCCCAGCACTGCAGCATCATCGGCATCGGCGTGCAGTCGCCTCAAATAGTCTTTTGCAAAAGCCAGCGAGCGGACTGAACTTCGACCGTGCGGCAAATTTGCGAACTGAACAGCGTTATCGATATTCCAAAGTCCAACCTGACCCGTCTCCTGCCCGACAGCCAGAATGCTTCCGTCGGGCGTGATTGCGACTGATGAGGCCCCAACAACGACGCATTGGCAAATTCGTTCCGACGTAGATGTATTCCACACGCTGACATCGTACTCGATGATATTGCCATCGCTGTTCTTGACGGGAGTCGCAACGACCGCAAACGTTGCGTCCGCGGACAGCGCCAGGATGGGCCGATTGTCGATCGTCAGTTTCACCGCCGGGCCTTCAGTAATGAACGAAGCAATCTCCAGACTTGTTTTGACGGCGAATAATCGAACGCGGCGAGCGCTTTCTGGATCGGGGACAAGGACGACGGGGGCTCGATCTTTGCGAAATGCGACCGGGCCTGAGCCGTTGATGGTGGAGTCGTGCCATGTCTGAGTCTTCAAATCCAGGACTTTGGGCGGCTGAAGGAGTGTGCCGCTGTCGTCCGTGGATCCTCCGCAGACAAGCAGCTCACCGAGTTCGTCGAATGCCAGGAAATCGGCTTGCGTCGTCAAGTCGTTATAGATCTCTTCCGCATCGATATCGATCAGCGATGTCGCCAAAGCGTCACGAACGTCCGCTTCACCTTCGAGACGGGCTCCGTCGTTCCAGATTCTCTCGCTCCATCCTATAGCGTGAGTGCTGGACTGAATACGGTCGATGTCACGGATCGCAAGTTTGTGGTTGCGCACCTGGATTGCTTTTTTCTGTGCCGCGATGAGTTTGACCTCCATCCCGCTAAAGAGAAGCGCCATCATGACCATCGCTCCGATGAGCCATGCCCAACCTGGATTCCTGCGGCACCAGAGCATTGCTCGTCGCGGGGCTCGGGCTGGCAGTGCTGTTGTGGGTTCGTGGTTGAGCCAGCAACGCAGGTCCGCAGCCAGATCGGCGGCTGTCTGGTATCGATGGGCAGGTTCACGATGCATGGCTTTGTGACAGATAGCTGCGAGATCTGACGGGAGACCATCGACAAGTTCCTTCGCAGCCTTTGGGTCATGCTTCAGAATTTCCTGCCGAATGTCGTCATCCGTCCGGCCTTCGAACGCGCGTCGCAGCGTCAGGAGTTCGTACAGTGTCGCTCCTAATGCCCAGATGTCGGACGGGACGTCCGCTTTGCAATTCTCCCATCGTTCCGGAGCCATGTAGTGCGCGGTGCCACCCAAAGTGCGCCGAGTGACCTTCGGCTCTTCGTCATACGAAAGGACCGTCGCCGACGTACGGCTGTCAGCGTCGGTCGGAGTGCCTTGACCGGTGTCACTCGCGGGCTGCAGAAACCCGGCCAGTCCGAAGTCAATCACCCAGACGTGGCCGTTGGGTTGAATCATGATGTTGTGCGGCTTGATGTCCCGATGCAGGACTCCGGCAGCATGCGCATAGCCGACAGCATCGGCGACGATTGCCATCGCCTGCGCGACCGAAGTGTGGTATTCCTGCGAATACCGAATCCGAATCCGAGTCCTGAGGGAAACACTGTTTGAAGCGGACTTCGGCAACGCCTCTGTAGCATTAGAGATCGAGGCATCGGACGTCATTTTGCTGCTGACGATCCGCGCGATGCTGGGAGTTTCCTGAGCTGAATCGGCGGTGCTGAATTGGCGCGCGGCCTGCACGACAGATTTCAGCGATGCTCCTTCAATCAACGGCATTGCAAAGAATTGAAGACCGTCCTGTTCCCCGGCAGTATGGATCGGCACAATGTGTGTCTGGTGCAGTCTCGCTAAGACTCGCTGTTCACGGAGGAACCGGTTCTTCGCTTCATCCGATGTCCGACCGCGACGAATGATTTTGACGGCGACTCTGCGTTCGAGCCGCTCGTGATAGGCCTCATAGACTTCTCCCATTCCTTCAATGCCGATGCGGCGACCTATCAGGAATTCACCAAGCTGTCCTGGTGGTGCATACGAATCTGCCTGACGGTACGACTGTTGACAATTGTGCTCATGGTGAGCCATCTCGCAGAGTACCGACTCCAGATCGGGGCGTTGCCGGGAGTACTTTTTCAGGATGGAATCTCGCGTTTCCGGCGTCGTGGCACCCTCTAATTCCTTGAGACACTCCACAAAGAACTGGTCGTCCGGATCAAAGCTGGATTCATCGTTCCCAGAGTCATTCATGGTTTGCTCCCTGCATTCGGGAACATCCGTTTCCACGTCGCCGCGAACTTTCGGAGCGCGCGGTAATATCGCACCCCTACGGCATTTTCGGTAATGATCTCTTTGTCATTACTCAACACGTCCGCGATCTCCGCAGAAGTCAGTTGATCTTCGAACCGCATCCACAAGATCTCCTGGTCAGGTATTTTCAATACAGCAACCGCCTGTTTCACCATCTCCTGAATCTCATTCCGATGCGCTTCTGTCATCGGGCCGATTCCCCGGTCAATCAGACTGGCACCAAGTTGCATTGCCGAGCCCTCCGGCAGTGGCATTTCGCGGTGGACATCCCGCGGTCCGCTGCTGTGCTTTCGCCAGGCATTGATCAGTGCGTCGCGCGAAACGCGGTAGAGCCACGAATAGGGCGACAGGCTGCAGTCCTCCGGGGAAGCGGATTGCTGCCGCCGCTGAAACTCCGGCCATCTGGATTTCGCGATTTCGAAGGCATCCTGAAGTATGTCTTCGCTGCAGACCCGGGCTCTCAGAGCCGGATCCAGCCGCCGATTGATCATCGCGAGCAACTTCACACGATGTTCGTCAAAGAGTCGTCCAAGCATGGCCAGATCTGCGATGGATGAGCTCATTCCATAACCTTTCGTCAGAAAATGGCGTGGCGGATTATCATGGGCGATAGTCACTAACCGACGACTGGACAGAAGATCTTACAGGAATTTTCGTCGGAATCATGGATACCTCCGAATTCTGACGAATCCGGCTACACGCGACCTGTGACCGCGCGGAACATAATCCATGGAAGCAGGGTGAAAGAGCTTTTGACCACGGATTTCGCGGATTTCACAGATAAGCACGCCGTGATCCAACATTCCTCTTGTGAATATTGTGCCTCTTTGTGGCCAGAAAATGCCTGACTCACAATCAATCAATTGAACGAATAGTACCGGCCACAAAAACTTCCAGCGCGGGCTTCGCCCGCAACCCAACTCTCCGTTACCTCTGTTTGCTCCTGTTCGATCTTTCGTTTCGATCGATTCAATTTACGGGGAAAAAGAGTTTTGAACAGGAGGAAACGGAGGACGCTGAGGGCTTGGCCCGCAATCCTCGCAATGCAACATTCCAGCACCAAAAGACTTGTGGTACTGCCAGCTTGAGATTCTTCGCATCCAGAACAAATTTCAAGCGTTAATAATAAAAGAGACACAAAAGTAAGCACAGGGCGGAGGGCGGAACCGTCTTCATCTCAGGTGGGGTGAGGCAAATCCAGTTTGCGTCGCAGTTGCCTCACTTCTTCCAGCGGTTCATGGGAAGGAAGGATTTCCGCAACTTTTGTGATCACTTTGTCCAGCTGATGTTGTCTGTGCAGGACGCCTTCCTTGTAGAGGTAGAGGGTGTCCGTCAGCAGTTGAGTCATTTGCACGGCATCAGGATTTGGTTCGGCAAGCATCGCCGCGTATCGGCGTAGGGTTGCCTTTCTGTGCCGTTCATGGCGTCGGCATTCCGCACATTGCAGGCAGGCCGAATCGACAAAGAACTGCAGTTCCTCGAACCAGTGCTGCTGCTCTTTTGCAAAGAAAACAAACCATCGGCTGCAGTTTCGGCATTTCCTGAGCACATCGAAATAATCTGGGCGTGGCATCTGTGAGTAATTCTGCCGCGATGGAACTGCCACAATCCGCGTTGTCGGAAACGTCCATGACGGCTGATATTCGTAGAGACCGAATTGTGCTGCGTCCTTCAGTGGCACGCCGTTGAGCTGCGGTGACCTTCCATAATGCGGATGAGGCACGAGTTCAGCTTCTGACGGCAGGAACTCTCTTGCGGAGTCAGCATCGAATTGCTGTATCCATCCTGGTTTTGGAAAATTCTTCGGCAGCGGTGTTGTCATCTGATTTTGCAACGGGCGTGTCGAGAGTCGTGGTGAGAACCGAGGTCCTCTGATATGATGATCCGCCGCACATTGGCAGCGAACGGAAATCCACCCCAAATTGTACTTGTTCTCCTGCGTCAGCAAAAGCCGATGAGTATCAGTGCCTGATCGAGAGTGCAGTCGCCGATTTCAGTTGCTTGAAGGATGACAGTTGCTGCCTGCCGGGCAGCAGTTTAAGTAGGTCCTGCCTGCCGGGCAGCAGTTTAAGTAGGTCCTGCCTGCCGGGCTGGACTTCGCGGCTTGCCGCGACCTGAGCGCAGGAAATCAACCTGAATCAGCCTGACATTTTCAAGACCACGTCGCACCGGTTCGCCTTGCGGCGAAAGTCCTTTCCGGCAGAAAGGACCTACCTTAAAAATCAATCGCGACCGCACTCTTGATCACGTGGTTACAGACAAAAAGGAACCTCTTCGATGTTTCGAATTTCGACGTTCATCGTCATGGTGTGCTGCATCGCGTGGTCTGGACACAGCAGGGTCGCCAGTGGGGCGGATGAAGTTGTCACCATTTATCCGTCGTATGGTTATCAGGCCGCGAACGGATGGGTGATTCCCCTGCGACTCTGGGTCCACGAACGGCGGAGTGTCGCGGATGCGGTGGCAAGAGAAATCGTGGCCAACATCGATGGTGTCTCCACGGGAGAAATCGGGAATTTTCAGTCCCGCGCTGCGGATTTTCTGGCAGACA
>CAMAVB010000232.1 GCA_945861465.1 Candidatus Kuenenia stuttgartensis
TATCGCGCGCGACCACGAGACGGGCGACCGCGATCGCCTGACACGCGAAATTGTCGAAGGGGAAGGCGCGATTCAGGCATCTCCGTATGACGACCCGCACGTCATCGCCGGCAACGGTGTCGGCGGTCTCGAAATCGCTGCGGAGCTGACTCAGCAGGGCCGTACAGTCTCACAATTCCTTTGCCAGGTCAGCGGCGGCGGATTGATGGCTGGCCATGCACTGGCCATTGCCGATGCGTTTCCGGATGCCGCGATCATCGGTGTCGAGCCGGAATCAGCGAACGACTTTTGTCAATCGCTCGCAGCCGGACATCGGGTGCGGGTGGAACGACCAACGGGCATCTGCGACGGCTTGCTCTCGTACGATGTCGGCACACACAACTGGCCGATCCTGAAGCAGCATGTGACCGAGGCAGTCAGCGTCCCAGATGCCCAAACCCAACAGGCGATGCGCTGGATTTACGACAGCCACGGCCTGCGCACCGAACCGTCGGGAGTGATCACCGTCGCAGCTCTGCTGAATGGCAAAACGAAGATCACCGGCGAAGGCGACATCGTGGTGGTCATCAGTGGCCGCAACGTGGATGACAGTCGTTTTCGCGAATGGATTGGCTCATAATGTTCTCCTGCGCTGCGCAGACACTTCCAGCAGCGATTCCAGCGTCGGCCCATCGCCTGTATTGATCGCCTCCCGAAATTTCTGCAACAATCGCTCCGCCGCGTCGATTGATTCGACACAGTGAGTGGCATTGCCCAGCAGGATCGGTCCCCACAAGCTGGCCGATCCGGCAGCAATGCGGGTCGTATCACGAAATCCCGTACCCGTGAACGGCAATAGCTCCGCCTCCACACAGCCGCTCAACACGGCCGCGACGATATGGGGAAGATGGCTAGTCAATGCGAGCACGCGGTCATGTTCATCCGGAGACATTTGCTGCACTGCCGAACCGATGGATTTCCAGAACGTCACGATGCGATCCGTATCGATCCTGGTGGCGTTTACCGGAGTCACGACGCACATTCGATCGACGAACAGATCTGCATCGGAATTTTCAAAACCTGTATGCTCGCTGCCTGCGATCGGATGGGATCCGATAAAGCGTCCTCTGGAGGCATCGTCCAATGCGGCATACACGCAGCCTTTCACACTTCCTGCGTCCGTCACGAGCTCGCACCCGGCATCCGCTAACTGTCGAACGGCTATGGAAATCTGGTTCACCGGAAGGCAGACGATTCCCAGGCTGCCATGCGGAATCGTGGCCGAAGTCATTTGTTCAGACCAGTCAGTCAGCAGTCCACGTTCGGTCGCTCGTTTCAGCCGCTCTCGATTCCGCCCGATGCCGATCACTTTGCATTCCGGAAACCGCTTGCGTACCGCAGCGGCGATCGAGCCCCCAATCAGCCCAACGCCGACGATCACGATACTTTGCTCAGTAAAATTGCGACTCCCGTTTTGCATGGCGGGGGATGATAGAGATGGCGCTGCAAAACCGCAAACTGGACGCTCAGCTCGTGATGACTTTGCCCGCCACATCTTCTTGAGAACCCCTGACAAAACCTGCGTGAACCGCGACGTTTGTGGTTGCGTTTCAGGCAAGAAGTGAGGAAGAGACGGGACACCCCGTCGATGACGAACGACGCAGCCTGAGACGCAAACACAAACGTCCCGGAGGGTTGCGTCGATAGCGGTCGATCTGCAGCGTCATCACTCCTCGACGGCATTTGTCGTCTCGTCGCTCTTCCTTGCATCTCGACCACTCTCGACACAACGCGGCCACGGAGGTTTTTTTAGGGGTTCTTAAGCAAATACGCGGAAGGCAAGGCGTCGGCGAACCGAATCGGGCGACCGATGGGAGTGAGGATTTCCTTGCGGAAGTCAATACCCATCGTCGCCATGATTGTGGCGTAAAGCTCGGGAACCAGGACCGGTTCGGCAGGCAGAATCAATTTACCGTCGGCTTTCTTCCCTTCAAACACGTCGGTTGGTGTTGATCCAATGACCGTGTTTTCACGGAATCCGCCACCGGCAATCATGCAGGAAAACCAGTTTGGCCAGTGATCACGGCCGGCTGCCGGATTGATGCCGGGCGTGCGACCGAACTCACTGATGCACAGCACGATCGTCGAATCCAGCAGTTCGCGATCTCGCAATTCCTGAATGAGCGTCGCGATCGC
Source organism: Candidatus Kuenenia stuttgartensis (assembly GCA_945861465.1). Lineage (GTDB taxonomy): Bacteria > Planctomycetota > Planctomycetia > Planctomycetales > Planctomycetaceae > SXXK01. The sequence continues at coordinate 2,176 of CAMAVB010000232.1, forward strand.
CGGATCAAGAATCTTACAATTCGTGACATGACCACTGTGATTCGCCACGTGCGTATCGAATCCTGGCAGAGTCACTTCAATGGAGCGAACTCCCACTTCCACCAGCCGCCGCGCGACAAGACAGCCGCGACCAAATGACGTGTCGCCATAAGCCGCCTTAACGCCTGAAGTTTCGGAATCCAGTTCAAAAGCCTTCAATTGCTCCGACGACATCATTTCCAGCGCGCGATCGAGCGTATTCTGATGCAGCGTCCGTTTTGCTCCGAACTGACGACGCTGTTCAAACTGCCGACTGACGACATTCAACCCCTGCAGTCGATCGGCCTGACGCTCGGGACTCACGTACGACTTCAGATTCGACAGCCCCATGCCCGGCTGGAAAACGCGAAAAGCATCAAATTGATTTCCCAGATACCCGCCTTCCGGCACGATGCGGTCGGGTGCCAGAGTGACATATTGAGGAATCTCAAGCTCTGAATTGGGCAGTTCATGCGCTGCGATCGCTCCCAGCGTCGGATATTTCAACGTCGGTTCCGGACGATAGCCGGTTTTCACAAACGCCGCCCCACGTTCATGGTCACCTTCCTTCGAAGTCAGCGAACGGATCAACATGCACGAGTGCAGTTGCTCGGCCATCTGCGGCAGCAGTTCAGAAATACGCACGTCTTTGTTCGTGGTTGCAATGTCCCTGACTTCCCCGCCGGACTTCGTGCCGGGATGAGGATCCCAGGTCTCCAGTTGACTCATCCCTCCGTTCATCCACAACGTGATCAGCGATTTCGGTCGCTCATCCCGCCGCCGCGCTGCGGCACGGGCTGTCATGGCCGGGAGTGCCAGAGAAACGCCGCAAGCGGACAGAAACTGCAGAACCTGACGACGTGTGGGGTTGAGATGCATGCTAGTGATTCCAGGAGAACTCAGGACTGTTGTACAACGTCCACACAAGATCTTCCACGACCTGAGCGCGAGTTCGCGTGGGTTTTGATTCGGGACTTGCTGCAGGTGCCTCAGGATTCGCTTGGCGTTTCTCTGCGGCGGCTTCGGTTGTTGATTCCAGCAGGTTCAGAAAATATGCGCGTTCATCGACGGCCGGATGACGACAAAGACAAGCCAGATAGCAATTGTCGATGAGAGCGGCGTTGTCCGGCGAGAAACTGAGGATCTGCGCCGGTGCTGAAAAGCCATCTACCTTACTTTGTTCCGCCGTGAAGCGTCCGTTCATTCGCAGCAAAGCCTGAGGAATCGTGCCGACCTGCTGAAGCAGTTCATCGTCGCCGAGGTCTCCGTATTCGTTCAGAAAATCGTTCTCGTTGCCAAACTTTGTGACACGTACGAACGGATTGGAATTCTGATCGATCGATCGCACATGTCCGGCCTGAAACAATGACCCAATCACCTGTTCCGGCCGCAATCGCACCAGCGGAAATACCGACCACGCCTGCACTTGTTTCGTATAGGTCTCTTCATCGTCTGCACTCGATTCGGATGACAGGCGAAACACATCGGACATCGCGATCATGCGAATGAGCACGCTCAACCGATCCCCACGGGCTCGAAATTCCTGCCCCAGAATATCCAAAGCGTCGGTTTCGCCATCCACCGGATGCGGCAGATCATCGACCGGTTCGTGCAAAGGCTTTCCGAGCATAAAACCCCAGACGCGATTTGCAATCGCTCGTTCAAAGCGACGATTGTCTTTGTGCGTGACCCATGCTGCCAGCCGATGTCGCAGACCACCGTCTGCCGGCAGCCATTCAGGATGAAACGGTACGGCGCTGGGCACAACGCGACCTGTTTCTGCTCCTGGATCGACCACTTTGTAAACGACTTCCTGTTTGTCTTCGCCTGACTTGTAATCAGTCACACCGCCCGGCGACAACGATGCCTGACAATAAAACGCGGCGAGTCCCTCAAAGTCTGCCTGCTTCCATGCGGGATCAAATGGATGATCATGGCACTGAGCACAATCGATTCGCTGACCAAGGAATGTGCGAACCGTGCGGCCCGCCAGTTTATTCACGTTCAGGCCTTCGTCTTCCATGCGGGCGACGGTGATAAAGTTGGCTGCGGGTCGATCGGTCCATAAGCCTTCTGCAGCGATCAGCTCCTTTGTCATTTGAGACCACGAAGCGTCTTTATGCAGTTGTTGCGCCAGCCATGCCGTCATCCGATCGCGGCGAAACACGATGAACGGACCTTCTTCAACACCGACCAAACTGCGGGCCAGACGTTCGGAAAAATAATCGCTGTAACGCGAATCCTGCAACATCCTGACAACCCAGCGATCGATTCTGTTCGGCTGGTCGTCGTGTTCGAAGGCACGAATATCTTCCAGAGACGGCACCGTGCCGAACATGGCGAGTGACAGCCGCCGCAGCACGGAAAAATCATCAACGGAATCCACGACCTGAACGTTTTCCGCCTGCCACTGCCTGTGAAACTGTTCATTGAGCCTCGCGACCGCCGCGCCAAGCTGCTGATCGTCCGCAACTGGAGCAGGCGATCCGGAGAGTTGCTCAACGCGCCCGGCAACCTGAACGGCTTTCAGCACCAGCACAGCGATCAGCAATGCAAAGAGGATCACGACAGCCCGCATTTGACTGAACTCCCTGTATTTTAGCTCGCTTGGACATTTATGTCCGAGACTTTGCCAGCGCACGCCCCAATGGCACTCGATTTGATCGTAACTTGTATACTTCGTATCATGCACCGGAAACTTGGAACTCCAGCTCAAATTCTGGCCATGTTTCATCGAATTGAGCAAGACAACATCCTGCGTCAAAGGCGAGTTAATCCTTGGGGAATCCTGTCCATGACCTCCATTCTGACAGAATCTCCGCCAGATAGCCCGTTCCTGATTCCGGCACCGGCAGAAACGTCGCCCCCAATTCTTCCCATTGAAGCCCGGATGGGGCCTGGGCGTTTTCCGGGAATCTGGAAGCCCATTCGAACCGTATTCTGGTGCATCCATCTGGCCTTCGGTACCGGCTGCCTGGTCATGGTGCTGGCCATTCTGGCCGCCATTCCGGGTTTGAACATTCTGACGAATATTCTGACACTTGGCTACCTGATCGAACCCCAGAAGCGCGTGGCAGTCAGCGGGCGGCTGCGTGACGGTTTTCCACTGATGGCGCTCGCACCCCGGTTAGGTGTGATCGTCTTCTTTTCGATCCTGTCGCTGATCCCGATTCGCATTCAGGCCGAACGAGTCAGCGCCGCCGCCGTGATCCTTGGTTCCAGGCATCCGCAGGTGATCCAGATGCAGACGATTCTGGAGGTCCTCCAGACGATTGTCGCCGTGCATCTGATGCTGGCCATCGCGCGCGGTGGCAAGGTCGGATGCTTTCTGCGACCGTTCAGGAATATCACCTGGTTTTTGCGGAAGATTTTCACGCGCAAGGGCCGTGAGGAAATGTCGGAAGGTACCGAGCAGGTGCTGCAACTGGTCAAGCCCGTTCAGCATTTCTGGATCGGCCTGAAAGCTTACGCCGGATCTGCGATCTGGTTGTCCGTTCCGGCTGGTCTGCTGGTAGCCTTTTCCGCTCCCGGACGCACTTCGCCCATCTTCGGTTTGCTCTCGTTTCTGGGAGGCATATTGATGATTCCCGTCGCGGCATGGTTGCCACAGTTACAGGTTCATCAGGCAGTGACGGGTAGATTCAGTGCCATCTTCTCGGTCCGCGCGGCAAGGCGTGTGATCCGCAGTACTCCGTTATGCTGGATGCTGACCACGATGCTGATGTTCGTCATGACGTTTCCGTTGTATCTTACCAAAATCAGACTCCTGCCAGCAGATGCACTCCTCGTCCAGACACCGTTCTTCATCCTCCTCACCTATCCCGCTCGAATCCTCGTCGCATGGGCCTATCATCGCGGGATGCAGCAGACTCAAACGGCATGGTGGCCGTATCGCTGGACCATCAAACTGCTCATGATCCCGCTCCTCGCCGGATACGCCGGGTTTCAGTTCGCCACGCCCCTCATCAGTGAACTCGGCAAAGCCGCTCCCCTGGAAAACCCGGCATTTCTTGGACCCGTGCCTTACGCCCAATGGGCACGCAGAAACGACTGAACTGCAGCATGAGAGCGAACAGGGGCCGGCACGGTGGATTTTTGAAGTAGGTCCTTTCTGCCGGAAAGGACCGTGTTTGGTAGTTTCTTTCTGACGGAAAGGACCGTGTTTGGTAGTTTCTTTCTGCCGGAAAGGACCGTGTTTGGTAGTTTCTTTCTGACGGAAAGGACTGTGTTTGGTAGGTCCTTTCTGCCGGAAAGGACTGTCGCCGCGTGGCCGTGCTTTCGACCGCGACTGGTCGCTGGTCGCGGCGTAGCCGCGAAGTCCTGCTCGGCAAGCAGGACCTACCGAAAGCGGCGACGGCACTCATCTTCCGTCAGGCTTGCGTGGAGGTTTTACGAATTCACGATTCGTCGTTAGACTGCTGTCGATGGATCAAACGACTTCATTTCAATTGAGAAAGGTTAACGACAGATGGCGATATTCAGCGACAATTCTGAGACCATTGGCAGGACGCCCCTGGTTCGCATCAACCGCCTGACTGCCGGGATGAGCGCGACCGTGCTTGCGAAGATTGAAGGTCGCAATCCGGCGTACAGCGTGAAGTGTCGAATCGGCTCGGCGATGATCTGGGACGCCGAACGCTCCGGACGCCTGAAGCCCGGTATGGAAGTTGTCGAACCGACCAGCGGCAACACGGGCATCGCTTTGGCCTATGTCTGTGCGGCTCGCGGCTACAAGTTGACACTCACGATGCCGGAAACAATGTCGATCGAACGCCGCATGATTCTGCGCGCGTTCGGCGCAACACTGATCCTCACGCCCGGAGCGGAAGGCATGAAGGGTGCCATTTCACGAGCCGAAGAAATGGCACAGAAACCGAATTGCTTCATTCCTCAGCAGTTCAAGAACCCTGCCAATCCGGAGATTCATTTTCGCACAACTGGACCGGAAATCTTCGAAGACACTGGCGGCAAAGTCGATATCTTCGTGTCGGGTGTCGGAACCGGTGGCACGATTACGGGCGTCTCACGTTATCTGAAGAAAGAAAAAGGACTGCCACTGCAGTCGATCGCTGTGGAGCCGGCTGGCAGCCCTGTCCTCTCCGGCGGCGCGCCTGGCAAGCATCGGATCCAGGGAATCGGTGCCGGCTTCAAACCCGACGTACTCGACATGTCGCTGGTGGATGAAGTCATACAGGTGACGGACGAAGAATCGATGGAAATGGCTCCACGTGTCGCGCGCGAAGAAGGCATCCTGTGCGGTATCAGTTGCGGAGCGGCCATGGCCGCAGCCCTGAAAGTCGCGGCGCGTCCCGAAAACGCCGGTAAGACAATCGTGGTCGTGCTGCCAGACTCCGGAGAACGTTACCTGTCGTCACCAATGTTCGATTATGCTCGGGAAACGCCAACGGCCTAGCCACGAGGCGCAGCAGAACATTTCCTGCCAAAGTGGTAGCCGCATTCGCAAGAATTCAGTTGTTCGAACGAGGGGGCTGAATTCCTGCGAATTCAGCAACGGTAGATTCACTTCCGCCGCTTGCCCCACAGCGACCGCAAAGCCCGAACGCCGAAAATCGCTGGTTTTTGCCGGCAGAGGCTTAGCGCGACGGCCAAGACTTGCCATACTGCCCGTTTCTTTTTTCGGGAAACCGTGCCCACGGGCTGATGGGTGGTGTCGTATGTGGCTCCATGTCGCATCAACATACGGCGAGTGACTGAAACATGCGTTTTTCGAAACGCAGGGAAATCTGGCTGACTGAGTTGTTCCGCGCGTTGGGATGGCTCAGTCTTTTTCATTTTCTGAAACAACCGCCGCAGTTCACGACTGTGACGGCCTGAATACTGATGCCGAACGATGAAGCATCTGACTTCACTTTATGATCTGAATCCGTCGGACCTGTCGGACATTCTGGCACGCGCGACGGACTTGAAGGCCCTGTTCAAAAAGGGCGAACGGCCCCCACTGTTGCAGGGTCGAGTCCTCGCGCAACTTTTTGAGAAACCTTCGCTGCGAACGCGCAACAGTTTTGAAGCCGCCATGATTCATCTCGGCGGGTCAGGCATCTTTCTGACCACCGCCGAAGCGGGCTTGAATGGTCGCGAATCCCTGCCGGACATTGCCAAAGTCCTGAGTTCCTTCAGCGACGTGATCACGATGCGGACTTATTCGCATCAGCTCATCGTGGACTTTGCGAAACACTCCTGTTGCCCGGTGATCAATGGTTTGTCGGATGAGCGTCATCCCTGCCAGGCACTCACGGATTTACTGACGATTCAGGAGACTCTGGGGACTCTGCAGGACGTACATCTGGCGTTTGTCGGGGATGGAAACAATGTCGCGATGTCGCTGGCGATTGCATCCGCAATGGCCGGGATGAAAATGACGCTCGCCGCGCCAAAGGGCTTTGAGTTATCGAATGCCTTTTTGAAGGAGCTTACAAAGCGATATCCGCAGCATCGCGTTCATCAAGTGCATTCCGCCGCAGCGGCTGTGAAGTCCGCCGACATCGTTTACACTGACGTCTGGGCCAGCATGGGGCAGGAAGAAGATGCCGTCAGACGCATGCAGGCGTTCACCGAATTCCAGGTCAACGAAGAACTGATGAAGACTGCTCCCAAGGACGCGAAATTCATGCACGACCTGCCGGCAAAGCGCGGTCTGGAAGTGACGGATGGCGTGATGGATGGATCGCAGAGTATCGTGTTTCAGCAGGCAGAAAACCGTATGCATCTGGCACGCGGGTTGTTTGCATGGATTCTCGGAAAGTAACCGTCAGCCATGAGCGAAACAGATCCACCGCCGATCGAGCAGCCCGCGTCGGTTCCAGCGTCCGGTGTTTCCGAGGCTGCTGCTCTACCAGGTATTCCTGTCGAACCCGTCGTCCATCGAATGCCCCTGCTTGGTCTGCGAACGGAGATTCCGCGCTGGCAGAGTTTGCTGGCCGCAGTCGTCTGTCTTGGAATCTGTTTCTGTACCTGGTGGTATGTCACACACGGCGAACATGAAGAACGCATTCTGGGATATTCGCAGTTGCCTTCTCCGAGAGAAGCGCTCGATTACTTTCCGAAACTCTGGGACAGCAAGTCACCGCAGAGTCATCTGTTCAACAACACCGTCAAATCATTGACGCGCGTCGCCATCGGATTCTCATTGGCGTTGCTGGTCGGCATTCCGTTGGGAGTGGCGGCAGGTTGCTTTTCCCTGGTCCGTGCCTTCCTCTCGCCCTTGATTCTGTTTGGGCGAAATATCCCCATCGCGGCGTTGACAGCTCTGGTGTTCGCGCTGTTCAAGAGCGGGGAGACCGAAAAATTCATGTTCATCTTCATCGCCTGCGTTGCGTTCATCGTGTCGGATGCGGCCGACGCGATCCGCGATGTGGCGCAACGTTATGTGGAGACCGCCTTGACGCTCGGTGCATCGCGGCTGCAGATCGTGCTCAAGGTGCTTGTGCCGCTGGCGCTGCCGACAATTTTCAATTCCGCACGGGTCCTCTTCGGGCTGGCGTTTGGATACATCATGCTCGTGGAAGTCGTCAATGATGCAGGCGGTGCAGGCGGTCTTGGTAACTTGCTGAACGTCGGTCGCAAACGTGGCATTACGGAAATCATGGCGATCATCATCCTGACGATTCCGATCGTTGCGTGGCTGATCGATCAGTGCCTGTCGCTGTTGCAATGTCTGATTTTCCGCTGGAAATACGGACGAGATGCCGAACGCAATGCTCTGTGGCAGCTCACGCGCGGTACGCTGCGTTTGTTCTGGCGGTGATGAATGTTTAACCCGAGCCAACGGTGAGGAGACGGGTTGAAGGATTCCTCGCCGTTGGCTCGGGTTAAACGAAAAGTGCCGATTCTTCATGGACGATGTGGGTAATGACACGCCTTTCACTCCTGGCTTCAGAAGTCATGTCCAAAAACATTGTTGAATTCAAAAACGTCACGAAGACCTACAACGTGGGCAGCAGCGATGCGTTTACGGCGATTGCGGACGTGACGTTTGAGATCGAAGATCTCGTCGGCAAAGGCGAATTCATCACGGTGCTGGGACCGAGCGGTTGCGGCAAGAGCACCGTACTGCGGATGATCGCCGGTCTGGACCCGCAGCATCCTCCCACGAGCGGGTCGGTGCTGGTGAGCGGCAAACCTGTGATGGGGCCGGGTCCTGATCGCGGGATGGTGTTTCAGGATTACACGAGCTTCGACAACCGCACGGTGCTGGACAATGTCGCCTTCGGTCTTGAATGTCGGGGTGTCGATCGAGCCACACGCCATGAAAAGGCGCGGGATTGGATTCAGCGGGTCGGGTTGAATGTGCAGTCCGATGCCGGTAAGTTTCCTCACGAATTATCCGGCGGAATGCGTCAGCGCGTGGCGATTGCCCGCACGCTGATCCTGCATCCCAGAATCATCCTGATGGACGAACCTTTCGGTGCGCTGGACCCGCATACGCGGCAGCAGATGCAGGATCTGCTGATGAAGCTGTGGAATGATGTCGAAGCAACCGTCTTTTTTGTGACGCATTCTATTGAAGAAGCCGTGTATCTCGGCGACCGGGTTTTCATCTTCAGTCGCGGTCCCGGCCGCCTGAAGCACCAGATCCCGATGCCGCACAGCACCGTTCCGACGCACGAAATTCACCGCGATCCCGACTTCCAGCGCCGCGTGCTCGAGATCAGTGAGATCATGGAACAGCTGGAGTCGCAGAAACCGTAGCCTGAACATGGCGAGCGGCAGGGCGTCAGCCCTCCGGGTGCATGCAACTTCGCTCGGAGGGCTGACGCCCTGCCGCTCGCCAAAATTCAACGCGGATTGTTATTTGTCCGCATCTTTTCGCAGTTGCCCGATCACTTCTCGCAGTTCTTTCATTTCGCTTCGCAGCTGTTCATTTTCGGATCGCAGCTGTTGAAGTTCACCTTTTGGCCCCTGATCTTTGCCTTCACCGTCGTGCATCAATTTTGCGAGTTCTATTTTGGCTGCGTGTATTTCCTGCTGCATACCTTCGGCCTTCTTCATCAGCTCTTCAGCCAGATCGTGCATTTCCGCAGCCTTCAGATTTTCTGCGGCGACACGAACATGCTGTAGCCGTCTCGCGGCGTGTTCCAGCTTCTCGGCCTGAGCCTGGAACTGCGGCGGAATCTTCTGATGCGGCTTCTGCGGTTCAGAAAGATGGGCCAGCTTGCGTTCTGCCTGGCTGATCTGAGCACGGATTTCATCCAGCTCCTGCTCAGGTGCTTTCCTCTCTTCCGCCTGCTCGCGAGCGGTGCGAAGGTCGTGCAGAAGTTGCTTCAGATGCTGACGGTCCGGACTGTCAGCGCCGGACTTCTCTTCGTGATTTCCTTCAGCCTGGCCTGATTTTTCCTGTTTGACCAGTTGCCGCACTTTCAGAAGTAAACCTTCGGACTTGCGCTCCAGGCCGTGGGCTTCATCCTCGCGCCCCTTCTCAAACAATTCGGCAGCCTCTTTCTTCAGCGCCAACGCCTTTTGCTCCAGCTCCTCCACATCCTGGGCCGATGCCGGAATTCCGGAAGCGAGCAGTGCCAACCCAACGGCTGACATCATCAGAATTGAATATCGCATAATCAAGTCCTCTCTGAAGTACGTTTGCATTGTCGTCAAAAACCGGTTGCCACCGGTTTACGACGGATAGCTTACGATGTCAACTCCCGAACGACAATTCTTTGGAGTGCGGCGACTTCTCACCGCTTTGCCTTTGCCGGAAACAAGTCAAGGGGAACCACCCACGTGGAGCACGTTTCCAACGTGCTTCCCTATCTGAAGGTACGGCACGGGCACGTTGGAAACGTGCCCCACGTCGTGGGGTACGATTTCATCGTGCCTGTCACTTAGCGCGGATCCTCACTTAGCGCGGATCCGTTCGGCGCGTCGAGCGTAAACCGCAGCTTCTTTTTCGCGGCCTTGTTTGGCGATCGCGCGGGACAGGTTTTCCCACAACTGCGCGACGTTCGCGGCGTCCGGGCCGAGCGCCTGCTCGTAAACGCCGACGGACAACCAGTACAACGCTTCGGCGCGGACGTAGTCGCCGTTCTCGAAGTGCGTGTTCCCCTCTTTGGTGAGCCGCAGCGCCTCGGCGGTGTCTCCGTTGCGCGGCCGGAGGCGGAGCACTTCCAGCGCCTGCGCGTCGAGCTTCGCCGCCTCGTCGGTCTCCCCCTGAATCTCGAGCAGCGCCGCCAGTGCCCGCCGAGAAAGGGCCAGATTGGGATGATCCGCCGACAGTTTCTTCTCCCGAATCTCGATCACCCGCCGTTGCAGCACGATCGCTTCGTCGAACTT
>CAMAVB010000233.1 GCA_945861465.1 Candidatus Kuenenia stuttgartensis
GGAATGCGAATCTGCGATATGTCCAGTTGCAGAACTGGAATCAGAATTCGTGGCACTTCGCGCATCAGGGCGGCGTCGTGGGCAGCAACGCTTCGCTGCAGTGGACCGTGGTCGGCCTTGGCAGCAAGCTGTCGCACATCCATCAGGACATCAACCTGAACGGTCGTGCTGCCACAGCCGAAGTGAACGGCGTCACGTTTGCCAGTGATCGCCAGAGGATCAGTTACTACACTCAGCAGCACCATAAAGCGCAGGGAACGCACAGCGATCTGCTGTACAAAGAAGTCCTGCGGGATGAAGCTCGTGTGATCTGGCGAGGCATGATCAAAGTTGATCCTGCCGCCCAACAGACGGACGGTTATCAGCGCAGCGATGCATTGATGCTGAGTGATCACGCTCGCTGCGATTCCATCCCAGGTCTTGAAATCGAAGCCGACGACGTGCGCTGCACGCACGGGGCGACCACCGGACGAGTCGATCAGGACCAGATCTTCTACTGCATGAGTCGAGGAATTTCCCGAAAAGAAGCCATGCACATGATCGTGGAGGGGTTTTTCCAGCAGGTCTACGACCGCATCCCGGTCGAAATTGTCCGCGAGACACTGAGCCGTACCGTTCAGGGTAAACTTGGAATCGAAGCTGTAGCGATCTGAATGAATGTATCCGCGCCATTGGCCATGCCGGAGGCGATTGCTACAATGGGCGAGATATTTAATGGGTTCTCCCGTCACGTCCCACTGTCGTAGCGCCTTCCTAAGGCAGAAGATTCATGTCGATGTCCTCCGTTTCTGGCTCATTATCACGGTCTGCCAGTGATAAACCCATCAGTGCCGTCCCGGATGAACGAGGTCGGTTTGGCGAGTATGGTCGACGGTACGTTCCTGAAACGCTCATGTATGCTCTGGATCAGCTCACTGCTGCCTACGAGGATGCACAACAGGATCCGGAATTTGATCGGCAGTTGCGGGATCTGCTGAAACATTTCGTCGGGCGTCCGAATCCGCTCTACTTTGCCGAACGGCTGACGGAGAAATGCGGTGGGGCACAGATCTATTTCAAGCGAGAAGATCTCAATCACACCGGTGCGCACAAGATCAACAACACGATGGGACAAGTCCTGCTGACTCAGCGGATGGGCAAAACCCGCGTCATTGCGGAGACCGGAGCTGGTCAACACGGCGTGGCTGCGGCTACCGCGTGTGCCAGGTTTGGACTGCCCTGCGTTGTGTACATGGGCGAGGAAGACGTGCGGCGTCAGAAACTGAATGTGTTCATCATGCGTACGATGGGCGCTGAAGTGCGTCCCGTGACAACAGGGTCACGCACGCTGCGTGATGCAATCAATGAGGCGATGCGTGACTGGATGTCGTCCGTGCGCGACACACACTACATCATTGGCAGTGTCGTGGGGCCGCATCCGTTTCCGATGATGGTCCGTGATTTCCAATCGATCATCGGGCGTGAAACGCGGGAGCAGTGTCTGGACCAGGTGGGGCGACTTCCTGATGAAGTGATTGCCTGTGTCGGAGGTGGTTCCAATTCGGCGGGAATGTTCTATCCGTTTGTCGACGATTCGAGTGTCGCGCTGACGGGTGTGGAGGCTGGCGGACGCGGGTCGAATCCAGGGGACCACGCAAGTACGCTGACGCACGGCCAGCCGGGAGTTCTGCACGGCAGTTACAGCTACGTCTTACAGAATGATGACGGCCAGACGTCCGATGTGCATTCAATTTCTGCCGGACTTGATTATCCGGGAGTCGGCCCGGAACACAGTTACTGGAAAGACTCAGGCCGCGTAAACTACGTCAATATTCTGGACGATGAGGCGCTGAGTGCGTTCAGCACGATGGCCAGAACAGAGGGAATTCTCGCGGCAATTGAGACGTCTCATGCAATCGCGTACGCGATGAAGTCTGCTGCACAGCGCCGTGCTGAAGACGTGATCATCGTGTGTTTGTCTGGTCGCGGCGACAAAGATGTCAACGAAGTAGCACGGTTGACCGGGCAGGAAATGTAATGCTGGCGGTTATCTGATTCTCGTCCGGGAACCAGGAGGTGTAACTGATATCATGGCCCGAAAGGATCAGAAGCTGCGGACGCGCCGTCCGTTGACTCCTGCCACCACGGCGCTGCTGATCTTTGTGGTGCTGGCCGTCGTGCGAATCGCCGTGTTCAGGCCCGAACTGGCCAGCGACGGAAAACCACGCACGAAAGCGTTCGTGCAGCATGTCATTGACGGCGACACGTTTGATCTCGACGACGGACGGCGTGTCCGCATGCTGGGGATTGATGCACCGGAAGCTGGGTTTCGCGACAAAACACCAGAACCATTTTCTGCCGAAGCCACGGACTGGTTGCGAGATCGCATCGAAGGCCGGGAAGTGGCATTGAGGATTGACTATCCCAAAATCGATCGCTACGGACGCACCCTGGCATGGGTCTTTGAACCGGACGGCACGCTTGTAAACCAGCAGATGCTGTCGGCAGGCCGCGTGAAACTACTGGCTGATTTTGGGTTACCGGCCGATCTTGAACCGGAACTTCGCGCGGCAGAAAGCACAGCCCGAATCCGCAAAATCGGGTTGTGGGCACCGAAGCGGAAGTGAGTTGACTGATTCTGATCATCGCGAGTTTCCTTGAACCCTTGAGCGAACTGTCGTGGAAACGTTGGACCAGAAACCCACAAAAATGGTGTCTTGTTTCATCGCACTGATGAAGTCGGGCGAGGCTGCATTGCGCACGGTGTAGGCCGGATCAAGCCCGCCGCTCATGCCGGAACAGCGCAAACCCGGATTTCTTGTCATCACACTCCGTCACCTCGATCCAGGAGGAATTGGCGGGCGCCGCTCCGGCAATCAATGGGTTTGCTCGGTCCGGCCTACGATGCTGTGCGCAATGCAGGCTAGAGCGAGCCCCTGCGTTCTCCAAAAGTGCGCCATTCCATTGTGGACGGATCAGCCACCTTGCGGTATCCGAGGCTGTTCAGCACTTCCAGTACTTCGCTCCAGGTGGGAAACGATCGACCGCTCTTGCGTTTGTAGTCGTCCATCGACTTCATGAATTCCACCTCGTTGTCTGAATAGTCGCGTTCGCAGGTCGTCGGATCAATCTGCCGACGGCGATCCAGGCGGCGACGATCGGTGATTTCACGACGGTCTTCGATCGTGATTTCCGAAGCTGTCTGGACTGATTCCAGCTCGATCTTGACGGCTCGTGTAGTTTTTCTTTCCGTGACTTTTTCTTCAACGACCGCAGGTTTGCAGTTTGAAGTCAGTCGTCTGCGACCTGTTCTGCGTCGTTCAGTGACGAGAAGATCGGAAGAATAATCCGACATAGCAATGCACCCTCTCCACGTTTTGCGGGGACGAAACGAGACTAGTGGAGTATTCCCCACAAAGGGCAGACAGGGGAGAATAAAACGATTGCTGAAGCATGTTCATTAAAAGAAACATTAGCGATCGTGGAAGAAAACCGGTGGTAACGGTCGGGCTATTTGTGATAGCCGCGCGACGCCATCACGTCGAACTATCGGATTACCACGTTTCCGGGTTTTCCGTCCACAGTCTGTTGCGTTCACGCGACACTCCGCTGAAATACACATCTTCGTACCTTTGTTGTTTTCCTGATTTACAGTGGAATCACTATGACCGTTGTCAGTGTGCTTGGTGCAGGAGCCATGGGAACTGCATGTGCATGGGTTGCCGCGCAAAACCCGGACGTATCAGTGCGTTTGTGGGCCAGGAATGAGACGTTTGCCCGACATATCCAGGAAACGCGTGAAAACAGCCGGCTGTTGCCACACGTCAAACTGCCGGCTTCGATTGAAGTGACAGCGGATCCGGAAATGGCACTGCGGGAGGCTTCTGTGGTGCTGGTTTGCGTTCCGACACGTGGTCTTCGTGAGGCCATTCAGCAGTTGGCATCGCTGATTCCCGATCAAGCGCTTTTTGTCAGCGCTGTGAAAGGGATCGAAAATGACACGCTGCTCCGCCCAAGTCAGATGATCCGGCAAATTGCCGGTGAACGTCCGGTCGTTGTGCTGGGAGGCCCGTGTCATGCCGAAGAAATCACTGCGCGCAAACCCGCAAGTATCGTGGCTGCGTGCGAATCGCTCGACGCAGCAGAACACATTCAGTCACTGTTGTCGATGGAAACCCTGCGTGTTTACTCCAATACAGACCAGCGAGGCGTTGAACTTGCAGGTGCATTGAAAAATGTGATCGCAATTGCTGCCGGAATCTGTGACGGATTGAAGTTCGGCGACAATGCGAAGGCTGCATTGCTGACACGAGGATTAGCGGAAATGGTTCGCTTCGGGACAGCACTGGAGGCCAACAGCGAAACGTTCTTTGGTCTTGCCGGTCTGGGAGACCTTGTCACGACATGCAACAGCCCGCACAGTCGCAATCGCTTTGTCGGCGAAGCCCTGGGCCGCGGTCAGTCACTCCCGGAGATCCTGGAATCCATGACGGCTGTCGCGGAAGGCGTCTTTACCGCGCGAAGCGTTTACCATCTTTCCCGCCAGCGCGGGATCAACATGCCGATCGCCGAACAGGTTTATCGAGTGCTCTTCGAAAACAAAAACCCGCGTGAAGCAACGGTTGAGCTCATGCAACGCCCACTAAAACTGGAATGATCATTCAACCGATCTGAAACCGACTCAGCAACAACCAGGCAATTCCACTGCCGGACAGGAGCACAGTGATTACGATCACTAACGAGATGAGTTGTTTTCGATTTTTTCCCTCCTGCTGAAGGCTGATAAGTTGCACACCTTTTTTTCCGCCGAAGGTGAGTTTGGAGCCATGGTTCAGGGCACACATCGCTTCCACTTTTCCGTTGACGAAAGTGGGGAGAATTCTTGATTCCTGATGCAGTTGCCAGTGCTGTCCGTCGAATTCCAGCCAGCACTGGACGCTGTCAACCCCATCTTCACGCAGTAACAGGACGTCGGCACCATTTGCAGAACCGATCGAAGTACGGGCCTTCGTCAGGGCAACCTCGCGCTGTGTGTCCAGAATCTGCAGTCGCCAGCCAGCCGGTGCAGGCCCTTTGAGTGCGTTCGTGCGCGAAGAAGTTGGTGTCGCCGAACGCACGGGCTCCGTGCGGATTTGACCAGGTTCCGGCTGCCGAATCGAACGCGTTTCCGATGAGTTGAAGCTGTCGGATCCATCCCCAATCTGATAATTGCCTTCCCGGAGCCAGCCAGACGATGATGTGATGGATGATCGTGGCCCGGCCGATTTTTTCCCTGACTGCTCTGCTTTCGCCTTTGCCTGTTTTGCCCTTAGGGTCACTAATTCACGAAAATCGAACTGAATCGCCTTTCGCTTTGCGAACGGCCTGACAGCATCCGCAAGTTCAGCGGCCGACTGATAACGCTTTGCCGGATCCTTTTCCATCATCTTCGCAATGATGGCTCCGATTTCTGCGGGGATCTCAGGACGCAGCTCGCAAACATTCCTCGGTCGTTTCGATCGATGGGCTTCCAGCTTCGCTTTGTTGGATTTTTCCGAAAACGGGACATGCGAGGTCAGTGCAACGTACAGTGTTGCGCCCAGGCTGTAGATGTCCGCTCGTGCATCGACATGACGACTGTCCAGCGATTGTTCCGGAGCGATATAGTCAGGCGTTCCCAGGCAGTCGTGGCCAAATACCATTGACAACGAAAACTCCTCTTCCGGTACATCGTTCATCATCGCCAGGCCGAAGTCCAGAATTCGCGTCACACCTTCCTTGTCAATCAGAAAGTTTGCGGGCTTGATGTCACGATGAATAATGCCCTGCGCGTGTGCGGCCTTCAGCGCTTCGGCTGCCTGCAACGCAATGTCACAAACCATTGGCCACTTGAGGGCTCCGTACAATGCGACCAGTTCATGCAGACTGATGCCGCGAAAAAGTTCCATTACGAGATAATGGACTGCGCCCGTTGTGTCCATTCGATATGTGCGAATGATGTTCGGATGATTAAGTCGCATTCCGGCGATCGCTTCCAGTTTCATTCTGGCCAGCATTCCCGCATCCAAAGCGTGATCCGAGGACAAAACCTTGATCGCCACCTTACGATCTTCTTTTGGATCTTCAGCGATAAAGACGCAACCCATGCCCCCAAAACCCAGCACTTCGCGAATACGATAGCCGTCGATCACCAGGCCCCGATATCGTCCTTCGAGAAGACGTTCGGCCTGGAACGGAGTCAGCACATGTCCACGAACGAGAAGTTTCGCGGTCTCCCGTGCCGTCGCGGCTTCCGGGATCTTGAACCGGTCTAGAATTCTCCTGATCTGCGATCCTGTAAACAGCTCGCTCTTTTCGACCAAATCCAGAAAGTTCTGAGCTGCGACCGGAATCTGCATCTTTGTTGCTCTGCCAATCGGAATCCCACGAATCATGTTCGCCGAGATGAGACCAAATGGTCTGTTGCTTCGGGCGAGCGTAAAGTACGCGATGAGAAATTCAGGCTCTTCCTGCTCATCAGACTATCATGTGTCGGACGCAGAGAAAACCATTCCTGGCAGGAAACCGGACTTCCTTGTAAGAACCCCGACCAGATCGCTCATTGTCGTCCCAAATCCCGATCCAGCAGGCGGACAAGACTGGCCATTGAGGCCACCTCCAGTTTCCTCATCGCGCTGCTTCGATGTTTTTCCACCGTCTTGTAGCTGATCCCTAGCTGAATTCCTGTCGATTTGTTGGTACTTCCACGGTAGATCAGCTCAATCACGTCTCGTTCGCGGACTGACAATCGATCCAGATATGATTCTCCCGACGGAAGAACGGGTGGCAAAACTTCGTCGAACGAATCGGCGTGCTTCAACTGTCGAAACGCTTCTTTGACAGCGGCGAGCAAGTCACTGCACTCAAACGGTTTGTCAAGGACTGTCACGGCACCGTTTTTCATGGCAGTCACAGCGAGACTGGTGGTCGAATATCCCGTGATGAGAATTGTCTTGAAGTGATTCGGACGATCCGAAAGGCGGCGCTGAACCTCTGTGCCCTCGATCAGACCCATATGCTGATCGGTGACGACCACACCTGGCGGCAACTGTTTCGAATCATCGAGGAACTCTGACGGAGCACTATACGCTCGAACCTCGTACCCGGAAATACGCAGCATCGTGCCAATAAGTTTGAGCACTTCGAGATCGTCATCGACGAGGTACACGCATTCGGCAAGGGACGCATTCAGCCCTGAGGAGTCAGCATCGGGGGCTGGTCCGAATTCTCCGTCGTTTTCAAAGACTTGGTTGTTCATTTTCAGGGTAACAAATTCAAGGATGTGAATGCTGTTGGAAACCGTTGAAAATCGGGCAGCGAAGCCGTGCAGACAACGACAATCTACTACCGATCGCGCTCCCACATATCCAACACGAGGCGGAGAGTCACAAAATACATTTTTCAGCACGAATGTCACTTCACTTGCAAGTCAGGCTCCGTAAATTTGAAAAATTGTTAATTTTCTGGTCCTTGAATTCTCCGCTGGAACACCACTCCCCCGGTTCCGCCCTGTTTTTGCCCGTCTCGGTCTGTCAAAAACCGCACAAAACCAGTACCGTTCCCGCTTGTGCAAGTGGCAGGTCCAGAAACTGACACCCGGAATGATCGCCAGGATGGCCCCGTGAAAAATGATATGTTAAGTGAAAACAAAGGACGGTTGATCGACAGTTCTGCTTCAGTCAGGAAATGTCCCTGGTTGCTGATCGGAGCTCTGGGAGCCGGGATGCGAGCTTTTGGCGAGTTGCTGCTCGACGCCGGTGAATCTGTGACAGGTACGGATCACGACGTGGAATTCGGCCAGTCTGGTCGGCCTGAATTGAACAATTCTCTTTCATTCAGACTTTTTCATCCGGATCAGGCGGAACAGATTTTCGCAGACACTCCTGAGTATGTCGTCTGTTCATCGGCTGTACCGGAGTCCTGTCCGTTGCTGCAGCGCTGCCGATCGCTTGGTTTAACGCCAATGTCACTTTCGCAGGGACTCAACTTGTTACTTTCATCCCGCCAGCAGGCATGCGTGGCAGGGACACACGGCAAAACAACAACCAGCGGAATGACCTGGTGTATCCTGCAGGAGGCAGGCCGTAATCCGTCGGCGTATGTTGGTGGCGTGATGAGAAATCGAAGTCGCTCCGGGATCTTTGGTTCTGGAACCGTGGCTGTTGTCGAAAGTTGCGAATACCGTCAATCGTTTCTGCACCTGTCGCCCAGGACGGTTGTGCTGACCGGAATCGAACCGGATCACTTCGACTGCTTTACATCGCAGGCGGAATGTGATCAAACCTTCCACGATTTTGTCGCGCGGCTGCCGACCGATGGGACTCTGGTTTTCAACCATGACTGCATGCGTTCTGCGGCGATCGCCGCAACCAGCCGACGACGCACCATTTCATTTTCGCGGCATGGCGATGCGGACTGGAATGCCGTCTCCTGTGAATCAGGACCTGGCGGAATTCATGGCCACAGTCAGCGGCAGACGTTTCTGCTCCGCAACCGAACTCATGATGTCGGGCTGGTGCAACTCCAGGTGCCCGGACTTCACAATCGACAGAACGCCCTGGCTGCGATTGCTGCGGCTGTTGCGATCGGTGTCTCTGTCGAGACAGCCATCCGCGGCATCGCGGCATACGCGGGAATTCAACGGCGTTTCGAACACCGCGGGCAGAGATTCGGGATCGACTGGATCGACGACTACGCTCATCACCCAACCGCAATCCGCGCCACTCTCGAAACTGCACGCAGTGTCTTCCCGAACCGCCGTCTGGTCGCTGTTTTTGAGCCGCATCAGCTGTCGCGGGTTTCGGCACTTTTTGAAGATTTCCGTTCCGCGCTTTCACTTGCGGACGAATGCCTTATCCTTCCGGTACTTCCCGCGCGGGAAATGGCTTCAAACGCTCACTGCAGACGCATTTCGGGAACTCTGGTCCGCAGGATCTCTGAATCGGGAGGCAGCGCTTTCCTGATGACGAATCTTGACCAGATACTGGCAAGATTAGACCATTCCGGGCGACCGGGCGACGTGGTGATCACAATGGGAGCAGGCAGGACATATCAGATTCATGACGAAATCCATCGAAGACTTCAACGAAATTCTGCAGCGTGACGAACCGCTCAGCCGACACACATGGCTGCGCGTGGGTGGCCCTGCGCAGTACCTTGCGACGCCACGGACAGAAGCAGAACTGCTGGAGGTCATTACGACCTGTCGCAGCCAGCAACTCCTGATCCATATCCTCGGCAGCGGATCAAATCTCCTCGTGCGCGAAGCGGGTGTGCAGGGTGTTGTCGTGCGAGTTGTCGAACCACTCCTGAGTGAGGTCAGGATTGAGGGTACGTCGCTGACGGCTGGTGGTGGAACGTTGTTGTCGCACGTTGTGGCGGAAGCCATTCGAAGTGGGCTGGGAGGCATCGAGTATCTCGTCGGGATCCCCGGCACAATGGCCGGTGCCGTTGTGGGCAACAGCGGCGGACGGACGGGTGATATCGGTCAGCTGATCACAAGTGTCCGGGTCCTGACTCAGGATAATGAGATTGCCGTGCGACGTGGTGATGAGTTATCGTTTTCGTACCGCCGCAGCAGTATTCAGGATTTGCTGATTCTGTCGGCGACGCTGGAACTCATACACGACGATTCTGAAGAGTTGATGCGTCGGATGCGCAAGAACTGGATCATGAAACGCTCGACTCAGCCGTTAGCCGATCAATCTGCGGGCTGCATCTTTCGCAACCCACGCGGGCTGAGTGCCGGATCTCTGATTGAACAATGCGGACTGAAAAACCTGTCCGTCGGCAAAGCTCGAATCAGTGAACGGCACGCGAACTTTATCGTGACGGAATCGGGTGCGACCAGCAAAGACGTCGAGCAACTCATCAGCCGAATTCAAAAAGCGGTCGCCGAGAAATTTGCCGTCAATCTGGAATTGGAAATTAAGGTCTGGTAGTTGAGTCGATGATTTGATTCAGGGGGCGCGGATGATCGTTGCCAGAAAATCTGGCCCGGCCTTCGACCGCAACACACAGCGGATGGCCACGAAAAACTCAAAAAGACACAAAAACGATTGCTCGTGCTTCTCGACCGCTGACTCTGATTGTTGCACGTTACTACTTGTATTGTTTTGTACTACTAACGTTCTGAATTTGCGCAGGACGCTGAAGTTTTGTGCGGTCCATTTGGGATGCAGTGGATTTTGCAATCACATTTTTGACCGCGGATTTCGCGGATGACACGGATGAGTCCCTGTGTGTTTATCTGTGAAATCCGCGAAATCCGCGGTTAAAATCTCTTTCCGGCTCTTTCCTGGGTTGCGGGAAATGCCCTCGCTGTTTTTTTTGTGGCAATCCGTCCATCGCACAACAGACAAGTACCAAATAACTTGCGCAGTTCTTTGCGGCACGACAAGAACTCAATCTTTAGCATCACGGAGGATCAGCGATGTCACCAATCATGTCTCAATGTGGCCCCCTGCGAATCGTTGTTCTGGCCGGTGGTGTCTCGGCAGAGCGCGAGGTCAGTCTGGAGAGTGGTGCCTGCGTCGCTGCGGCATTAAAACAGCGTGGGCATCGAGTACTGCAATTCGATACGGCAATCCTGGCTCTGCATGAAATCCCGCGCAGTACGGATGTCATCCTCCCGATGCTGCATGGTACCGGCGGTGAAGACGGGACACTGCAGCGAGGACTGGGACGACTTGGAATACCGTGGCTCGGAAGTTCTGCACAAGCATCGGCGCTGACGTTTGACAAGGTCGCGACTCGCGAAGTCCTGGCAAAAGCCGGACTGCCAGTCGCACCCGGCCTGGCGTTGCATTCCACTGCGTCCGGCGAATCGATCAAAAATGCGTCACGCCAGATCGGCTATCCGCAGGTTGTGAAGCCGGCCGCCCAGGGATCAAGCGTCGGCATTTCTATTGTGGATTCGGAACGGGAAATCGAAGCCGCCGCTGCTGAAGCCGCGCGCTGGGGAGAGGTGTTCCTTATTGAAAAATTTATTGCAGGCCGCGAAGTAACCGTTCCTGTTATCAATGGCGTGGTGTATCCGGTCGTTGAAATCCTGCCTGCCGCCCGCTGGTATGATTACTCCGCCAAATACACCGACGAAAAAACCAGGTACGAAGTCGCACCCAAAAACTTGCCCGCGAATCTCAACCAAATTGTCCTGTCCGCGTGCAAAGCCTGCGGAGTCACCGGAATCAGTCGCACGGATCTTCGTGTCGATTCAGCCGGGAAGGCCTGGATCCTGGAGATTAATTCGATCCCCGGCATGACGTCCCACAGCCTCGTCCCGATGTCTGCCCGTGCCCGGGGAATTTGTATTGGCAAACTTTGCGAACAACTTTTGCTTCAAGCAATCTACAGATGTCAGGTGCATCAGATGCCTGTAACTAATGCAGCACGCTCGAGGAACGGAGTCCGATAGAGCACTCGTTTAACCGCGTGCCCAGCGGGCCGCGATTGTCGTATTTGAAATTTCGTATTTGAGATTTGAGATTTGAGATTTGAGATTTGAGATTTGAAATACAAAGCGCGGGGCGATGCCGTCACGGTTAAACATATGTTCTGTCACGGAATGTTGGCTGGCCCGGACCAAACGTAGCGTTCTGATCTTGTGGCTTCATTGTGAAACAGTGGAGCGTCTGGCATGCGTAACATGTCCGTCGGACGATTCCCGGAATGCAAGTAACCGTGCGACGAACCGATGCACCGTTCGCCAGCAAAGTCAACAGAAATGTAGATGCGATCGGCAAAGACTTCGGCTACGAATCTGGCAGCGTCCTCGATTGCGGCACCAAGTCGCTGTTCATTGGTCTCGCCATCATAATTATACGCAGAAAAATGTGTGTGGTGTAATTGGCCAATTTCGACAGTCAGTTCGTCGCCGTCGTCGTAAGCGGTCAGTGCCCCAACGGAATCATTGGCGGCGGGTATGACGAGAGACGGCGTCGATAAAGCACTACCAATCCCTTTTTGACGCTACGAATTCATACGTCGGAGTAACCCCGTGAAAGCGGAGTTGATCAACAAAGCTGTTTAGCGTTGGCGTCATGAGCATTTGTGTCAGTGACAGAACTTAAATACTTATCCCGCCATTAGCCGGGGATAAAGCCGTTTTCACGGATTTTATCCCCCGCTGGCTTGAGTTTTATCGGTACGTAGGTTGTTCTGCAAGCATGGCGTGGGTGAGGTCCTGATAAGATGCAGAACGGCCAGATGCGAGGCCTTTTCCTTGCCAAAGTTTGTGGGAGGTGGATCAGAGAAGTTGATCAGGCATATTGGCCCGAATAAGCCAGTTGTGATTCAGGAAAATGCGACGAGAACTTCGTGTAGGGAACTTGTCTGGGATCTGTCAAATCAGTAGTCGATGCAGACTGCTCAAACGCCAGCAGCGCGGGCTGCTTCGAGCAGTCGAATCCAGGGGGCGACGTATTGGCCGTTGTCGTGGAATGTGCGACCACTGACGA
>CAMAVB010000234.1 GCA_945861465.1 Candidatus Kuenenia stuttgartensis
GGGAACAGCATCACCAGCCGCAGCCAGCAGCGCGCTGAGCTTGTCTGCATTCAGTGCTGCGGAATCACGCTTCCAGATACTTGACAGTTCGCTTCGAATGGATGTCTTCAACATTGAGAGATTGTGCATTGTCAAGGAGTTGACTATGCCGTCATCGAGCGTGTGCTGGACTGATCGCGAGCTGCGGAGAATCCCCAGTAATGCGTGGTAATCCTTTGTCGAAACAGCATCCATCTTATGATCGTGACACCGAGCACAGGCAACCGTCGTCGCCTGGAAGGCTTTCGTGAGCGTATCCAGCTGATTATCGACGACGTCGTAACCAATGCTGCCGAACAGTACGCAACTGTCGTGATTCACTTCACCGAAACGATAAAATGCGGTCCCGATGACTGATTCAGAGAATTGCCCCGCCGCGTTGTAACGAGGAGACGCGAGCAGATCACCGGCGATATGTTCACGCACGAACTGGTTATACGGCACATCGTCATTCAAGGCTCGGATCAGATAATCCCGGTAGCGCCATGCGTACGGGACATCGTAGTTCCATTCGTTGCCGTGCGTTTCCGTAAATCGCACGACATCCAGCCAGTGCCGCGCAAACCGTTCGCCGAACTGCGGCGATGCCAGCAGGCGATCGACCAGATGTGCATACGCGCCGTCGTGGTCCTGTTGGCTGGCTTCAACAAACGCTGCGACATCATCTGGCTGCGGAGGCAGGCCAGTCAGTACAAGACTCGCACGGCGGATCAGTGTTTCCGGCGACGCCAGCCCGACTGGCGTAATCCCCTCGGCCCCCATTCGATGCCGCAGAAACCGATCGATCGCCGAGCCGTTCCATGCGACATCCATGACTTCCGGCACTGGTGGATCAGTCACCGGCTGCAGACTCCACCATTGACGTCGCTCAGTAAACGTCTCCTCCCACGTCTTCCGAATCGTCGCCCCACCGACTTCCGCGCGTGGGTCGAACGCACCGCTCTGCACCCAGGCTTCGAGATCCGCAATCTCCGCCGCCGTCAGCTTGCCGCCGGCGTCCGTGGGAGGCATCTGCAAATCAGGATCATCCCAGTGGACGGCCTTGATGAGCAAACTCGCAGCCAGATCGTGCGGCACAATCGCGGTCCCGGAATCTCCACCGCGTTCCCAGCCAGCTTTTGAATCCAGCAGTAATCCACCGTTCTGTTCCGTCTCCGCACTGTGGCATTCATAGCAACGATTGATCAGCAATGGTCTGATGCGGGATTCAAAAAAATCGGCTCGTTCCTCTGCAGCGACGACAGTATTGCTCAGCATCACTGCCGCTGAAGCAGGAAACGCGAGAAGGTTTAGCAGGGATCGTGTTAAAAAGCAGATGCGGTGCATGATCATGCCAGTTGATATCAGCGGGATGACGGTAGTACATTGTCAGTCGTGGCTTGTTGATCCAGTCTACAGATTCCGAAGTTTCATTTAACCCTGCGTCCACAGTTTTCTGCGGCATGAATTCATTTTATACTTCGCGCGGGCGGCATTGAGGTGTCGCCGGATTCGTCAGAATCCGGAGAGAGGGCTCAGGCCGGTCCGCTCGCCGGACGCATTTCTGGCTGCGCGGAGTGCACTAAGGACCGCTCGAGAAATAACTGTCTCTTTTTATACCCCTCACCCTGCCCTCTCCCCTTCCAGGGGAGAGGAGGATGCTGTCGATTATTTCTCGAACGGTCCTAAGTCACCGGAACACATTTTTTTTGACTGTATTGCGAGCTGCAGAACATGGCAAGCATCATTTTTCGTCGCGATGGCAAGACCGTTCAGATTCAGTTGGGGGAAACAGACATCACCATCGGGCGCGAAAAGGATATGAATCTCCATCTGAATCAGGAACAAGTATCTCGGAAGCATGCCCGCATCTTCAAGTCTGAGGATGCATGGTGGTTGGAGGATACGGACAGTAGTGGAGGGACAACAGTCAACGGGAAGAAGTTGCTGGCCAGGACACCGGTCATCCTGATGCATCACGATGACATCCGCATCGGACCCAACAAACTTGTATTTGAAAATGAGACGAAATTCCTGCCCGAACACCACAAGATCACTTCGGGAGAATTTGATCTCTGCGATGACAGCGACAGCAGGATTGAGGAGTCGGCATCGAGCAGCGGCTATGGTCTGTTATCCGTCCGCCCCGACGAGAAACTCGCTGGAATTCTGAAGATTAACAACGCATTGGCAGGTAACGTGGATTTAAGGGCGATTTGCCCACGTGTCCTCGACACGCTGTTTGACATTTTCTTTCAGGCCGACCGGGGCGCGATCCTGTTCGTTCAGAAAGACAGCACTGTTCTGACACCTGTCGCTCAACGGCATCGCAATGTTGATGATTCTGGGTCCGTGCGGATCAGCCGGGCCGTGCTGGATGACGTACGCAGGACGAATACGGCATTTCTCTCGGCGAACACATCCCTCGATCCACGACTGACAGGCAGCGATTCCATCCTGGCGGAGACGATTCATTCGTCCATGAGTGCTCCCATGATCGGAGTGGACGGTAAACCGTTCGGAATTATCCACCTGGATTCGCAGAATCAACGGCGACGATTCAGCCAGGAAGACCTGCAGTTGCTCGTGGCGGTCGCCAGCCAGGCATCGCACGCATTTGAAAATGCGAGATTACTGACAATTTATCTGCAGAAGCTGCAACAGGATGAAGAGATGAAGATCTCAGCGCAGGTGCAGAAAGCGTTGATTCCTGAAGTCCTTCCGCAGCCAGCCGGATACCAATTCTATGGCTCCTACGATGCCGCAGAGGCAGTCGGTGGAGATTACTACGACTGCTTTGAGATGCCCGACGGCAAAATCTGTGTTTCATTTGGCGACGTTGCAGGCAAGGGAGTACCGGGTGCCCTGATCATGTCGCGATTGTCCGGGATTGTTCGCAGCACGATGAATTTCACCGACGACGTCGGCCTCGCGATTTGTCAGATCAACAATCTGATGTGCAATCAGATGATCGAAGGACGATTTGTGACCTACCTGCTGGGTGTCATTGATCCAAAGACTCACAACTTCAAGTATGCCAATGCCGGACACCTGCCACCAGAGATCCGTAGCCGGGATGGCGAACTATCTAACCTGGGATGGGAGAACTCCGGTTTGCCGCTCGGATTGGATCCCAGCTGCCCATTTCCAACTTCGACGATTCAACTGACGCCGGGGATGAGCATCGTACTCCGTACCGACGGCGTGGATGATGCAATGGCCTCAAAAACCGAGTTTTACGGGCCTGAGCGTTTCCGTGATGTCGTTCGCGCCGAAACGGGTGACCCGGAAACAATAGGTCGAGTGTTGCTGAGGGACGTGAAAGAGTTTATGGGCGGTTACAAACAACATGATGATATCACGATCATGTGCTTCGGACGTGTTCGTAAGCCCTGGAGCTGGTAGCTCCACTTCGTTCGACATGCAGGATCAGGATTTCGGGCAAATCTGGGCACAGAACTGAAATCCAACTACAATCCCGCTTCGGCAATGCACCGACGTACAGTTTGATGGAATTCCGAGGCTTTGGATTGTCCAGATGAAATTCTCACGGAACGAGCAACACAGCCCCGGCAATCTGGCGAAAACAGGGCTTGTCTGCTTCGCAATCTGCCTGTTCGTCTGCCTGCCGAACTTCGCCTGTGCCGACGAGGCCGTATCGAAGCCCGGAGTGACAACAGAGTCGTTCCTGAGTCCGCGAGAATTACTGGCAGCGGGCGGCACAATTGGCTACGTCATCATCTTTCTCAGTTTCCTGATGGTCGCTTTGATTGTGGATTATCTGCTGACCATCCGCCGCACAACATTCATGCCTCCGGGACTGGCCGAAGAAGTCCACAAGCTTCTGGCAGATCGTAAATTGTCGGAAGCGACGAAACTGTGTGAAAAACACCCAGGATTCATGGGGCGAGTTCTCGCGGCGGGACTACTGGAGAGTCAACTGGGTTACTCGGTCATGGAGAAAGCCATGGAAGACGCGGCAGCCGAACAATCGGCGCGTTGCTACCGTCGCATCGAACATGTTGCGGTGATCAGTACGCTCGCTCCGATGCTGGGCCTGATGGGAACCGTCTGGGGAATGATTCAGGCGTTTATGGAATTCGAAATGAAGGCAAATCCGCAGATTTCTGAATTGGCACCGGGTGTTTACAAGGCGCTTGTCACAACCTTGCAGGGACTGGCCGTTGCCATTCCAGCCATCGCAGCTGTTGCCTTCTTTCGCAGTCGAGTTGAAGAACTGTCAATGGAAGCCACACTCCTGGCGTCGCATGTGTTTGCTGACTTCCGGCGCGCAGCTCAACTGCGAAAAAAATCTCGCCCCGGTTCAGATTCTGATGTCTGAGAGGAATCAATGTCCATGTTGATCAGCATTGGATATGAAGTTGCGTTTTCGTTCCAGAAATCGACGCCGGTGCTCGCACTTGGTCTGATCCATCCCGACGTTGCCTCTCGTATCCGAAAGCTTGAGAACTTGCGGGTTGAACCGCGCGTTCCCATCACTGAATATCGGGATGGATACGGAAATCGATGCTCTCGCATGGTCGTGCCCGCAGGTCGTGTCGTGTTTAAGAACGATGCGATTGTGGAGGATACCGGCCTGCCAGATGTGCAGGCATTGAATGCCCGCCAACATCTGGTGGAAGAGTTACCTGACCATGTCCTGCTGTTCCTGCTGGCGAGCCGCTACTGCGAAGTTGACAGTGAACTGAAGGACATTGCGTGGAATCAGTTTGGCAGTTTACCGGCGGGATGGACTTTGGTGCAGGCTGTTTGTGACTTCGTCCACCGGCACATCCGGTTTGACTACCAGCAGGCGAGGGCCAATCGCACGGCCGTAGAAGTTTATCGGGAACGAGCAGGTGTGTGCCGGGATTTCATGCACCTGGCGATCACGTTTTGCCGAAGCCTGAACATCCCGGCGCGCTATTGCACCGGATATCTCGGCGATATCGGTGTGCCCGCCGCTGAGAGCCCGATGGATTTCAGCGCGTGGTTCGAAGTGTACCTGGGTGGAACATGGTATGCGTTTGATGCGCGAAACAACACGCCTCGCATCGGGCGCATCCTGATGGCTCGAGGCCGGGATGCCGCTGACGTAGCCCTCACAACCACCTTCGGTAGAAATCAGCTGCAATCGTTTCGAGTCTGGACTGATCCGGTTGCCGGGCGGAACTGAGAGCGATGTGATTTCGCAATTTGTGCCTCGCGCGGTTGAGGATGTCGCAATCTTTTAACCGCGTGGGCAACGCCCCGCGCTCTGTATTTCAGATTTCAGATTTCAAATTTCAAATAGAACAATCTCGGCCCGCTGGGCACGCGGCTCAACGAGTCAATGCCCGCCGTGTGACGTATCTACCAGCGATGTCGCAGCACTCCAGCGTTGACTTAGGACCGCTCGAGAAATAACTGTCTCTTTTTATACCCCTCACCCTGCCCTCTCCCCTTCCAGGGGAGAGGAGGATGCTGTCAATTATTTCTCGAACGGTCCTTATCCCAAACCAATTGGCTGGAGCGGGCAGCGGCTGGCGACGAAGGTGTGTGTTTCGTTATCGTTTTCGAAATGCACGGTGACAGTGCCGCGGTGGGAACCGCCTGAGATTTCCGTGATGACGCCGCGACCGTAGCGAGGATGGCGGACCTGCATCCCTGCGCGAAACGCTGGCAGAGTGTTGGCATGATCTGTGCCTGTTGCGTCAGCCAGCGCCGATTGCTCATTCTTTGCCGCAAGTTCTGATGCGGTCATGATCAGTTTTCTGTCGCGGACTGCCTGAGTTGCGGCAAACCGACGTCGCGCCTTCTCCAGATGTTGATCGAGCACTGCCGCCGTGATCTGCGGTACCGTTGCGACGGATGACTCACGCGAGATCGCACCATGCAGTTCGGGAATAAACGGACTGGAAATCGTCGCACGCCGCATGCCACGAAATGTGCGTTCGGACGTCTGCGTCAGCGTTAATTCCTGCATCGCCCGGGTGATCCCGACAAAGAGCAGTCGGCGTTCTTCTTCAAAGCTGGCAGGATCCCCTTCGCGGACGGCGCGCTCGTGAGGAATCAAGCCACTCTCGATGCCAATCACGTAAACTGCCGGAAACTCCAGCCCCTTGGACGCATGCAGCGTCATCATGGTGACGGCCCCGCGATCGGGATCGACGCTGTCGGCTTCGTTACTCAGCGTCGCCAGTTCGAGAAATCCCTGGAGAGATGGCGGATCGTGTGCGCCGCCAGGAAGCGGGGAGAACAGTTCATCGTCAGCACCTGCGTCAATTTCATCGTCAGCGTCAAACTCACCAGCCGCATCATACTGACGAGCGGCGGAGATCAGTTCAAATATATTCGCCGCTCGATCAATATCGACTTCATCCGATTCCTCTCGCCACAAGGACAGATAGTCAATGTCAGCAATGAGACGCTCGATGAGCGGTGCCACCCGGCCATCGGCCGATTGTTCGTGCAGTTTTCGGATCAGATCCACAAAACCTTCCACGGCCTTTCGACTGCGACCATTCAGTCCATTCACCGAACTCGCTTCACACGCAGCGTCAAACAGACTGACGCCGTATTTTTGCGCATGATCGCGAAGTCTCAGCAGCGAAGTGTTGCCGATGCCACGCGCCGGGCGATTAAGAATTCGTTCCATCGCCGAATCATCGGCATGGTTTTCAATCAGCCGCAGATAAGCAACCAGATCCCGCACTTCCGCACGTTCATAGAACGAGTAGCCAGCCGCAACCTGGAATGGAATCTGGTGCCGCGACAATGCTGTCTCGAACAACCGTGAAAGCGCGTTGACCCGATAGAAGATCGCAAAATCCGAATACGTCCGCGCGCCAGCTTTAACTCGGGCGGCGATCTCAGTTGCGATCCCGTCCGCTTCAGAATCAGCGTCCTCATACAGCAACAGTCGCACGTCCGCGCCTTCGGGGTTTGCGGTCGTCAATCTGCCACGATGTGGCCGACGATTGTGCGAAATGAGCTGATCCGCACACTGCACGATTCTTTTTGTGCTGCGAAAATTCTGATCGAGCGACACGATTTCCACCTCGGGAAAATCGCGTTCGAAAGTTGAAATGTTTCCCGGCCGTGCACCCCGCCAACCGTAAATGGATTGATCCGGATCGCCTGTCGCGCAAAGATTGGGATACAACTGTGACATCGCCTGGACGATGCGGTATTGAGCGAAATTCGTGTCCTGGTACTCATCCACCAGGATAAAACGGAAATGATGATCCAACTGCTCGCGAATGAGTTCATCTTCTTCCAGAAGTCTGACAACATGCAGCAGCAGGTCGTCAAAATCTACGGCGTTCTGCTGACGGACGCGTGCTTCGTACAACGGAAACACCTGATAGACAATCGCTTCCAGCGGATTGCCGACGCGCTGTTCGAACTGCTGTCGGAAAATCTCCGAAGTGATCATGTCATTCCGCGCGCGGCTGATGCGGCTGAGGACTCGACCGGGATCATGGAACACCGTATCCAGCTTTTCTTCTTTCATGATGTGTCGAATGAGCGTCACCTGGTCCGAATGATCCAGGATTGTGAAATTTTCCTTCAGGCCGACACGTTCGGGCCACCGTCGAAGGATACGTGAACAAAAGCGGTGAAACGTACTGACGCGAACGCGCATGCCGCCCAGGAGACGTTCAATCCTCGCTCCCATTTCGCGTGCGGCTTTGTTGGTAAACGTCAAAGCCAAAATCTGATCAGGCTGTACGCCACGTTGCAGCAGACGCACAATGCGGTGCGTAATCACGCGGGTCTTCCCGGACCCCGGTCCGGCCAAAACCAGCAGCGGTCCTTCAAAATGCTCGACTGCCTGATGTTGGGCATCCGTGAGACTGGCTGTGATTTGAGGGACGTTGATAGACAAGTTGGTACACCGCGCTCCTGCGGATGACCATCAGCGGACGGTCGAAGGGAAATTTCTCATTGATGAATTGCCGCATTATAGGCGGACTGAGCAGGATTCTCAAATGCATCGAGTCGATGGTCATGGACTGATTGACGTGAAGGAGAGTTGATCCGAGAATACGAAGGTAGGCTCCCAGCTTTGAGGCTGCCAGGCTGAGGACCAATGGCACTCGAGTTGATTGCAACCAGGATCAGCCGCAGTGCGTAAACACCGGCGCAGAAATAACTGTGGTCTTTTGGACGTGGGGCACGTTTATAACGTGCCCGGCACGATGGAATCGTGCCCCACTTATTTCTGTCTCAGTCCTAAGCACCGGAATGTGTGTTTATCTGTGGTGGTTTACGCAGGTTTCGTTCTGATGCTTGAACGGTTACAAATAATGAATCTCAACGCCACAGGAATCGCACTCGACTCAGAGAGTCAAGCTACAGATCGACAATCATGACAGAATTTTCATCATCCACACCCACGTCTCGCACCGAACTTTGCTCAGCGCGCTGCATACCGTGCGAAGGTGGCGTGTCGAAAATGTCCGTGGAGGAAGCGACGGTCCAGCTGCAGGAGTTGCCGGGCTGGGAGTTACTGTCAGGTCCGGATCGTATTCGCAGGACGTGGCTCGTCCGGAATTTTCAGGCAGGCATGACGTTCTTTGATCAGGTGACGAAAGTCGCTGAATCGCAAGGCCATCATCCCGATCTGCACCTCGTGGGCTATCGCAATGTGTCGATCGAAATCTGGACACATGCAATCCAGGGTCTGTCGCTGAATGATTTTATTCTGGCGGCGCAAATTGATGAATTGCCGATTGAACTTAAAATGAACCTAAAATGAAAGGCTTTGTCAGTGGCTCGATTCCCGAAGATGTGTGATCTGATCCAGACGTTCGACACCCCGCGCGTGGCAGATATCGCGGCGACTGTGCGGGAACAGATGCAGTCGCTGCAGCTTGAGAAAGTAATTCGCCCCGGACAAACCGTCGCGATTCCGGCGGGCAGCCGCGGCATTGCCAATATCGGACTCATTCTACGCGAGATCGCAGCGTACTTTTCTGCACTGGATGCGTTGCCGTTTGTTGTGCCGGCCATGGGCAGTCACGGCGGTGGAACAGTGGAAGGCCAGCTGCGGATGCTGAGCAGTCTGGGCATCACGGAACAATCCATCGGCGTTCCGATCCGAGCCACGATGGAAACCGTGATTGTGGCACAGACATCCAATGGTTTGCCGGTACATTTTGATCGATACGCGAGTGAAGCGGATCACGTCTTTGTCGTCGGTCGCGTCAAGCCACACACACGATTTGTAGGGCCGGTCGAATCCGGTCTGCATAAAATGATGCTGATCGGTTTGGGCAAGCATGAGGGTGCGAAGGTTTATCATCGTGGCATACTTTCGATGAGTTTTCCAGAGATCGTGGCAGCGGTGGCTGAACGGGTTCTGCAAGTCTGTCGCGTGTGCGGAGGCATGGCGATTCTCGAAAATGCGGAAGACGAGACGGCATTGATTGAAGCGGTTAAGCCCGAAGAGTTTTCCCGCCGTGAACCGGAACTGCTGATCCTCGCCAATCGTTGGCTTCCGCGTCTGCCGTTCGAAGACATCGATCTGCTGATCGTTGATCGCATCGGCAAGAATATCAGCGGAGTGGGAATGGATGCAAATGTCGTCGGGCGCAAATTCAACGACCATACCGCGACGGCACAGGATCAGACGCGCTGCCGTCGCATTCTGGTGCGGTCACTGACGAAGGAAACTTACGGTAACGCCACAGGGATTGGTATGGCGGAATTCACGACACAGCGCTGTGTCGATCAGATCGA
The DNA here is from genome assembly GCA_945861465.1 of Candidatus Kuenenia stuttgartensis. Taxonomy (GTDB): domain Bacteria; phylum Planctomycetota; class Planctomycetia; order Planctomycetales; family Planctomycetaceae; genus SXXK01. The sequence goes on from CAMAVB010000234.1 coordinate 9,745, forward strand.
TTCCGAATCGACCCGCATCAACTGTATCACGGGTATGCATCCGGAAGCAGCCATGATTCCGATCACTTTGCCGACCGACGCCGCTGCAGTGGATTCGGCGCTACAGACCATTGGTATGATCGAACCGGAAAATGCACGCGTCATTCAGATTTCCGACACGCTGCATCTGCAGCGGGTCCGTGTTTCTGAAGCGTATTTTGCCGACGTTCAGAAATCGACTCACCTGCGGCTGGATGGAGATCCGTACGATTTTCCGATTGACGCCGCCGGGTCGTTGCAGGATGTCTAGTGCCCCATCATGCCTCAGAATTGGGGTTGGGTGGCCGGGACTGGACTGAGCGAAGCAAGCCCCGGAGTTTCAAGCGAGTGCTCGCCAACCCCGGTCACCCGAAAATCAAGTCTTCACGGGGCACTAAGGCCTGAGACAAAAGTAAGTGGGGCACGATTCCATCGTGCCGGGCACGTTTAAAACGTGCCCCACGACCGGAAGGCGAGAGTTATTTCTGCGCCGGGCTGCATAGTTGGACAGCGCCACTTTGCCCCCTCTCCCCCGATTTGTTTGCGGAGATTGCGTGGTTTTTCTTTGCAGCGTGGTCGCAAACAAATTGGGGGCCAGGGCTGGGGTGAGGGGGCTTTTTTTGCAAGTTGACATCCTGGACAGGCCCCTCATCCGGCCTGTCGGCCACCTTCTCCCCCGATTTCGGGGGAGAAGGGAAGGTGGAATGACGCTACGTTAATCTGAACAATATCTTATGGCGAATCGGACTCTCAAAGTGGCGTTGTCCAACTAATGCAACTTGGTTTAGTAACGCATCTTGTTCGTAGTCCCGGCTTTAGGCCGGAATTTGTTGGCCACTCCGGCATCGAATCCACCTAAAGGCGGGGCTACAAACCTAAAGTTCAATGTCAGTTTTGTCAGGATAGTTTCTTTGCCACAGACATGATCGCCCCATCGTGCGGTGCGAGCGCGATTCCGCGACGAACCGGGGCTGATTGACAACCGGAAGGTCGAGTGAGAAGAACCTTTGAGAACAGTGTACTCAGGACGACCTTCATCTCGTACATCGCGAAAGCCATCCCCAGACACATCCGATTGCCGCCGCCAAACGGGAACCACTCATCGGCAGCATAGTGCTTTCCAAGGAAGCGTTCAGGGCGAAACACCATTGGTTCGGGGTACAAGTCTTCCCGTTGATGAACGAGATGGCTGCATGGCCAGCGTCTGGCCGGGAGACCAAGTTTGTACCGATTCCAGCGTGATTGTCTGCATCGCATCGAAGAATGAGCGCATCCGCTCACCCTTGAGAGGCGGTAGCAGGACTCGGCGCTGTCGAGCGTGATGGTCGCCGTCCAGGACCAGCACCGAATTCCTACCGACTGAAGCACTCAGGAATTCATTACCTTCTCCGGAATGCAGAGCTTGCGAATCACCCCGGAAGACATCCTTTACCGCTTCCGACGAAGTCAGCATCACGAAGGTGCCATAACCAGCCCAGCGGGTCGTGAATGGCGTCCCGTAGCGACGGGCACAGTCTTCAAGGAAAGGTAACGGAGATAGGGAATAGCGGAGGAGTTGCCACGCGGCCGGTGCTCTCGGGCCGGGCGGCAGCAGGCCAGCAGATTGAGCCATTGTTCCTCCCCCGGTCAACCAAACCCGGTGTTCGTGCGTGCGATTGTCGTCGAATGACGGTAACAAGTAATACCGCAATAGCCAGCGAGACACCCGTATGGAGGCAGGTGAGTTTGTCGGCGGATGAGCCGACGGAAATTTCAAATTTCAAATTTCAAATTCGCGCGTTCGTGTCGGCATTTGTTCGCCATCGACGCGACACTTCATTCGCGTGTCATGTCAGCAACGCCGGGTTCCAGATCAGGATTTCGCCTTTGCCGGGGATCGACGTGTCGCCGCAGTGGCGCGACCACGTGCCGGATGACGGATTGTTGGGCAGGGAGATGCCGTGAGGGCGAAGTTCCCTGGCATAGAGATCGATGAAGGATGGGTTGTAATGGCCGGATGACACGAACGTGGGCATGAGCGGCAGTGGCTGGAGCGACAGGATCGTGCCGCGGACCATCCAGGCTCCGGTGCGGATTTCGGCACCGCTCAGCAGGATGATGGTGCCGCCTTTCATCTGCAGGCCGCAGAAATCGCGGACCTTGCCGCCGACGACGATTGTCCCGCGACGCATCCTCATGCCGACTTCCAGGCCGGCCGTGCCTCCGACAATAATCGTCCCGTTTTTCATTCCGCGGAGGCTGCCGCGATAGGCCGCTCCGATCTGCCCGCCGCCGTTGCCATGCACATGGATAAAGCCGTTGATCATTTCCGCACCGATCCAGTCACCGGCGTCACCCGTGACCTCGATTCGCCCGCCGCGCATGTCCGCGCCCAGGTGCATGCCAACGCTGCCGTACACTTTCAGCTGCCCGCGACTCATGCTCTTGCCAAGCAGTTTGACCCGATGCAGGTCGCCATGCATTTCGATGTGATCACTGTACTCACCACTGACCTCAAAGAAATCGTCCAGTCGACAATGCCGCTTGCCGTGATACACGAGACTGCTGCGGATTTGCTCGTTGGACATTGTCAAGAACGCATCCGGCGTCACCGTCTCCGCTTCGAGCGGAACTTTCGGACTTTCTTTGAGTGTCAGTATGATGGGACTCATGGATCGCGCAATGCAGGGAGAATGAGAGT
>CAMAVB010000235.1 GCA_945861465.1 Candidatus Kuenenia stuttgartensis
TTAGAACCCGTCCAGAATCAACTTCGTGGGATGTATTGGTGTTTCCCGCTTTTTCTTTTGTTCCGGCCCAACGGGCCATTCGTTTTGATAGCCTGGCCCATCGGGCCAGGAAACCAGACCTCATGATCTCCAAAGGCCCAACGGGCCGACAATTCGCAATCAGGGACCATCGTTCGGAATCGAACTGTCGGCCCGTTGGGCCTGCAACGTCTGGTTGTATTCGATTCCAGGGCCGATGGCCCTGGCTATTGGAACTGCTGGCCCTTTGGGCCGAAACAAAAAAACAGTGTCAAAAACACGGAGTAGTTTCTGGACGGGTTCTTACGACCGGTGCATAAATAACTGTCGCCTCTTAGACGTGGGGCACGATGGAATCGTGTTTTAGACGTGGGGCACGTTTTTAACGTGCCCGGCACGATGGAATCGTGCCCCACTTATTTCTGTCTCAGTCCTTAAGACCGCAGCGGGCTGCCCGGAGTCCAGATCCTGCTGGTTGTGGAAGCGTCGGTCCCGGAATTGTCAGCGGTCCGTTCAACTCGCCGGGCCTTCATTCGCACATACGGGGGTACAAAGCGACCTCGATATCCGAAATGTGAGACGTCCACCTGATAGTCTGCTCGTTTCGGTTCGCGCAGATCTTCGATCACGAAACCGGACAGACACAAATCCCCGACGATCTGGTCCAGTCGATGCAGATACTCGGTCGCACCTGATTCTCGATAGGAAGTGTCCTGCTGTAGAGGAAGCGGTCCCTCGTGGTAATATTCTACGCCGATCACAAACTGCTGACGTTCGTTGCGATGACTGATCTGCAGACTGACGGGCTGTTTGTGCTGGCTGATATACAGTCCATGGCTGCGGAGCACTCGCGCGATGCCGGCATATACCGGTTTGAGATCCGGCACATAGCACGTACTCACCGGCTGATGCACGATATCGAACGACTCATTCGCAAACATGCTTAAGTCGTCCATCGAAGCCTGCACGGTCTGAACCTGGAAGCTGCGGCGTCTGGCTTCGCGCGTATCCAGCCGCAACATCGATTCACTGAGATCCACAACTGTGACATTGGCACCTGCGGCGGCGTACAGGATCGACTGCCAGCCGCCGCCGGACGCGAGGCACAGAACATTCAGACCGGCGACGCTGTCAGGCAACCAGCCGCGTCCGTCGAGCGTCTGCATGGGTTTGCGGCATTCTTCGTCCGTGGCGACGCGCGCGAACAGACTGTTGCTGTCGGCCAGTTGGTTCCATGCCTGCTGATTTTGAGTTCGGTAATCCACAGGTCTACTACTTCCCGCCATCCGGACCGCGTGGTGGCTGGCTACCACTGCCGTTCTGCGGAGCACGATTCCCCAGTCCGAAAATGATGGCCCCGATGATGCGCTGACGATCACGGGCAAAGGCGATGAATTTTGCCAGGAGCTTTTGTTCGGGCGTTTGTGTACGGTTTGACTGAGCCAGAAACTCCAGACGTGTGGCGGCCTCGTCCGACGGCATGACCATCAATGACTGCTGACGTGATTTGTCTCCGAGATTGACAAACGCCGCAACGATTTCATCTTCAGAAACCGGAAACTGTTTCGTCAATCTGTTCCCAAGGGCCATCGTGGACTGATCAAGAATGACGAGCAGATTTCGGAGTATCCAGAATCTGAAAAATGACTTTTCGGAATTGTCGGCGATGATCTGTTCAAATTCTGCCTTCCAGGCGGAATCGCCGACATTCGCCAGGACTGCTTTCAGGGTTTTCTCACCTTGAACTGCTCGCTGCTCCCGATCTGAATCGACGCGGAACCGTTCGAACAGCCAAAGTGCCAGAGCCAACGAACGATGTTCCGGCAATTTCAGTTGCTGCACTTCGTCGGCGATTTCGGGAGGAATTGTTGAGTCCTTCAGCGAATCTGTGATGATCTTCCCGCACTCGTCAATTGTCAGATGCAACGGCTGCAGCGAGCCCTGTCCCCAGTCAGCAAAATCAACGACGACGGGTTTTTCTGTCTCGGTCTGCTGATTGATTCTGGCTTTCGCAAAGCCAATTTGCTGCCCGCGACTCATCTCCGGAAAACTGTCCCACTCGGACTGGGACAACAAGGACCACCACGCAAAATACGCTTCCAATCCTTGCTGCAACTTCGGATCGTTCTGGACCGCTGCGTGCAGCGCGATAATCTCGCGTTTGCGATCGTCCGTCTGAATTGAAAACTCTGCGAAGCTCGCTTTCACCATTTTCCGCTGATCTTCCGTGAGTTCGCGATATTCTGAAAGGCGGCTGGTCAGCAAGGCGTGTTCTTGACTGCTGCTGCCCACGACAGCCACCGCTGCCGCACTGCCCAATGCGATGCACCCGAAGGGAATGACAATGCCTGTCAGGAAATCAGAAAGCTTCATGGCATCTCCTCAGTCACAGGCGAAGTCCTCGCGTTTTCAAAAACTTCCCTTAGGAATTCCACATCAGGAATTCGCCAGAGCTGTGGATACTGCTGATACAGATCCAGATCTTTCAGGATCTGCGCATCCGTCGGATCGGTTCGTTCGCGGCGCGATTTCCGCGACAGCAGCAATCCCGCCGAACACGCGATGAATCCTGCCAGACACCAGACCAGCCCGCGTGCGATCACGGACCAGGGCAGATGTTTTTTGAGCGACCAGCGGCGAACAGTTGCCCGATCAGCGTCGTTCTCCCTCGAAACGGCTGAAACTGACGCCAGCGTTTTCTGAGTGAACTCACCGCTGGCCGTGGCTTCTTCGAGTGAATTCAGCATCTGCCATGTACGGTCCAGGGACTCTGCGTTCCTGCGCAGCGGCGGATTTGTGAGCAGCAACTGTTCCACGCGATCAGCATCCTGTTCCGGCAATTCACCGTCCAGGTACGCAACCAGTTCCGCCGTCTGAGGGTCTTCTGCTCCCCCGATCTCGTCGTGCTCCGGATTGTGTTTTTGATCCGTCATCTGAACTGTTTCAATCAATGTCCGATTCAGGGAATGTTCGACACACAGTTAACTTCATGGACGACAGGGTCTCACAGGAATTTCTCAAGTGATTCCTTGAGCTTGCCACGTGCGCGTGACAGCAGGGACTTGACCGCTACTGTACCGAGCCCCATGATTTCTCCGATTTCTTCGTAACTCATTTCTTCAAACTTGTGCAGGATTACCGCCGTTCGCTGTCCTTCGGTGAGTTCTTCCACAGCATTTCGCACAACGTCTCTTATTTCACGGGAATCAAGCTGTCTGGTCGGCATGAGTGCCGACTTATCTGCCAGGATTTGTTCCGGTCGATGAAAATCTTCTTCGCTCGAATGGCTACCGAGAGGGATTTCCCGCCGCCGTGCCGCCCCGCGTTTCTGATTACTGGCAAGATTGTGCGCGATCCGGAAGAGCCATGTCGAAAAGCGAGCGGTCGGTTCGTAACGTTCGCGAGATTTATACACACGCAGAAAAGCCTCCTGCGCCAGATCTTCACATGCGGTCCGGTCATGAATAAGATGAAACAGGAAACTAACCAGGCGATCCTGATAACGCAGCACCAGCTGTTCAAACGCCGCGCTGTCCCCAGCTGAGACCTTCAGCATGAGCTGAACATCAGGGTCTGAAAGGTATTGATTCTGGAAAGACTGCGAGACCAAACCGGTCACTCCGCCGCGCGTCGGGGATTCAGGAATGTACGACGAAGCGCATTCTGTGCTGTATGTGAGGACTCAGAAATCAAGCAGGCGATTTCCCTGTATTGTTTAACAATCCCAGGCCGGACGCAAGCAGCGAGAAAAGTTCCCGCTTCCTCCAATTCAACTTTCAGACATAAAAAAACCTCGGTTCATGTGAACCGAGGTATGACCCCAAGGGGATTTGAACCCCTGTTACCGGGATGAAAACCCGATGTCCTAGACCTAGCTAGACGATGGGGCCGAAAACGTTTGCGGAATCCTCGCATGATACGCTGAAAGAAGACAGCATTCAATTCAGTTCACGAACTGACTGGACGATTCTTCGGAAGGATTCTCTGAAAACTTCAGCTTTTCGCTGAGAATCGCTTCGAGAACCTCTTGGCGATGCACCGAGACATCCCGCGGTGCTTCGATTCCAATCCGCACTTTGTCCCCGCGCACGTCAATGACAGTCACAATAATGTTTTCATTGATGATAACGCTCTCGTTTCTCTTCCTTGACAATACCAACATGATCAATCTCCTTTAACACACCGCCGAAGCGACTTAAGCGACTTAGAGGCTATCCGAGAACTGGATCGCCGTGGTTCGCTCCGCGAACCATCGCATTTCAAACGCTGCCAATTATGGCATTTCTCATATCAAGACGTTGGTTCGCGGTGCGAACCACGACTTTTCGGATAGCGACTTACAGAACCTGCTGAAACAGCTGAGTTGACAGGCGCGGAGCCTTCGTTGCCCTTATGGTAGCTCGGATTCGCACATGGTCAAGAAGTGAACCGGCAATTGCTGCCAAATCGAATCAGTCCTGTCAAGTCAACGGACCCGCTCAGGCAGAACAACCGGAAAGGGTGATTTTTGCAGGACCACCCTTTCCAGAATTCAGTTCCGCTGTGCTTCGCCACCGTCTCAGATCAGGTCTTTCAACTTCTTCAATGCCCGAACCTTAACGACCTTCTTGGCTGCTCGGGCTGCGATCTTGATTTCTTCGCCCGTGGCAGGATTTCGACCCATGCGTTCTTTTGTCGCCGGGCGTTCATGCACATAGATTTTCAACAGGCCCGGTAGATTGAAGACACCTGGACCTTTGCTGATGTTCGCAGCAATCAACGCCTCAAGTGCGTCAATCATGCCGCCGACTTCCTTACGGCTGTGGCCGGTGGCTTCCGCCAATGCATTCAAAATGTCTGTCTTCGACAACGGCTTTTCGGCTTTCTTTGCCATCTGATCAATTCTCCTTCGCCTGAAAAAATTGTGTGGAATGGACTCTAGAGCAGTCGGGGAGCCCCCGAAGTTCGAAATCCCCGTGTTTTTGCAGGCCGAAGTAGAGTTCTGATTACCTGGGGTGTCAACACGGCCAAAGTCGAATTCCCTTTATTTCCCTTAGTTTTCAGTGTTTTGGGGTTCCGATTGCCGGTTTCGGCAGGAAATTGACATCAATTGCGGTTGTCACGCATGGTGAAATCGGGTTTCGAGAGAGCGAAAACCACCGAGTGAGGAATTGCCTGCCCTCCAGATCGCGCTGCAATTGTTCGTCGTGGTATCATCTCGTAAGTACCTGTCCAGAATCAAAACTGCAGAACGGATCTCAAGGCTCGTTCAAAAGCCGATCGAGCCTGGGGACCCGACCTCCGAAAACGCAGCTGATTGGGATGCGGGCCAAGCACTACCTTTCCCTGATGCACAGAATCTCCGATGTCACTTCGAGTTATCTCCGGTCAATACCGTCGCCGAATTCTGAAAACGCCTGCCGATGATTCGACACGGCCTTACACGGATCGTGTGCGCCAGATCGTATTTGATCGCCTGCATGACTACATCCCGGAGGCGCGTGTGGCTGACGTGTTTTCCGGCGTTGGCACGATGGGAATTGAATCGCTCAGTCGCGGTGCCCACTCATGCGTGTTCTTTGAAGCCGATGCCGACATCCACCAACTCCTCGTAACTAACGTAAAAACCATTGCACCGGAGGCGCGGACGATCTGCTGGCGAACCGATGTGCGTCGGACTTCGTTTCGGCCTCACGGCGGCGAAGACTTTATGCCGTACAACGTGATCTTCTTTGATCCACCGTATCGACATGCCGATGAGATTGATCCGGGAAAACCGCTGGCGGCCAGTTTGAAACGTCTGGCTCGCGATACGATTTCCACGCCGGACGCCATCCTTATCCTCCGAACGCCAGAGCACACGGAAGCCCCCGAATTGCCATGGTGGCATGTCCACGACTGCTGGGAGCTGTCATCAATGATGGTCTGGGTTCTCGTGAAGCAGCCGATGAACGGCGAAGTCCTGGACGATGAAGTCGATGAAGTCGATGAAGTCGATCAAAAAAACAACGGTGGGGAGGCGGTTTCGCACGCCGCCGACACAATTGACGCTTCTACGGGAGAAGCAGAGTCAGATGCACTGCCGGAGAACGACTAAGGACCGGCGCAGAAATAACTGTCGTATTCAGGACGTGGGGCACGTTGATAACGTGCCCGGCACGATGGAATCGTGCCCCACTTGTCTCTGTCCTAAGCTGCCGTTCAAATGCGTTCCAGTTTCGTGATACGTCCAGTGCCGACCCATTCCGCGACATAAATGTCGCCGTTTGGCGCGAAACAGGCATCGTGCGGATGGACAAACTGGCCATCCACCCATTTGTCCGGCTGGCCTCGCAGGTCTTTGATTTCGGCAAGACGGTCCACTGCCAGACCCAGCCGCGCGACGACCTGGTTCTTTTCGTCCAGCAGCGTCACGCAGGCTTTAAGTTCGGGGACAAGCATCAGGTTTTGCCACGTATCAACGTTTGCCGGCAGGCCAAACCCCTTGAGTGTTTCTTTGTAAACACCGTCCATCGTGAAAATCTGCAACGTGTCGTGAGCCCGATCCGTGACAACGATCGATGGTTCGCGGCCTTCGCGCTTGTCAACCCACAGACCATGCGCTGTATTGAACTTTCCTTCACCGTCTCCCGCTCCGCCAAAACAGCTCACCCATTTTGCGTCCTTGTCGAAGCGATGAATCTGGAACGTGCCGTATCCGTCGGCCAGCAGAAAACCACCGTCGTCAAGGAATGCAAAATTGGTCGGAAGAAATCCCTGGCGGGTCCAGGTCGCTGCTGTCGAAGTGTTTTCACCAGGCGCGTACACGCCGGACTCCATTGGTGCCTTCTGAAACCAGACTGTTTCGCCGTTCAGCGTCATCTTGGCAAACGCCTTGACCTGCTGATACGCCGCGACGTACAGAAACTCCTCGCTGCCTTCCTGACGCACTTCAATTCCGTGACCACCGCCCTGAAACTGACATCCAAAGGCCCGCACAAACTTTCCTGTCGCATCAAACACAAAAATCGATGGATGGTCTTTCAGATCTCGGCGCCCTTCATGGATGACGTATAAATTGCCAGCCTTGTCGAGCGCCACGTTGTGCGTCGTCTGCCACGTGTACTTGTCGGGCAACTGAGCAAACGCATGATTCACACGAAACTGATGCGCGCCTTCACCGACAATGGTCTCACGCGATGTGCGGGAGGCGTTGGCGGCTGCGGGAGCCGACATGATGGCTGCTGCTCCGGCGGCAGTCGCTGCGAGGAAGCTGCGTCTGGAAGACGGAGGTGTGAGTTTCTGTTGCGTGGTCATGGGAGGATCCTGAGGAGAAAGGTCTCGCGGCGGGGACTGGAATCGAATCAAAAATTCGTCAACCGATTATCAGGTTTACCATCGTCAAGCCCTGGAATCCAGCGATGCGGCGATTTTGGCACGTTCGGACAGTTATTAACCGTGCGCAAACGGTAGGGTGTGACAAGCAACGCGCAGCCACACCAAATCACAGACAAGGTGTGCCTGCGCTGGCGCTTGTCACACCCTACAGAGCGGAATCTTCAGGCCGTCATACGCAGGTTCAATGCCGTCCGGAAGTTCAGCTCGAAGTGCGTCGTAATCCAGATCGTGCGACATGTGTGTCAGAAAGGCCTGCCGTGGCTGAAGCTGCTGGATGAGTCGCACAGCAGCATTGACGTGCAGATGTGTTGGGTGCGGTTCCTTTCGCAGCGCGTCGATGACCAGCGTGTCCAGGCCATGCAGGAGTTCTTTTGATTCGGCAGGGATCGTGGACATATCCGTCAGAAAAGCGGCGCTGCCGATACGAAATCCCAGCACCGGCAAGTCGCCATGTTTCAGGCGAATGGGCAGGATTTCTATACCCAGCACCGTGAAAACTCTGCCAGGAACGATGCGTTCGAATCGCAGTTTCGGTGCGGCAAACTGATGCGAATGTGTGGCTGGGTCCGTAAAAGCATAGGAAAACGTCTGCCGAATCTGTGTTTCGACCGGCTCTTCGCAGTACAACGGCACGGCGGCATTCATCTGGTATCCAAAGATCCTCAAATCATCCAGTCCCAGAATATGGTCAGCGTGCGCATGCGTGAACACGGCAGCCTGAATGAGTCGTACGTCTTCGCGAATCAGCTGCAATCGCAATTCAGGACCGGCATCTATGATGAATTCTCCCTGTGGTCCGCGAATCAATACGCCCGTGCGCGTCCGTTGGTTTTTTGGATTCTGCGAACGACACACTGCGCACCGACAGCCAGCGACAGGAACTCCGACACTGGTGCCGGTCCCCATGATGATCATTTCAGCGATTGGCGGCTCCCGGTTGATCATCTACTGAATGAATTCCGAAATGTCGGCCGTCATCTCGAAGGCCTGTCCGGCCGCGTTCAGGTCATGCAGCAGACGTTCCACGCTGCATGTGGCAGGCACCGCCAGTCTCAGCACCATCTCAAAGCCCGTGCCTTCAGCGATTCGCAGCGCGTGCAAGCCCGTGATGTCGATGCTGTGGAGTGACATCACCTGACTGAGTTTACGCAGCGCGCCTGGCTGATTCCGGCCACCCAGTCTCAAACGATACGGCTTCGTTTCTGCAGTCGTCGCATTGTACTCTGGCAGATGACTCGACGGATCACGAAGACTGATTTCGATATCGAACGGACGACCCGCATCCTGCAAATGGTCGCGGATGACTTTCTCATCCATCGCGTCCGGAAATTCAGCCGAAAAGATCATCGTGAAATATCCACGCACGACGGTCTGACTGGCTTCGCGCAGATCCGCTCCAAGCTCAGCCATCGCCTTCGTCACGGCAGACAAAATGCCTGTACGATTTCCGGCGGTCATGGTGATGATATACTCTTTCGACATGGAACTCCTCTTTTCAGCCTCGCGGGGAAGAACAAAGTTCGACGACGTGATGATCCGGGTCAGCCAGAAAGACCTGCACGGCTCCGTCGGGTCTGAGCTTCGCGTCATCAATCAAAGGAATTCCCCTTGCCTTGAGCGCTCCAGCCGCCGCATACGCATCATCGACTTCAAATGCGAAGTGATGATTGCGACTGGACTTTACCAGCACTTCAACCGGATATCCTGCCGGGCCACTGCGATCGTGTTCGACAATCAGATGAATCAGCGTCGCTCCGGCCTGAAACCACGCCCCGCCAAAACTGAATGCCGGACGCGGAACTTCGGTCATCCCCAGCAATCCCACATAGAATTGACGGCTGGCCTCCACATCGCGCACCACCAGCGTCACATGATCGATGTAACGAACGCGGATCTGAAATTCTGAATCGGCGGACATTTCGAGGACAATCCCAGGGAAAAAACGTTGAATCCATTTGCTCAAAACTGGAGTGTAACAGGTCCCTCGCCAGGATTCTCTCACCAATCGCCTCCGTTTCTGAGCGAAATTGGCACAACCAATTGAAAATCCTGCTGCGTTGGCAAACAATACGGAGCCAATTCTTTGCTGGCATTCATCACCATTTTTCGGAGCCTTTGATTATGACATTTCGACGCTGGACTCACTTTGGCCTTGCGGCACTCATCACCACCGGCAGCACTGCGATGATTGCGATCGCCGGTGCAGAGGACGAAAAACCAAAAAGCCCAGCTGCCGCAGAAAAATCTGACAAGACAGACAAGAAGGCAGAAAAAAAAGCGGAAGAAACTGTTGATGTGAAGATCGGCGAACTGGAACTGAAACTTCCAAAGTCATGGAAGCAGTCCGATGCTACGGTGCCCATGCGCCTCGCCACGTTTGAAGTGCCGCCGGGTGAAGGCGACAAAGACAAAGGTGAGTTCGTGATTTCGTCGTTTCCGGGTGGTGGGGGAGGCGTTGATGCAAACATCAGTCGCTGGATCGGTCAATTCAGCGCTGAAGGTCGCAAAGCAGTCGTCCGCCAGGGCAAGGCGGGTGAGAGTGAGTACTTTGTCGTCAACATTTCCGGCACTTATATGAAGCCGGACGGCCCACCGATTCTGCGGAAGACTAAAGAAACCCCCGGTCAGCGAATGGTAGGCGTCATTCTGAATAAGAATGACAGCACTGTCTACTTTCTGAAACTCACGGGACCAGATGCGACCGTCGCTGCTCAACTCGACGCCGTCCGAGCGTCCTTCGGTGGCGAACATGACGGCGAGAAAGAATACGAATTCTAAGGCTGATGAAGTCTGCAGCGGACATCGACGATGAAGTCAGCATTGTGGCAACTGGCCGATCTGTTATTTCCGTCACGGTGTGCGCTGTGCGGGACGGCTGATCATGCAGCTTCGGATAGTGGAAACGCCTACTGTCCGGACTGCATCGAAAAGCTGACGCCTGAGCCGCTCAATCGCTGTCGGCGGTGTGCAGCAGAAATCGGGCCGTTTGCAACGTCAGACAAAGGGTGTGCCCATTGTAGAACCCGCACCCTGCGCTTTAAGAGTGTCGTGTGTCTTGGCATGTATGATGGATCACTGCGAAAGGCATTGCTGGCTGCGAAGTGGTCTTTTTCCGCCGTGCGGATGCGATCGCTCGGCGCGCTCCTGTCGATCAAGCGATCAGCAGACCTGATCGATACGTCATTCGACCGGATTGTGCCGATCCCGCAACACTGGCGGCAGCGACTTGTCCGCAATTTCAATCCGGCGTGGATCATCGCGGATGAACTGGCGTCTCGATTTAAGATCACGTGCGACGTCCATGTGCTCAAGCGAACATCGCGAACACGACCGCAAAAACGCGTGTCCGTCAGACAACGATTCGAAAATCAGGCCGGCACCATTGCCGTCTCTCATCCGCCAACCGTCAAGGGACAGCGCATCCTGATTGTCGATGATGTCCTCACAACCGGTGCCACATGTTCCGAGGCCGCGAGAGTCTTAAAAGCCGCTGGAGCAAAATCCTGCGCCGTCGCTGTGCTCGCGCGTGTGCTGGACCATTCGGCCTAGTACGCTACACTATCACTGATGGATTGAGGGGTTGCCTCGGTTAGAGGGCGCTCTAATCCGCGCGGTTGAAGATAGCACAATCGTTTCACCGCGTGGGCAACGCCCCGCGCTTTGTATTTCAAATTTCAAATTTCAAATTTCAAATACGAACAATCGCGGCCCGCTCGGTACGCGGTTAAACGAGTCAATGCCAGCCGCACGGAGTATAGTCCGAAACCCTGGGGCTTCCTGCGCTTCGATCAGTCCAGCCCCGGACCGGAGCACCGTGATTTACTCATGTCGCAGTGCAGTGACAATCGATAATGTCGCCACCTGAACGGCGGGCGCGATACCTGCAAGGATGCCGACAAACGCTGACATAAGTGTTCCTGACAGCACCAGTTGCGTCGAAGGGCGAAATGCAATCATGGCCCCTTCTGCTCCGATTGTAAATCCACCAAAGCCGAGGATCGCGGCGGCGACGACAGTTCCCATCAGTCCTCCTGCGAGGCACAGGATCGTGCTTTCCATCAGCACCAGCCTCATCGTTCGGAAGGGCCGTACTCCAATCGTCTGCAGCACTGCATATTCTTTGATGCGGTCCTGAACGCTCATCACCGTCGTTGTGGCGACCAGCGACAAAACCAATCCCACGCACGCATACCCCAGCCAGTGAGCAAATCCAATCAGATCGACGAGGTCTGACAGTGTGCTCACCTGAAATGCTCCCTTTTGCCGGGTGGTGGTTGCGACGGGTCCCGATTTCAGAGTTTTGTCAATCTCTCGTGCGACGGTCACCGCGTCAGCGGCCTCATTGAGTACCACTTCGTGCTGAGTGACGAGGCCCGCCTCGTTTCTGCCCTGAGCCAGTTGCAGGTAGGCCAGACTTGTGTAGATGAGGTTTTCCTCTGACGCGACAGAGGATCTGAAGATGCCGACAATCCGCACGGACAGCCCTCCGATGGTAAACTGATCGCCCACTTGCAAACGCCGACGTTGTGCCACACTCTGGCCAATGATCGCCGCATCATTTCTGGCAGCAAATTCTTCCCAGGATCCTGCCGTGAGGATTAAGGGCCGGTTCTTTCGAATCAGTTCGGGGGCGGCTCCGTTGAAGACGACGATGTCCAGGCTGGCTCGACAGTTATTGGTCCAGACCTGGATTGGCATCACGTCCTGGACACCAGGCAACTTTCGAATCTCATCAGCGTAATCTTCCGGCAATCGACTGCTGGTCGGGCAAAAGCGATTTTCCTGGAAGACGATCAGGCTGCGGTCTGCGTCGGAACTCGTTGTCAGTCGTGCGAGTCCTTCCTGCATAGAACCGACAAGGCAGAACACAAACATCGCCACGGCCGTACCACTCACAGTGAGCAGGGTCCGTGCTCGATGACGCAACAAGGTCTTAAGGACATAGCCCAGCATCGGGGGACTCCTGTCTGATGGCGACCGAAGGCGATTCCACAAACTTGCCGCGAT
>CAMAVB010000236.1 GCA_945861465.1 Candidatus Kuenenia stuttgartensis
GGGACGCTGACGCGGTTCTCGACGGACTTGTAGCCGAACTCGTCGGTGGCTCCGTGAATATGCCCCGGGTGGTTATTGTTCTCCGAGAACATGGACCGCACCAGGCACAGGTCGTCGGCGACGGACGACAGGTGCGGAATCAATTCCGAAAACTCCATTCCGCTCTGGCCGTGGCGAGAGAATTTGAACGCCGTTCCCATCAGCACATTCTTGTTGCCCAACAGAAACGTTTCGACCTGTTCTGGATGCGGCTGACCGTTGCGTTTCGAGAGTTCCGGTTTGTCGTCGAACAGGTCCATCTGCGAAGGACCTCCGTTTTGGAACAATTGAATAATCGCCCTGGCCTTCGCGGGGAAATCCCCATCGCGTGGGGCGAGGGTGTGGCCGAATGATGGTGAGACCCCAACCATCGGCGCGGCGAGCAGCCCCGCCTGTTGCAGCACACCAGCCAGCGAAAGTGAACCGAAACCGCTGCCAAGGGATTTCAAAAGTGTTCGTCGTGACGGGACATTTGGGTTCATCATTGAATTCGCTTGATCGGACCAGGGAGACCGGAATTACGGACCGCTGATAAACGCTAATCAACGCTGATGAGAACAATTTCGTCTGATTAGCGTTCATCAGCGTTTATCAGCGGTCAAAACAGACTTCAAAGAAACTCGGAAAGAATAAATCGTTTGTATTCAAGTTTGCCGATCGGGCCGAAGTTGATCAGATAGCCGATCGGACTCTTCGAGATTCTCATGTAATTGATTAATTGTCCTTCGTGTTCAGGAAGAAGAGCGGACACCGACTTGAGTTCAACGACGATTTTGTCGTAGACCATCAGATCCGGGACGTACCTTTTTTTCAGCTCTCGTTCCTTGTAGAAGACGGGTACTTCATATCGTGATCTGAAAGGAATACTGCGGAGTTCAAGTTCAATCTCAAAGCTCTGCTGGTAGATCTCTTCCGCGAGACCGCCGCCTATCTCGTTATGAACCTCAAACGCAGCTCCCATCAGGGCATAGCCCTCCTCAGAAAATGGCTGCTTTTCTAAACTCATCTGGTTCACTTTCCTCAAGGGATCGAAAATGTCCGGACCGCTGATGAACACTAATGAACGCTAATAGAGCCCCGTCTCGATCTCCAGCAATCAACATTGTCGCAGAGTATTCTGCCCGCCAGACGGTGCGAGGACACCTATCTCTGTGTTCATCAGCGTTCATCAGCGGTCCCATCTCCTGTTCCATTGTTCCACGTCACTCAGCATACAAAAACTCATTGGACGACATCAGCATGTGGCAAAAGTCCGCCAGCGCCATCACGTGCGATTTCTCCAAAGGTGTCTCTGACGACTCATAACTCCCTGCCTGCTCCTCAATGAATGAAACGCTCCGGTGCAGTTCAGCACCTGTTGGGATTCGTGCGAATGCAAACAGGAATCCTGACCGAACCTGATCTGCGGTCTCAGATGCCCTGCGTTATCAGCCGGAACGCGTTCGCGTCCGGTTAGGTCCGCATGCAATGCAAGAACCGGGTGCTAACGCACTCCGGCTGCTGATGCTGGGTGGCGGAAACTGAGAGAACTTGATAAAAAGATTTCACGGCAGGCTGTGGAGGGGGAAAGCGGCAGCAGGGCTGCCGCAGTCCAGGTGTAAGGGTGTTGGTATTGGTTTTAGGCCGTCCAAAGCTACTTGACAGGCGTCCGCTTGTAGGCACGAAAAAAACGTACCGGAGGGCTCACGCTGCTCCGCTCGCAGGGCTTATTTCTGAACGCATCGCATTTCTTGCCGCCACTGTCATGCAGAATTCCAGAAAGTCAGTTCCAATGATCGCTTGCTCTCGCATTGTCAACAGTTTCACTGCCATAATCTTTTGCGTCACCGCAGCGTCAACAGCCTCGGCACAGGCGATCACGGCACCGCCAGTTGAGTTGAATTCGCCGGAGTTCTACACTAAGTATATCAGCGCCGATGGATACCCAGTCGTGGCCTCAGCGCAGGTGAATGATTATGCATTGAGGGAAGCCGCGTTCCTGATCAACATGCTGCTCGCGAAACGACCCGATGTACGAGACGCGATGATCAAAAGCGGTTCCAGAATGTGCATCATCGGTGCCCATGAGTTCACAATCGATTTACCAGAATGGAAATGGATGGGAGTACCGTCGGAGGACAACAAAGAGGCCGAGGGAGTTACAGCGCGGGACTTTTGGGACGCACGGGCTCGTGGAATGGGTGGATCCGAAACGGATCCGTACTGTTCGTGTGGGGAAGAAAACCTGCTGAATTACGCTGGCGATCCATACTCGACCGAGAATATTCTGATCCACGAATTTGCCCACAATATCCATCTGCGGGGACTCGTGAATGTGGATTTAACATTTGATCCACGGTTGAAAGCAGCGTACCGGAAAGCGATGAGTGCCGGCCTGTGGAAAGGCAAATATGCGTCGGTGAATCATCACGAGTACTTCGCCGAAGGGGTGCAGTCATGGTTCGACAATAATCGCGAAGACGACCACGACCACAATCAAGTAAACACCCGAGAAGAACTTCTGGATTACGACCCGGAACTTGCGGCGCTTTGTCGCGAAGTATTTCGAGATACCGAATTGCGATACACGAAAGCCGTAACACGACTTGACGGCCACATGCAGGGCTACGATCCAGCGACCGCTCCGACTTTCGTCTGGCCCGAACGGCTGCGCCACGCACAGGACGTCATCCACAAGCAGGCCACAGAGCGAAACATAAAATCTCAGAGCTGCGATTCCTGTAGCTTGGACATTCATGTCCGAGATATTGGCCAAGCACTGGTGCATAAGTAAGCTGGCACAAATCGTTTAACGGCGAGCCGTAGGCGGAGGCGAATCCAGCGTGCTTCCGCCTACGCCTACGGCTCGCCGTTAAACTAAAAAACTTCTGCACTAGTGCTTATCCGACCGTTCCCCGCCGCACCCAAAACTTGACTCATCTGCAACATGTTTCAAAAAGTACGTGTCGTCAGCTATTTCGTTCGTTTCCTCCCGGATGGAATGGGCACCAACTCCGGGCTCTGCCTTTGACCGTTTCCAGCGGCGGCTTCCGGCGGGGGCCCTGCTGAATCGTCACCGAACAGGGCTTTATTCCAATCGGTCGACAGCAGGAGGTCAAAGCCGGGGTTTTGTTCTTTGATCTGACAGGAACATGCCCCGCAGAGATATTCCGTCAGGTCGTGAATCAGATCTGCGTTCAGCTGCGGCGCGGGGATGACTTCAAGGGCTCGACCGCGACCGAACACCGGGATGATCAAAGGCTCGCCGGCAGTTGCGGCGTCGGCCTGAAAACCCGTCAATTGCTGCACCAGGAATTGTTCACGGGGGTCACCAGGATCAATCTCCAGAACAGAAAACTGCAGCAACAGAGGGACTTCAGAATACAGTTCGGAACCAGGCAGACCGATTCCTTCCGGGAGTTCAACTTTGTGTGGAAGCTGTTTGCATTGCTCCCTCAACAGTTCGCGGACTGTGGCAGTCTTCTGATCGTCTGCAGATTTCAGCAACAACCACACAATCGCGTCGCCGGACTGAAGGCGTTTTGTCAGTTCCGCACGCACGGGTGATTTGGTCAATCCTGTGATCTGGGCTTCCTGCAGAGAACCGTGCCAGTGATTGATTGTGTTGCCCCGACCTTTCAATGACCGGGCCACCAGCACTGGCAACTTCGATCCGGTCTTTTCTTTGACCGACAGCCAAAGATCGTTGAGTTCCTGATCTTCATTGTGGCTGAGATCGCAGCGAATCACGTTAAGATTTGCATCACCGTCATTCGCCAGCGAGGCACGTTCCAGATCCTGAACGATTTTCTCGTCATCCCCGGACATCGCAGTACGGTGAAACACGATGAGCTCACATGCATCGGGTTTCCAGCGCTCAAGAGCAAATCGAAACACGGGGATATTACACGCCGCCGCAGCACTGCATATCATGAGTGCCGCGCAGCAGAGAGCGACTCGGGACATGGGACGGAAGCAGGTGAAGTGTGGATTATTCAGGAGCATTTTGCGATTCTGCTTCAGTTTGATCAAAGCTGATCCGTGCGTAAATCTCTGAGAGTTTGATCCGGCAGGAGATGGAATCGAGAATAAGGGTGTCATCCAGAGTCCGGTAGTCGAGTAACGCCCATTGGCCGTCTGCGTTGACAGTGAATCTTTCGACATGCACAAGATCCTGCGCGATCAGCACATATTCTCGCAATGATTCGATCGCCCGATAGTGCCTGAATTTCTTTCCACGGTCCGACAATTCTGTGGATGGCGAAAGTACCTCGACGACGACCCGCGGATTCAGAAGCGTGTCCACCTGATTGTCTTCAAACTGCGGCTGATCGCAAGCAGCCAGCACGTCCGGATAAGTGTAGAGACCTGTCTTGTTGACCTTCACACGCATGTCAGACTGGTAGACTTCACACGGTCGCCCGTCGAATTGTTCATTGATTCTGCGACTGACATTACCGGCAATCAGATTGTGTTTCCGGCTCGCACCGGTCATTGCAAACATCTCGCCACGAAAATATTCGCTGCGAAACTCCGCCGCTCGTTCGATGGCAAGATACTGTGCTGGTGTCAAATGAGGTTTCGGAACTGTTGACATGACATTCACTTCAATCGATTCTCAAATTGTTCAGGGCTCGACGCCACACAACGCGCCAGAACCCGCATCGCTGCCTACAGTCTATTGCTCTGTCAATCGTGTATTGATGTGTGCCACTGGCTCTGCCAGTGCTTCCTGCAAATGCGGCGCACTGGCAGAGCCAGTGGCAAACAACTCATCAACCTATTCCTGACAAAGCGCTACTGCCTTCTGACTACAGCCTCCTGATAATTTCTACATCACTTCTCTCCAAAGCACATCACGCTCCCATCCAGAGTCGTCAGAAACAACTGTCCCCGCGCACCGGCCAGGCCGTCCCACGAAGGAAGCGCATCGAGTTCGACCGTGTTTTCGATTTCGCCTGTTTCGGTGTTCACTGTCAGCAGTTTCGCACCTTGCTGACCTTCGATCGCAGCGTCCTGGGCACCGAGCAATTTTTGAACTTCGGCGTCTTTTTCTGACAGCTTCTGAAATGTCGCTTCTTCGTCAATGATGTCCGGAGGGCCGACGATGTACAAGTGGAATCCTGCCATCACCATCGCCCGCACGTAGATCGGAACGTCAGTCGTCCATTTCGGTTCAATCAGACTGTTGCGAGGTTCCGGGCCAGCAACAGTGTTTCCGGCTTTGGCAGTGGCATTCGCTTTCTTACCCTTGCGCCCCCCTCCTCCGTTCTTCCCGGAAAACTGCACACCCTGACCCGATTTGCCGACGACGATTTTACCGCCGTTCAGAGTCCCGTTGTTGCGATAGGTGGACATGTCACGGGCTGTTCCGTCATCGAAGCTGACGACGAGCACCGGATTAGCCGACATTTCCGATTCATCCTTGTAACGCTCCGCCACCGCAGCATCATCGACGGCCGTAAAGAACAGACGGACTTCGTCGATGATCCCGACAAACTGGTACGGTGACGGATAGCCGCCGACTGAACCACCGGCATCATCGCCGATTTCCAGTCCCTGAACCGGATCTTTCGTCAGCAGGCCGGATGCAGCTCCTTCAGCGACTCGTTCACCATCCACGTACAATCGCATCTGTTTATCCTCCGTCAGAACGCCGACCACATGATGCCAGCCACCGACGATTCGTTTTGGTCCTGAAACTGTCGAGAGTTCTTCCGCCACCCGCACATGAAACGTGGGCTTCCCGGTTTCCAGGGTCAGCGCGAAGCCATCCGTGGGACCACCCCGTGCCACAATCACACCGTTTGGATTTGTCGCCGTCATCCATGCTTCAACCGTAATGGCCTTGCCTGCCGGATTCAGACTCGGGCTGTTTGGAAATTGAGCAAACGAACTCGCCTGCGCGGCACCGCCCGCATTGGCCTGTTTGCCGAAGCCTTCAGGAATCTCCGGGGGTTCCGGTGATGCGGCGAACAACTGGCGTTCCATCGTCGTCGTCCAGCGGAAGTATTCCGGCTTCCTTCCATACCCGAACACATAACCGCCACCATTCACCATGATGTCGCCGGACGGGGCAAACCTGCCTGCCTGAAAATATCCGCCGTGTCCTCCCGCGAAGTTTCGCCCCATCACCCAGTACGAGCGATGAAACCAGCTGTCATCCAGAAATCCCATCGGAGCGAACAGATGCACGCCTTCGCCGCGCTGAGCCGATCCCTGCTGCACGAAATCTCCGGAAATCGGACCGATCTCAACACGATTGCCTTCGAGATCAAATTTCTGTGATCGCATGTAGACGAACTTGTCATCGGCACTCAGAATATCGGGCAGACCAACCGGCATCTGCAGGATCTGAAGTTTCTCCTGCATGTTGTTTCCAGTTTCAGGATTCGTTTCGTCCATAATCGTTTCCGACAGCTTTTTGCCGGATTCCAGATCCAGCCGCAGCAGTCGCAGCCCTCCATCAAGGAAGTTCGAACGACCTGCCACGGCCCATACCACATCGTTCTTGATCAGCACGCTGCCATGCACGGGCCAGAGTGATTCCAGTTGTTCAAACGCCATTGCCCGGCGATCCAGTGGCGCAGCTCGATAACGCCAGATCAACTGACCATCATCGGCTTTGAGACAGTAGACACACCCGTCCGCACAACCAAACATCACG
Organism: Candidatus Kuenenia stuttgartensis; assembly: GCA_945861465.1. Lineage (GTDB taxonomy): Bacteria > Planctomycetota > Planctomycetia > Planctomycetales > Planctomycetaceae > SXXK01. The sequence continues at coordinate 6,686 of CAMAVB010000236.1, forward strand.
CGACCCTGCTCAATCGTCGGTGGAGAATCAATTCGAGCCCCCGCCGTGAACGTCCAGGCCTCCGTACCGGATTTCTGGTCGAGGGCATTCAGCGTATGCGCATCAATCTGTGCCACATAAACGAGTCCCCCAGCGATCACCGGCGATGTCAGACGTCCGCCAAGCGATGTCGTCCATTGCATTCCCAACTCAGCCGGAATTTCCTGTCTGGATGTCCCGCTGCGTTTCTGATCGTGGCGAAACGTCGGCCAATCGTCGTTGCCGTCAAAGTCTGAGACCGTCTTCAGTGGCGTCCCAAACGCCGAACCCATCTCCAGTCGCCCTTCTTCCGGAACAATTCCCGGAATCGGTCTCGTGGGAGCCATTGGTGCCAGAGCATTAAAGCCATACAATTTCGCCTCTGGATAACAGGCACAGTTATGCGGAGGCGTGTACGTCAAACCGTTGCACGGCATCACCCCATACAGACAGCCTCCGCGAACCCAATGATGGATGTCCCAGTGTTCCTTTTTGAAATCGACGAACTCCACCCCCGTCCGCGACGGAATCAGGTAGTTATCGGTTGCCTTGGCGATGTAGCAGCGATGGTGAAACCAGTAGGTGTCGATATCCGGGGCAAACTCCTTCTGCACTTTGCCCGTTCTCGGATCGCGTCCCGTGTACACGCCGGTGTCCTTGCCCTGCGTCGTCGGAGCGCACCAGACAAGACCATCGACGACCAACAGGTCCTGAGGTGACTGGTAGCCCGAATTCGGATGATCCGCAGTCCAGAGCTGCTTGCCGCTCCCGGTATCGACGCTGATCATACTTCCATCGCCGCCCGCGTAGAGTACGACGTCCTGATAGATCACGAGACGCGGGCCAAAGTTGAACGTGAACTGCTTGCGACGCGTCACCGGTTCGGTGGTCCATGCAAGGTCCCCCGACTGCTGATGGATGGCGTTCAGACTCTCGCCATCGTGAAAGTAGACGTGGGTGGCGTCCGCCGACAGCGTCAGCGGAGAAATGCCTGTCTGCTTCGCCCACAGTTGTTTTCCGGTCGCGGCTTCAAACGCCAACAACACGCGCGGCTCTTCGTTCCAGAAGAACTCCTGATTGACTTTAGCCTGATCACCGACTCGTCCATTGGCGGGCGCGTATTCGGCCAGTTCCGATTTGCCCTTGCGAACCACCATGAACAGCAGGCCGTGCGTGTGAATAATCTCTTCCGCCCCATCGGTGTCCTCATATGTTCGCAGATTTTTACCCGTCGCTGCATCCAGTGCCACCACCGGCGAATCAAAACTGAGTGTGGTGAAGACTTCGTTGTCCGTCGAAACGAGTCGCCGGGACAACTGAGTCGGTCCGCTCTTCAGCGGCCACAGTTGATTCTGCCATTCCGTGATGTCACGCTTCCAGAGGATGGTCCCATTGAACGCATCTCGCGCGATCAGCTTCCATTTGGACGGCAACTGCACCGAGATGCGACTGCCTTCATCCATGATGTAGAACATGCGGCCGTTGGTGGAAACCAGAGCACTCATGCTGGCCATGCGGTCATGATGTCGGGACCAGCGTGGACTTCCTACCCATTGCAGGTGCCGAGGCGAATTCACCACACTATCATGAGCCACGGCGTTTCCGCTGGCATCGTGCAGATAATGCGACCAGTCGTCGATGTTTGTCGGACGCGGCTTCACGGTCTTTGTCCACTGACCGCTGGCATCCTTTTTGAGTGCCACGCCGTTGGGGACAAGCACCCGCAGAATTTCTTCCTGAGTCACTTCACCCTGATCTTCAACCACGATCAAATTGACAAGGTTGTCAATGTACGGCAAGTCTTTCCCGGCAAACTGCACGACCGAGACATCACCGTATTTCCCTGCTGCATGAATCGTCTTTCGCGAGGCGTCAACCTTTGTCGCATCTGATGTCAGTCCATGCACCTGAATTGACGAGTCCGTCTGCAACGCGGCTGTTAGTTCGCCGTCACTAACACCCAGATGCACGACAAACCCCCCAGTGACGTTTGCCGTCTCCAGAATCTCTGCCGCGTCCTCGATCACACCGGCACGCGATGCAGGTACGATTCCAAAGACAAGATTCACCGCCATCACGCTGAAAATGAATCGATGCACCATCTGGAGAACTCCTCAGGAAAACCGGTCAGCCCCACAACCACTCGTCACGGCACGGACAGTCTACCCGGTGATCAGGAGATTGCCCACTCTCAGCGACTCATTGCGAACCTCTGTCGACTCAAAACCACCAGGTGAGGTATGCTGCACAGTCACGGGACGGACGGCACCTATACTCCGCGCGGTCAGATTTGAGGTTTTGTGAGCGGCAAGGCGCTAGCCGCCGGTGCTGACCGAATGCACAACCCGCGGCTAGCGCCTTGCGGCTCACTTAAAATCACGTCCCTCAGTCCTGGCCGCGCGGAGTCCAACAGCCAGAGACTTTTCCTATCGTTCGTGATCAAGAAGGACAATGGCCAGTATCATGGATTCAAAACTTCACGGGTCACAGGACGCGAGCGTGACGCAGGATCGCCGATCAAAAATCCGTCGCGTGTCTGACATTCGCTTCCTGAACGGCCCGCAATCGCGGTTTCGCGAACTGTTGATGACATTCAAAACCTTTCGAGAACTCATTTCCGGTTTTCGGAAGCTGCACTTTGTCGGTCCTTGCGTTACGGTTTTTGGATCGGCGCGATTTCCGGAAACGCACCCGTATTACGAATTCGCCAGAAGCGTCGGCGAACATCTGGCTCTGGCGGGATTCACGGTGATGACGGGCGGAGGCCCCGGAATCATGGAAGCCGCGAACCGTGGCGCGAAAGATGTCGGCGGACACAGTGTCGGCTGCAATATCGTGCTGCCATTAGAGCAGGACCCAAATCCGTATCTCGACACGTTTGTAGAATTCGACTACTTCTTCGTTCGCAAGCTGATGCTGGCAAAATATTCCTACGCTTTTGTGGCGATGCCGGGCGGTCTCGGAACGCTCGATGAACTCTTTGAAATTGCCACGCTCGTGCAGACACGAAAGGTCAAAGAATTCCCGATCATCCTCGCGGGATCGGCATTCTGGAAACCGATGCTGGATTTTCTGCGGGACACAATGGCACAGGAGGGTACGATCAGTGTGGCCGACGTCGATCGTTTTTTTGTCAGTGACTCACCGGAAGAAATAGCCAGTTTCGTCAGTAACATTGCCAGAAAACAATTCGGCCTGGAGAAAGGCATTCGAAAACCACGCTGGTGGATGTTCGAACGACTGCCGTGGTCGTAGGATTGCTGCAGCAGGCAAGTTTGTGAAACGGCGTGAGTCCTCGGTTCGGACTGGACTGCACGCGGCTGAGAACGAGGTATCAGCCGGAGTGCGTTAGCACCCGGTTCTTGCATTGCGTGCGGACCTAACTTCCTGTAGGCCGGACCAAGCGGAGCGCCGTTCCGGCAGGTCGGCCAATTGCCGGAACGGTGCTTCGCTTGGTCCTGCCTGCCTGAAAACCTGGTCCTTTCAACGCACGTCAAGCCTGGCCCAAAGGTACGATGGGCATTCTTGCCCGTCAAAACGCAGTCGGACAAGAATGTCTAACCTAAGCACTGGTGCATAAGTAAGTTGGCACAAATCGTTTAACGGCGAGCCGTAGGCGTAGGCGAATCCAGCGTGCTTCCGCCTACGCCTACGGCTCGCCGTTAAACGAAAAAACTTCTGCACCAATGCTTACATGACGTCTCACAACAGATCCAGTGTTTCTCCGGCCACCAGGTCGGTGATGACATCGTCCAGTGCCTTGAAGAACCAGTCTTCGCCAGTGCCACCAGTCATGGTGTCCGCCGATCCTGACGTTGCGTCGTTGGTAACTGTCACTTTGGCCTTGAGTGAAGCAACTGACGGACCCACGCCCAATCGCAGATTGTTGATGCGCGTCGCATACAGATTCGCCGAGATCCATTCTGCACGGAGGTCATTCAATTTGCCGATCACGGCGTCGCTCGTCGTTTTTCCGCCAATCAGAATGTCATCGTCAGCTCCGCCATCCAGAGTGTCCGCTCCCAGACCGCCAATCAGGATATCGCGACCAGCACGGCCGTGCAGCACGTCGCTCCCGGCGTTACCAACCAGAATGTTGTCCGCATCATTTCCGAGGATCGTATCGTTCTTCGCCGTCCCGAGGACCGTTTCAATGACGGTCCCGGCTGGCAGTGTCAGGGACAGATTAGTGGCATGCAGAGCCTGAACAGAAGTGACGGCCAGATCGAGCGTGATTCCCACGGTCGTCGTCAACGCGAAGTCCAGAACATCCACACCATCTGGATCGTTGATCGTGTCGCTTCCCAGTGCGACGTCTGCGTCAAACTGGTACACATCATTGAGCAGACCGCCGTTCAGGATATCATTCCCGGCATTACCGATCAGCAGGTCATCACCATCACCGCCATTGAGCGTGTCGTTGCCCGCGTTGCCGGTGAGCGTGTTGGCCAGCGAGTTGCCGGTCAGGGTATCGTTCAGGCTTCCGCCCTTCACGTTCTCGATGGTTGTTCCGGACCCGAGGATCAGCGAGTGATTCAGGTGGACGATCTGCACCGTGGCGAGCGACAGATCGACAACCAATGCCTTCGTCGTGGTCGAAGTGAAGTCCAGCGTATCGATGCCTCCGCCTGACTCGTCAAGCGTATCAGTCCCAATCGCCGCGTCAGCGTCGAATACATAGATATCGGCATCCGCCCCGCCGACGAGTGAGTCGTTGCCAGCGCCGCCAGTCAGCGTATCGTTTCCGCTTCCGCCATCCAGAGTGTCATTTCCTGCTGCACCAGAGAGCGTATCGTTGCCGCCGAGTCCATAAAGAATATCGACGCCGGCACCGCCGGTCAGGACGTTGGCAAGCGAGTTACCAGTGAACGTGCCGCCCAATGATCCCGCAGTCATGTTTTCAATCGCGGCATCGGACAGCAGAGTAACGGACAGCTTGCCGGGGACCACCACCTGAGAACCGAGCGTTCCGAGATTCATCGTGGCGGCCGTCGTTGTGGTCAGGGAGAACGACAAGAGGTCGGTCCCTGCTCCGACTGCTTCATCAATCGTGTCCGAACCGAGGATCAGGTCGGCGTCAAAGACATAAGTGTCGTTACCAGTTCCTCCGGCGAGCAGGTCGTCACCAGCACCGCCTGTGAGGCTGTTAGCACCACTGTTTCCAGTCAGCGTATCGTTTCCATCGCCGCCAATCAGGTTGTCAAACGTCGTGGCCGAAGCCAGCGTCAGCGTCAGCGATCCGTTGACGATTTGCGGCGTCGTCAATCCCAGATTCAGCACCACAACGGCGGATGTTCCCACAAAGTTGATTGTCTCCGTGCCCACGGCATCGGTCAGTGAATCGCTGCCCAGCGGAGTGTCCGCATTAAACAGGTAGATGTCGTTACCCGCCGCACCGGCCAGCGTGTCATCACCCGCGCCGCCAATCAGCGTGTTGATTCCGGCATTGCCCGTCAGCGTATCGTTGCCGTCGCCGCCGATCAGGTTATCAAACGCGGTCGCTGTTGAGAGGGTCAGATTCAGCAGACCGCCATTGACCGACTGAGCTGTCGTCAGCCCAAGGCTGAACGTGACGTTTGCCACACTTCCGGCAAAGCTGATCGTGTCTGTCCCCACCGCGTCAGTCAGAGTCTCAGTGCCCTGATTGATATCGACATCATA
>CAMAVB010000237.1 GCA_945861465.1 Candidatus Kuenenia stuttgartensis
GCGACTGGTGAACGGAGGGCTGATCGTGCCCTCAAAATTGATCACCGCGATGCGATCCTGGGCTCCTGCAGTGCCCAGCAAATGTTGCTCCGGAACACCCGGTCGTCGGTATGCAAACGGTTGCCAGATGTACCAGACGTTGAGTAACAATGACACAACCAGCAGCCCGATGAAGATGCGCCGGAACCAGGGCGAACACCGTCCGTAAATCGTGGCACCTTCGCAGTGAATGGTGAGATGGCGAACGTCAGTCCGTGGCACATCGCTTGCAGGAGATCGGGGCGGAGTGGTCATCAGGGATTGTGTCGTCAAAAGACTTGAACGAGGATCTGGAAGTCGAATGTCTCGATTTTAGACTCAGCTACGGCTGATTCCAAAGCGAAGAAACCCCGTAAAAATCGGCATTATCGAAAAACTTTGCGTAATCGTTAAAGTTTAACATCCGAAAACGTCGATGGAACGGATACGTAGTGTCAGCGCCCAAAGCGCGGGCATTCATGCCGACTTGTCAAATCATCGGATTGACCACAATGTTTCATCGTGTCATTGGCCTGAGTTCCGTTTTGCTGGTTTGTCTCGCTGGCTGCAGCCTTTGCAGTCATCAGGGATCCGGCTATTGCCAGCACGGGCACCAGCACGGCAACTCGGGGAGTCTCAACGCGGCCTGCGGCGAAGATCTGGCTTGTACATGCGCTGCTCCGCTTTACCCGGGTGATCAAAACGGCCAGCACAACTGCAAAAAGCATCATCGTCAACCGCCAATGCAGCGAATGGCGACGGCGTTTCGTCGTTCATCGTCAAAGTGGATGTCCGGTCCACACGCAAGTGGATGCCCGTGCGGATCAGGCGGACATGAAACTTATGTCAGCCAGCCCATGATGTGGGAACAGGATGCCTGCGGGCAAACGGGGTGCGGCGTTCAACAGGTGTGTGGTGTTCTGCCAGCGTGCGGAGTTGATCAGGCGTGGGTCGGCGATTCGTGTGCGCCTACGATGACCGGCGGCTGGTCATCGGGCGGCTTTCCCGCAGGTGGCGAATTCTACGCAACGGCTGATCCGGGATCAACAGGGTGCAACTGCGGACAACAGCATTCCACGAACGGATCAATGTACATCCCGGAAGGGGACGGCTCGTACGAATACTCGACGGAAGCACCGATGCTGAACGTTCCGGCCAACGTTCAAGGTAACACGGTTCCTCGATCGTTTCCCCCCGCGCAGCCGTTTGAGGCTCCGGCAACTCCGGATCCTCTGAGCGATACTTTCGCGAAACCATTCCCGGTGCCTCCGGGAGCAGAAAGTGCGGCACCGATACCGCAGGACCTGACACCGATGGATCCTCCGGTAGAATTTCCGAAAAATGCAACAGACCAATTTGATCCACTTCAGGAAGAAGGGGCTCCGGCTGCGGACAAAGTCCTGGACCCTGTCCGCTTCGATATTCCACGACTGCCACCACTTCCGGAACAAAACCGCTCGTCGGTCAAACGCGGTGGATTTCAACCGGTAGTACCGATCGCGACAGATTCAGAGCAATTCCAAAGGTAGCCCGATGAAATTGTGAATTTTGAATGACGCGGCAACTACTTCCTGTCCGGCACAATCGCCTCTGTTGGCACAGTCGTGTGTATTCTGCCTCATCTGCCAGACCGATCGCTCCTTTGGGAGAATATTCGGGACAGTGATTCGGAGTAACGACGATAAGACTTTCCAGAACTCGCAAGTCTGCGCCTTCAGGAAAACTTGTCCCATGAACGCTCGCGTCTGTTTGCTCGTACTGGTGACCGCTGGCTTCATGGCTATCTGGGATGCTGATCGTCCCGTGGCAGGTCGAGCTGCGGTGGCTCAATCGAAATTGCAGAACGCGGTTGTGTCATTCCCATATGCCGAGTCTAAACCTGATAGCCTACAGTGGGTCGCAGCAAAACACTCGCATAAAACTCTGGACAATGCCGCTGCATCGGAATCAACATCGTCAACTGCGAATCGCGAGGCAGTGATTCCGTTGCCGAAGGACCTCAGCCCGGAACATGGCAGGCGATAGGTCGCGATGGCGACCCCTTCCGCATCACGATCGAACGCAACAGGTCAACGTACAATTCCGTTGAGATCCACGGACGCTCAAACAGTCGTTCCAGTTTCGCAGGCATGACGCTGTCCGTTTTTCATTCTGTCGCGTTGGCGAATCTACTTGGCCGAAAGAGGAACTCGGGCTATTGCTGCGAAGGATTATGGTACAGGTAGATGGAGTACCCGATTGCCTCATAGGGCTGACAGCGTTTGAGTATTTCCGCCGAGAAAAGCCCCTCGTCTACGCCGCACTCTGCGACATTGCCCCCTTTGGGCACCCAATCCAGAAGTGCCAGACGATTTGGCAGCAAGACAGTATGCTTCACATGCCTGTCTTCCAATCCTCACGCAAGCACGGGAGGCTGAGGGCAAAACCGCTGCAGGACTTGAATGGGGTCGTGAGCGACTTGCTTGGCGCAGTAACACCCTGCGGGTCATTGAAGAATAAAGCGTAGGGGACACGACACTCCGTCATGATGGCGGTTGAGGCGGATCGGAACACGATTTCGGGCGGTTTTTGCGGACTCGGCGCGTACCTTCCACGCGTTAATGTCCAAATCGTCGCGATTTTTGGGGGTTGTTTGCCGCCTCAGGCGGCTTTGCGGCGAGTCGATGCGGCCACGCTGTTTGACGCTTCGGCCGCGATCAGTCTGCGTCCCAGCGTGTGCATGTTGCGGCCAAGTATCGCCAGGGACACGGAAGAGACCAGCGGGAAGAGACCAGGGTGGAAAGCCGCCGTTCCGTATTTCAATCCCCACTGTCGTCTACTTGATGTAGGCGTCGTTTACTATGAAGGCCGGAGTTTGTAGGGTGGGACAAATGAGCAACGCGAGCGCCGGCCCATCAGCAGTGCGGCTTGGCGATGGTGGGGCAACGCGGCTTATCAGCCGCTGCTCCCACCCTCTGTGTTAAGAATCTTGTGTTCGCAGTGAATCTGATTGAGCGATTTTCTGCGCCGAAAGTGAAACTTTTGCAACGAAATGCGTCTGAATTCGGATCTGCGCAGCTGTGCAATTGAATGCGGACCGCCGTTCCTCAATACTTCCTCTCCACGTTTTACGAATTCCACAGAAACAGCCTTCGGGCCACACGACCCTGAATACCGCCACGCCATGAATACCACCACGCCATCGAGATCAGCCCGTCCGCTTCAGGATGCCAACATCATCGGCACGACACCGCTGATTTCTCCGGCAGAATTGAAGCGGGAATTTCCTGTTTCTGCGGCGGTCGGAGAAATTGTCAGTCAGTCCCGAGGAATCGTCGAAAACATTCTCAGCGGAAACGACAAACGCGTGATTGCAATTGTCGGGCCCTGCTCAATTCATCACACGGGGATGGCGCTGGAATACGCGCGCCAGCTGAAAGTCGTTGCTGACGAAGTCAGCGATCGGATATTTGTGGTGATGCGGGTCTATTTTGAAAAGCCTCGCACCACTGTCGGCTGGAAGGGTCTGATCAACGATCCACACATGAACGATACATTTGATATCGCCACAGGTCTGCGCAAAGCACGTCAGATTCTGCTGGATATCAATACGGTCGGTTTGCCAGCTGCGACCGAAATGCTGGAGCCCATTACTCCGCAGTACATCGCTGATCTCATCACGCTGGCGTCGATCGGTGCGCGAACGACAGAATCGCCAACGCATCGGCAGATGGCAAGCGGCCTGTCGATGCCTGTCGGTTTCAAAAACAGTACCGAAGGCAGTCTGGAAGTTGCGATCAATGCCATGAAAGCAGCGCGAGCGCGACACCAGTTTCTGGGAATTGACCATGACGGCAACACGTGCGTAATCAGTACGGGCGGAAACGAACTGGGCCACCTGATTCTGCGGGGAGGCCGAAACGGGCCTAACTATGACGCCGAAAGCATTTGCGAAGCCAGTCGCCTGCTGCGCGAAGCACAGTTGCCGCCGCGTCTGGTGGTCGATTGCAGTCACGCCAACTCCAGTAAGAATTATCGTCGTCAGCCGATCGTGTGGCACGACGTAATAAAACAGCGGGCGGACGGCAACGAATCCATCGTGGGGTTGATGCTGGAGAGCAACCTCATCGAAGGTCAGCAGTCACTGGGTGAAGATCCTTCCGTGCTGAAGTATGGAGTGAGTATTACAGACGGCTGCATCAGCATCGAGGAAACCGCAGAGTTGTTGCGATCAGCTCGGGCGATGCTTTCGTAAACAATCCATCACTGACAGAGCACCAGGATGACTGGCTAATCGAGATTTCCAACAGCCCACCTGGTTGGACAGCGCCACTTTGAGAGTCCGATTCGCCATAGAATATTGTTCAGATTAACGTAGCGTCATTCCACCTTCCCTTCTCCCCCGAAATCGGGGCAGAAGGTGGCCGACAGGCCGGATGAGGGGCCTGTCCAGGATGTCAACTTGCGAAAAAAACCCCCTCACCCCAGCCCTCTCCCCCAATTTGTTTGCGACCACACTGCAAAGAAAAACCACGCAATCGCCGCAAACAAATCGGGGGAGAGGGGGCAAAGTGGCGCTGTCCACCTACTCCTATCAGAAACGAGAAAGAGACTTCCTGCGGTTCGCTGCACGCCCACAATGCCTCTGCGCAGCAAACGTTGAATTTTTTGTTTCCGTGAGAAGATTCCGGCAAAGCGAGAGATGTCCGCCAACGGAGCGTCGGACCGACGTGGGTGAGCGGCTCCGTCGGCTCGCACCAGACAAGGAGGCGAAGCCCGCGGCAAGTAATGCGTCTCTGAAACTGGTTTTGCGAAACTCCGTGGACAGAGGACAAAAGAGCGGCACGCCTCTAAGATGCTCGACTTCTGAAATCTGTCCGGTTCGGGATCGGACGGCAATGTAATCACACACAGGTATTGACTGGGCACGATGCCAGAGCTGCGAGCGATATGAAAACTGACGAACTCCGAGAGAAATATCTGGCTTTCTTCGAATCCAAGGGCTGTGTGCGTCGGCCGAGTGATGTGTTGATTCCTAAAGATGACGCGACGGTTCTGTTCACGCCTGCGGGAATGAACCAGTTCAAGAATCAGTTTCTGGGAATCGGGCCACTGGAATTCACGAAGGCAACCACCAGCCAGAAGTGTCTGCGAACAGGTGACATTGGGAACGTCGGGATTACGGCGTATCACCACACTTTTTTTGAGATGCTCGGCAACTTTTCGTTTGGCGACTACTTCAAACGCGACGCCATTCACTGGGCCTGGGAATTTCTGACGACGAAGCAATGGCTGGGACTGGATCCTGATCGCCTCACAGTCACCGTGTATCTGGATGACGACGAAGCGTTCGATATCTGGCACAAGGAGATCAAACTTCCCGCAGACCGCATCAGCCGACTGGACGAATCCGAAAACTTCTGGCCGGCATCTGCGCCGTCGCAGGGACCGGACGGCGTCTGCGGACCGTGCTCGGAAATCTACTATCTGGCGGTGGGAGCGACAAAACCTGTTGAGATCTGGAATCTCGTGTTCACTCAGTTCAATCGAATCGGTGATCCGCCGAACAATCTGCAGCCGCTGCCGATGAAGAACATTGACACCGGTATGGGGCTGGAGCGTTGTGCGTCATGTCTGCAGGGCGTGCTGAGCAACTTTGAAATCGATATTCTCAAACCGATGTGCATTGCGGCTGGCGATTCGCTGGGACTGAAGTATTCGTACGACGCCGTCTGGGGGCGTGCCTGTCGCCGCATCGCCGACCACATGCGAGCCTGTACGTTTGCCATTCACGAAGGCGTGAATCCCGGCCCGGACAAAGCTGACTACATCGTGCGTCTGTTGCTGCGTCGTGCAGCGATGGAAGGTTATCTGCTAGGCAGGAAAACGCCCTTCCTGCATTCGCTGGTGCCTGCGATCGTGCAGGGCATGAAGTGGGCATATCCCGAAATCGTGGATACGATTCAGACCGTTTCCAGCGTCATCAGGCTGGAGGAAGAACAGTTCCTTGATGTCGTTGATCGCGGCATGCCACGATTCGAAAAGCTCGCGCAGCGTGCGAAGTCGACAGGCATTATTTCTGGCGAAGATGCGTTTGATCTGCATCAGACGTATGGCTTTCTGATTGAACTCACCGACACGCTTGCGGCACAGAACAATTTGAAAGTCGATCACGAAAGCTACAATCAAGCCCGCAAACGCCATGAAGCCACCAGCGGCAGAGGCGCATTTGCGGATTCTGTCATGAGTGCAGGGCCGATCGATGCGCTCAAGAGACAGGGCGGGACGAAATTTCTCGGCTACGATTCACTGACGGCGGAGTGCCACGTCGCCGGGATTATCTCGAACAAGCAACTCGTCAACGAGTTCTCTGCCGCAGGTCACGAAACTCCGATCGGTCTCGCGCTGGATCGCTCGCCGTTCTACGCAGAATCCGGTGGCCAGACAGGCGACATCGGAAGCTTCACAGGGAGTGGCGTGGAATTTGTCGTGGCTGACACGCAGAAGGACGGCGACCTCTGGATTCATGTGGGCCATCTGACAAAGGGAAAACTGGTGGTCGGCCAGGCTCTCACTGCAACCGTGGATAACGTTCGTCGTTCAGGAATTCGGCGAGCCCACTCGGCGACCCACCTGCTGCACCATGCGCTGCACTGCACGGTAGGAAAAAATGCGACACAGCGTGGTTCCAAAGTCGAAAATGATGCCCTCCGATTCGACTTCGCGCACAATCAGGCGCTCACGCCCGACGAACTTCGTCAGGTCGAAGATATTATCAACGACTGCATTGCAAAGGGAGCGACCGTCACCACGGAACTGTTGCCGATCGAGGCCGCCCGTAAAAAGGGTGCGATGGCACTGTTTGGTGAAAAATATCCGGACGAAGTGCGGGTCGTCAGTATGGGCGATTTCAGTGTTGAACTGTGCGGCGGGACGCATCTTTCCAACACCGGACAAGTCGGCCTGTGCCGCATCACTTCGGAGGAACCCATCGCCAAAGGCGTGCGACGGATCACAGCGATCACCGGGACCAAAGCCGTTCAGAAAGGCCGCGATACGGACGAACTTGTCGCACAGTTGCAGCGATTGTTGAAAGCTCCACAAGCGACGGAGCTGGTCACGCGCATTGAAGCGTTGCAAAATGAAGTCAGGACTTTGAACAAACAGATTACCGAATTGACATCAGCCAACGTCGCCGACGCGATTGGTGGTTTGGTGGCTCAGGCAGAATCGATTGCCGGTGTGAAAGTCATCGCCAAAAAACTCGAAGGCGTCACTCGTGAAGCCTTGCGCGACTTCGCCGATCAACTACGCGACAAGCACAGCCCGATTGCCATCATCCTGGGCGCTGAGATCGACGGCAAGGTTTCGTTGATCGCCGCTGTCAGCAAGCCGCTCGTCAAGGAAAAGAACCTCCATGCCGGCAACATCGTCAAGGCTGCGGCGACCATCGCCGGTGGCGGCGGCGGCGGTCGCCCTGACATGGCAGAAGCCGGCGCGAAACTGGTCGATAAGATCGACGAAGCGATCGCTGCTGGTGCCGCAGAATTGAAGAAACAACTGGGTGGCTAAGGCCAAGGACCGAAATAAGTGGGGCACGATTCCATCGCGCCGGGCACGATTCCATCGTGCCGGGCACGTAATAAACGTGCCCCACGTCCTGAATACGACAGTTATTTCTGCGCCGGTCCTAATCTCAAATGGCCACACATCGCCCGCACTCGAGTGATACCTCACACGGTGGGCATTGAGTCGTTATACCGCGTGCCCAGCGATGTTGTCAGGGATTCTGATTCATGCCCACGGTTTGCGTGAAACGCCGACTCCGATTGCTTTGCTGAGTGCAATACTGTCAGTTTCGGCCAGTATTCCGGAGCCGGGAGAACCACTCCGAAATGTGGCGATTCCAGTTGCTGACCAATCTGCAATTCCCGTGTCAGCAGTCTCAAATCGTTGCCAATCCACTGACGCTGGTGCTGCTGCTGCTGCCAAAGCTGTCGAGAGGCTGACCCATCTGCTGCGCGATCTGCACAAACAAATTGCACAGGGGTGTGTTGTGTTCCCGGTCGAGCAGCAGGTGCTGACCGTGCCGGAAGCGACCTCCTGCGAGCATCACAGGCAGATTTTTTGTGTCGTGCGCATTGGCGTTGCCTAAGTTGCTGCCGAAAATCATCGCCGTATTGTCCAGCAGGCGGCGACTTCCCTCCGTCTTTCGTTTCATGTCTGCAATCAGCTTTTCCAGGGACTTGATCTGCGCTTCTTCAATCAAGCGGAGCTGTCGGATCTTTTCGGCATCCTGACCGTGATGCGAGAGATTGTGATGGTCAATTGTCACTCCGGGAACCGGTGGCACATCGTTGCGACCCTGAATCATGACTGTGATCAGACGCGTGGAATCAGTCTGCAAAGCCAGCGGAATCAATTCGAACAGCAACTGCATCTGCCCGATCAGGTCGTTGCGTTCCTTGATGTCGTGAGGTTGCTGAACATCGACAAGGGGCTTCGGTTTGTGAATCCAGGCTTCGGCCGTCACGAGTCGCTGTTCCATTTCGCGTACTGACTGATAGTACTCCGCCAGCTTCAATTTGTCCTCTTTCCCTACGCGACGCTCGAACTGTCTGGCTTCATCCGACACTGCATCTATGATGCTTCGCCCCTCGCGAAGTTTCTGAATCTGCGATTCCTGTTCGTCGGCCGAACCATTAAGGAACAGCTTTGCAAACATCTTCGATGGCGATTGCTCACCCGGAATCATGATGCCGCTGGTCGATATGCTCTGACTGGAACCATCGGTGCTGAGCTGCAGTGACGGATACCGAGTTTCCAGCCCGATCCGACCGGCGATCCACTGGTCAATCGACACGGTGTTGCGAAAGCCGGGCAGTCCCGGATGGCGGGCAGACGTCAACCAGGTTGTGCCCGATGAATGTCCGTCGGCTCCTGATTGATCGGGATGTGAGATGCCGTTGAACACGGTGAACTCGCCGCGATGCTCTTCAAGCAGTTTGAGGTACGGCGTCAGCTTGTAGTCTCGTCCTGCCTGCTCTGGAAAAAGGAACGGAGTATGCAATCCCAGCGACGTGCAAATGCAGACCAGCCGTTGTGGAATGCTCTCTTCGACTGCCGCAGCGCTCCGCGGAAGAAAGGCGTTCAACAGTGGCAGCGCCATGCCGACTCCTGATGCGCGCAGGAAATTTCGACGCGGAGTTCGTGGTGATCGATTGCGCATAGGGTGTCCGTTACTTCTTCAAAAACAATTCGCTGGCCACGACTTCATGAATCAATGTACGCAGGCCGGAATCCTGCGATTTGACTTTTGTCACAATCTGTTCGACTTCGTCGCGATCGGTAAAGCCAACTCCGGAACCGGTGGCATACGTGATCAGTCTTTCGGTGAGACAGCGGACGATTTGTTCTTCCTCCATCAGCATCAGTCGCTTGAAATCCCGAATATCCGCGAAAGGATTCCCGTCGGCCGTCTGGCCGGAGCAATCGACGGGTTGCCCGAGCTTGTACTCCCAGATATTTCTGCCGTGCAGTTTCGCGCTGGGAGCATCACCGTCGCCGACCGACCGATATCGCTCGCGAAAACCGCCGATGACGTCGAAGCTTTCCAGCGCGAATCCCGGCGGATCGATCTCGCGATGGCATCGATTGCACGTGTCGGAGTCTCGATGCTTCGCCAGTTGCTGCCGAATTGTGGTGGCGCCGCGCGTGTCTGGTTCGATGGCATTGACCGGTGGCGGAGGCGAAGGCGGCTTGCCGATGATTCGCCGCAGAATCCAGGCCCCACGCAGCACCGGGGAAGTCACCGTTCCATTTGCCGTCACTTTCAGGACCGCAGCCTGCGTCATCACGCCGCCGCGCACGCTGTCCGCTGGCAGGGAGACTCGGCGGAACTCCTCGCCGTGCCGATCACCCTTCGAATCGAGGAACGGACGCGACAGGTCATAGTGATCTGCCATCCGCCCATCGAGCATCGCAAAATCCGAAGCGATCAGATTTGCGACGGGCAAATTCTGTGTGAGCATCTCACGAAAGTATGCCTGCGTTTCCGCAACCATTGAACTGCGGAGGAGATCATCGTACTCAGGGTACAGCTTTGTATCGGGTACGGTTGCATCGATTTGATTCAGATCCAGCCACTGACCCGCGAAGCTGGAAACGAATTGTTCCGCACGCGGCGAAGTGAGCAGTCTGTCAACCTGCTGGTGCAGCACCTGATTGTTTGACAGTTGTCCCTCGCTGGCCAGCCGCAGCAACTCTTCATCCGGCGGGCTGCTCCAGAAAAAATACGACAGTCGAGCCGCGAGGGCATGCTCATCCAGCTTTCCCGGCGATTCGTCAAGCATCAGGAAACGCGGCGAAATCAAAATCCCGCGCAGTGCGACGCGCATTGCCTGCTCGTACGAGCGGCCGCGATCGAGTTCCGTGTGGGCCAGTTGGACAAAACGATCGGCTTCCCGGTCAGCCAGAGGACGGCGAAACGCGCGCGTGGCGAATCGTGTGATCGCTGCGGTCGAGCATGCTTTTGAATCTTGAGGAGCCAGTTCATATCCGACGTGTCCCTGATCGGTCCATCGGCCACGGTTTTCCAGTTTACGGATCGCATCCTCCCCGAACACGCTGCCCACACTTGCGGGCGGCCACTCATCCAGCAACGGCCCTTCGATTTCGATCCACTCGATCGCCATCCCGGGAACTTTCCAGTCCTTCACGCTATCGACATTCCACAGACTCTTTCCTGCGTCATCAATTCCGATGCCATACCCACTAAACCGAAAATGTTCGCGTGCGGTCAGCGGGACCGTGAATTCAATTGTGCGCGGCTTGTCCGGCAGGAGTTCAAAGTAGTGGAGCAATCGTTCGCTCTTCCAGTCAGTGGCATGGACACGCAATGCGATCGGGTCGCCGCGACTATCGACCGCGTAGGCCGAAACTCGCACGCGATAGCGTCCTTTCGACGGCGGTGAAAACTGTTTCAAGTGATCGGGCGCGTAACCATGACTGATAAAGACAACGGCATTGTCGAGTTCCCGGAACAACCGTCGATGCCGCTGCCCGGAGACCGGGTCAACGTGCTCTTCCGGCGTATCCAGGTTCTCGCGGACTTCCTTTTCATCCTGAAAACGAAATCGCTTGTTGATTGTCTCGGGCCGCTCAGTCAGCCGCACGGCATCATCGAGTGCCAGGTCGATGGCTTCGAAGTATTTTTCCATCTGCACTACGGAAATTCTCAAGCCTTCAGCGACGGTGTCGAATCCCTGCGAACGTCCGTCCTCCGGAAGCAAGTGCTGGATCGCGACATCGACACCCAGCAGATCATGCAGGCTGTTTTCAAACTCGCGGCGATTCAGGCGTCGCAGTACGGTGCGGCCTTCGCGTTGTTGCTGCGAGGAAATCTCAGCCTCCAATGCCGCACGAAGCGAGTTTGTAAACGGTTCACGTTGTGCGGACGTCAACGTTGAATCCGGCGGCATTTCTCCGCCCTGGACGCGATCGTAGATCCTGATCCATTGGTTGCGATTTTCCAGCGATTCGAACGACACGGGTAATTCGTTGAGATCCAATCCACCCGATTTCTCGGCTGCATTGTGACATTCGCGGCAATTTTGTGTCACGAACCCGCTGACATCTTCCGTCTGCGCGACTGTGCTCCTGGCACCGGTGAATGAACACGCAACCGCCGACCAGACGGCGAACAGTGGCAGCAATGTTGGCTTGGAAAACGTCATAAACAACCCAGCCCCGAATCTTGAGTCCAGAACGCTCGGTGTCAGTTTAGTTCTGAATCCAGCGACCGCCATATGGAATGCGACTACTTGTCGGGACTTTCTCTTCTAAATTCGGTTCATCGACAAATGACGTGCGCGGAGGAGTCCTGGTGCTTTGTCAGTGATGGATTGATGGGTTGTGTGCCACTGGCTCTGCCAGTGCTGTATCCCAATGAAGAACACTGGCAGAGCCAGTGGCACACATCAGAGCACGGTTGACGATGCACTAGTGCTTCAATCACGAATATACGCAAAGACACTCGAATAGCGGCTGTGATCCAGTGTGGGGGCATTTCGAATGACGCTTCACTCGGCTTGGGTTCTGAAGTCATGGCACAAGAGCAACTTATTTCCCCGTCTTTTTGAACTTATTCGCGTTCATTCGCGGTTCAGAACTGCTTGCCATTGACACTTCCAAAGTTGTTGGGATCTCGATCGCTTCCCCAAGGCGATAACACGAACGAGATCAGTACGCAAGGATTGAGGCGACTGCTAGACTTCCCGACGCTTTTGAAACCCGCCGGCTTCGCTCTTTATTTGTGAATTCATGAAAGTCGCCCTGTTTATTCCTTGTTACGTCGA
>CAMAVB010000238.1 GCA_945861465.1 Candidatus Kuenenia stuttgartensis
GATCGCGATCAAGTGCAATTGTCCGCCGCAGTGCGGACACGGCGGACGTTTGGAAGCAAACCGATCCGGCTGCGGTGCGACGCCGCTGCCGAGCCAATACGTCCAGCCCAGATACAGCCACACCAGCCATTTCACACGATCGCGTGTGGTCCGAGAGTTGGACGCCATCCAGCCGTAGTACCGGACTTTCAAGAAGTTCTTCGGCAGCACGTGCTGTAGAAAGCCCCGCACGAATTTGACGCCCGACACCTTCCGAGTCTTCACCGTCCGGGTTCCGGATGGCGTGTACTTGAATGTCACCGTCTCGTCCGTGCATTCGAGGATGCGATTGTCACTGATCGCGACTCGAAAGACATACGGAGCCAGATATTTCAAGACCGCCCGACCGTCGCTCACCGGCTTCACATTCACTTCCCACCACTTGTGCCACACGGACGGATCGATGTTTTTCTCAAGGCCTGCCGCACGCAGGATCTCACGGAACTTCTGTCGATAGATCGGTGAAGCCATCGCTTCGGGAAAGAGAAAGGTTGATGGTGTGGCCAGCCACTTCGTGCCGTCCTCGCTGACTCCACCACACGGCACGATGAAGTGCACATGCGGGTGAAAGATCATCGGATCTCGTCCCCATGTGTGCAGCACTCCGAAGAAACCGACGTTGTCCGAGCCCAGCCATTTCGGATTGCCGAGCAGCTTGCGAATCGTCGCTGAGCCCGCCTCGAAGATCGCATCGTAGCCTTCTCTTGGGCACGCGCGCAGCAGCGAACACAGCTCGTCAGGCACCGTAAACGTGACGAGAGAATGCTGCACCGGCAGCAGGCGATCGGTTTGCTTCTGCAGCCACTTCTGAGTCTTCTCATGCTGGCACGACGGACAATGACGATTGCCACACGACCGACCAACCCAGTGCTGACGGCCACAGCCGTCACAGGCGAAGATCACAGACCCAAGTTCTCCCGTGCGACACCGCGTGATGGCGCTGAGCACCTTCCGCTGCTGCAGGGAGATCTTGTCAGAATACTGCTGAAGAAACGTCTCGCCATGCTGCCGCAAACAGTCGGCGACAGTCGGCATGGCGGTGAAGTAATGCGAACTACTTCACGGGTACTGGTACCGCTCCACCGTTTTCCTCCGGTGGTTTCGGTCGCGGACGACGAAACAGATCGTTGATCACACGCTGTGCGTCAACCACCGCAGTGTGCGTCAGATGCAGATAAATCATCGTCGTCTGCAGACTGCTGTGGCCGAGGTACTGCTGAATCAGCCGCAGGGGAACTCCGGCTTCCAGCAGATGCGTCGCATAGCAGTGCCGCAACGTGTGCGTCGAAATCTTGTAACCGTTCACGACATTTCGAGAAAGGCAGTTTAAACCACAGATGGACTCGGATGAACACAGATTGAGTGTTGATTTCTATCTGTGTGAATTTGTGTTTATCTGTGGTTGCTTGCGCAGGTTTCGTTCTGAGGCGTGAACGGTTACGAAATCTTTTTACCGAAATCGATCTTCCTTGTGATCAGTTTCATCGCGCCCTGCAGGGCCGTGACAGACATTGGAGTTTTCGCCTGCGATCGTCCTTTCGGATGCGACACGCCGCGATGATCGCGTCCGTCCGCCGGAAACACAAACGTCCGGTGTTGATGCGTCTTCCAGAATTCCCGCAGTCACGAAGGCTGCAGGCTTTAGACTTTAGACCTTAGAATCTTTCTTTTCAACAACTGCGCATTTTGCGCGCATCATTTTGTGTTGTCATGTGACTTGAGGATTTGAGGCGGAATAGTGCTGATGGTGGATTGTGAGGATGGCGGACATGACGGCGTGGCCGTGTTTGGTGACTCGCCAGCGCCGCGTGCGCGGGACTTTGGCAATGAGGCTGTGTGCGTGAAGTAATTTCAGCAGGCGACCGGTCCGATGACTTTGTCGACGGTGTTCAAGATCGTCGGTCGTCGGTTCGTTGAGGTGCTCGCGAATGTTGGAGTTACGAAAGCCCTGGAGACTGTGTTCACCCCGCATCACGGCAGCCAGCAGATCGACATCGTGTTTGCTCGCAGGGTTCAGAGCACGATGGCTGCGAGTTCCTGTGCGAGTTCGTCGGCCGATGCATTGAATCTGCTCCTTCAGTTTGCCGGGGTCGGGGACGACAGCCAGCGCTTCCAGATAACGACGGTTGGCTGCCATGCAGACTTCCCGGTAACGCGGCATGTTGGCGACACCTTTGCCCATCGGAAACCAGTCCGTGACAATTTCGCCCTTTCGCTTTCCCGACCGACGCACTTTGAATTCACGCGGATTGTTGATCACTGTTTCGATTCGCAGTACGCATCCGAATTTATCGTACATTTTCATCCAGTTCTCTTTCATCCGGTGTTTCACCCGTGCTCCGGGGAAACGCTTCTTCTTCATGTCCGTAAGGACTTCACCTTCGAAGCGACCGTGCATTTTGCGACCGAGAAAGATCAATACATCCTCGGCGCTGAAACACAGCGTGGCGTGTTTCAGCAATTCTTCATACGGAGCCTTCAAAGCCTCAGCATCACGAAACATCACATCCGTGGCATACTCGGCCTGATCCATGGCCCAGTAGTACTCCATTCCCGCCAGCACGTCTTTCAGCAGCGGGTTGACTCGGTGAGCAATGGCCGAAAATACGCGAGGCCAGTTGGTCGTCTCCATGCGATCGGCAAACTTCTGAGCACGCGCACAATCACTGATCCAGAGGAAAGCGTTGTCCTGTTTGCGATACTCAATGCCATGCTTGTCGAGCTTGCGGGCCAGCCATTCATGGCCGTTCAGACAGATCTGAATGACGAGCGGAAACCACGACTGAATGCGAACATGCATCAGTCCGAAGTCCCGATCGAGAAAATAGAAGTAATAACACAGACACTTGCGAGTCGCATTGACCAGCTTCGGTTGCTTCTCAGCCGGAACCACCTTGAAACTCTGGCACGGCTCAAGAATCCGCAGGACACAGACCAGTCCCTGTGTAATCCCATCGCGTTTGGCAATCTCTTTGGCGTAATCGTCCTTGCGCAGCTTTCCGTTGATGTATTCAAACGGGCGTCCGAGTGACTCTGCGAGTTTCTCGGCATGGTTCTTCAGTCGCTCAGACTGCTGCTCTACGAACTTGCCGAAGTCCTTGATGAGCAATCCCTGCCGACTGAGCAATCCTTCCATGGCATCGGACCAGCCAATCGGGAGATAGCCCTTGAACAACATTCGATCAAAACGGAGATGACTCCCGTGACGTGATCGTTATACTTTTCCACAAAAGAATTCACAGCGGCGTTCTCCAGGACATGGTGTCGTGATAACCCCATCGTCCAAAGAGAACGCCGCCTTTCCCATTCCATTGCGGATTACCCAGCGATTTTCGCCGAGTTGGTTTGTGAAATAAACCAAAATGTCTGATGAGCCCCTTTCGCTTTCACCGTCGCATCGCACTCACCTCAAGTGGGGCGATGCGACGGTGAAGGCGAAAAGGGGCGGCCCCTTTTTCAGAGTCCGAGCTGAGCTTCGTCTGCACTGAAGGCCGCGCAAGTCAGTTTGGGTGGCGGGCGAAGCCCGCGCTAGGACTGTTCGAGAAATAATTGACCGCATCCTCCTCTCCCCTGGAAGGGGAGAGGGCAGGGCGAGGGGTGTAAAAAGAGACAGTTATTTCTCGAGCGGTCCTTCAGAGATGATTGTTGATTTCTATCTGTGTGAATTTGTGTTTATCTGCGGTTGCTTGCGCAGTTTTCGTTTTAAGGCGTGAACGGTTACGAATTCGATAGGGTCAGGAATTTCCGAATGTGCCGATTTTCACGAAAACATGAATTCTGTGGGTTGCGATTGTTGTAGATGCGCTAAAAGTGTCGATTCCATGAATCAGGACGCAGCCCAGGCAGTTTGCAGCGTGGATAAGTAACGTCCAATGAGGGCGGAACAGGGCGTTACAGGGCGTTCCGGGGCGGTACCGGGCGGTACCGGGCGAAACAGGGCGTTACGGGGCGGAACAGGGCGTTACGGCGCGTTACAGCACAGAACAGGGTGGACTGATGGGTGCTTCAATTACATTTCGAGTTATGGTCGTTGTCCTGTTGGCTCAATTAGCAGGATGTTCATGTATCAGGCCTCATTCCCGCGAAAACGCTTATGCGCAGCTCGAAGCGGCGGCGGCCAGCTCGATTCCGCGAGAACTGGCGAAGGCAACGCTGCCGGAGTATCGCGTCGAGCCGCCCGATATTCTGCTGGTTGATGCAGTGAATAATATCCGTCCGACGAATGACGAACTGCGAGCGGGCGACCAGATTCTCATTCGCGCCAGCAACACGCTGCCGATCGATCTCGAAGGTGACCAGCTCACAAATGAATTCAGGGTCATCAACACTTTGTACTCTGTCCAGTCAGACGGTACAGTTGATCTTGGTCCGGAATATGGTACCGTCCATATTGAAGGTGTCACACTGGAAGCTGCAAAAGCACTGATCATAACGCATCTCCGCGACAAAGTCGGTCTGGCACAGCCCAGTGTCGCCATCTCCATGCCGGACGTGGCCGGGAAGCAGCTGATCGCCGGGGAGCATCTGGTGCGTCCCGACGGCACGATTGCACTGGGAGTTTATGGTGCTGTCTATGTTTCCGGGCACACGCTGCCTGAAATCAAGGACATCATTGAAACTTACCTGAAGGACGAGATGCATAATCCGGAGGTCAGTGTCGATGTTCTGGGCTACAACAGTAAGCAGATTTACATTGTCTCAGACGGCGGAGGATTTGGAGAAACCGTGACTCGACTTCCTTTCACGGGAAACGAAACTGTGCTGGATGCGATTTCGGAGGTGCAGGGTCTTTCCGAGGTCTCTTCAAAGACGATTTGGGTGGCACGGCCCGCGCCATCGGGAACGAACGTGGCACAAACGATGCTGGTCGATTGGGAAGCCATCACACGCGGAGGCATTACGACGACCAACTACCAACTCTTTCCCGGTGATCGCATTTTCATTGAAGCTGACCACCAGATCGCCTTCGACAATGCATTTTCCAAGTTGATCGCGCCACTTGAGAACTTTGACGGTTTCGCGTTGTTGAATCTCGGGCTCTGGCGAGCAGCACGTAATGTGAATCAAATTCAAGGTGGCGGCGGTGGTGGTGGTTTCTGATCAGCGTTGGATTAGCGGGAAAGTTACACCTCGCGCGGGCTGCAATGAGGTGTAACCGGATTCGTCAGAATTCCGAGCCGGGGCATGATGCAAACCGAAGTGTCACGACTTCGGCCACAGGAAAATGTTTCACCGAGGCCCGCGCGGAGGATACACTACTGATGCATGGCGATCGGTTGTCGTAAACTTGAAGCAGGAAGGAACAGGGATATGAAAACAGCACGGCTTAGCACAGAGACAGAAATAAGTGGGGCACGATTTCATCGTGCCGGGCACGTTATAAACGTGCCCCACGTCCTTACCGCTTTGGTTCTGCTCGTGCATGTGGGATTATGTGCCACAGTGCACGGCCAGGCACGACCGCGTGCGGCTGACCGACCAAAGATCAGTCCATATCTGGACCTGGTGAATCAGGGTAATAACAACAATGGCGGCGCTGGGTTTCAGTACTTCAGACGCATTCGGCCGGACGTGGAGTTTCGGCAAGCTGAGAACAAATTACGGCAAAACGTGCAATCGCTGTCGAAGAGCGTCAAGGACTCAAAAATACAAAGTGAGAAATCGATGCTGGGGACCACGGGTCACGCCGCTTCTTTCAATACTCACGCTAGATACTTTAATAACGGGGCAGCGTTTGGCGGCCGCTGAGATCAATCGCGGTCGATCGCGGGAAGTCCGGGATGGTTGCCAACAAACTGGAGACAGGGATGTCAAAAATTAATATGTTCGGGCGAATTACGCGGCTGCTGGTTTCTGCTTGTGTGGTGCCAGCGGGGCTGGGACTGTGCATTCTGCAGACCGAAGCCGCCGGAATGCCGGGATTGGCTCGCAACGAAGCACCGTGTGGTGATACGGCAGGCCGATCGACGGACGGATCGACTTGCGACTGTCCGCATTGTCGCGAGGCAAATAGCTCCGATTCACGGCTGCTGCGGTTTTTAAAATCCCGCTGCACGAAGACGAAGTGGGCAGAACGGACGCCGAAACACACATGGAAGTGTTATCACCCCTGTCCTCCATATTTTGAGCCGACATTTGGTATTCACCAGACGTCCTGGACGATCCTCCAGCATGATGCCAGTCAGGTTCCGTTTGCCACGCCTCTGGTCAACTCAAATAACCCTTTGCCATCCCACAAGGAACTCCACCCGTCGCCACCTGCAGAAGTCCAACCTGCTGCTCAACCAGAGGTCCTTCCAGAGCTTCAACCCGCAGCTCAACCAGAGGCTCAACCCGCAGCTCAACCAGAGCTTCTTCCAGAGCTTCTTCCAGAAGCCCTGCCGAAGTCTCAAACTGATGCACCGGGTGAGGCTCGAATTAGGGCACAGCCACGCCGTGTGACACCAGTCGCGACGAAAATTTCTCCGAGCGATTCCAGACGGCATTCCGAGCAGCGGACTGTTGTGCCTGCCTCTGGAACAAATAAAAAGATTGAGCTACCGCAAACATCAACGCCTCAGAAATCGGTTTCCAGAGCTGATTTCCCGCGCCGGTCTCTACTGCCGACTGAGGCACCTGCAGCGGCCTCATCCAGCAGGAGCCCGAAGCTTGCGCCACTCAACGATGTCCCGATAACGGACGGTGCGGCTCGCCCGGTTTCACCCAGCGTTGCACCAAACAAGGCGGTCGGATTCGACAAGCAAACACCCGATTCGTTGTTCACTTCGCACAACGATCCTCTTTTTCGGACAAAACCTGCTGCAGGCACAAGTGCAGTTTCGCACCTGAAATGAGTGATGCCTTAGGCGAAAATGCAACCGAGAATCCATCCGTGAGAGGTGAGGGCGGCAAATGCGATGCTACGCTGAAGTCTTACTATTGCAACTGCAGATCAAAAGACTGACGACACGCCAGTGGGGAGTTATCGGCGACGGTGACTCCCCAATCTTCACCGGTTCATTGCGAGAATGTCGTCAGTGGCTGGACCTGCGCGACAACATCTCGGACGCGCCACAATCGCGGTGGTGGCAACGCATCCTGCGTGCGTTCGTAGGAATCGTGACCCTCCGCATGGTTGTGGGATTCTGTCCTGCGAACGTTTGTGATCTGAAAAATTGACGGTGCTGCGAAAAACGGAGTCCGGCTCTGCGGGGACGCAACTCAACCTCACGATGTTGCATCACTGGCTTTGCCTCCGTGTCTGGTGCGAGCCGACGGAGCGGCTCGCCTACGTAGGTCCGCCGCTCCGTCGGCGGACAACTGTCGCTTGGCCTGAATCTTCTTACGAAAACAAAACCCTTAACGCTGGCTGAACAGAGCCATATCTCCTGAATTCTCAATCGTCAAATCCCTGCATGGACACTACTTTCACTGCAGCCATCCCCATGTCAAAGTCAAATGAGCAGCCTGATCCGGATCGACTGATTGAACTGCTGACTGACGCAACAGACACCTGGGTCTCACTGGCGGATGGCACAGGCTGGACCGATCTGTTTGGTCATTGGCGAGGCACCGCAGATTTGTTGGAGTTCGCCGCCGGAATTCCGACTCGATCGAGTCAGCAACTCACCAAGCCGTTGCCTGGCTGCGTGGTCTTTGTGGAATTCGCCCGCTGGGCTGTGACAGCAAACGCACCGCCTCATGCTCTGAAAACTCTTCAGAAGCAGGCCGAACGTGTCATGAATGTCAACCATCCCGAGGAGAAGACAAAGCCGTTTCAAAGGTTGATTCAGGCGATCGCTCATACGGTCCTGGCAGCAGCAGTCGCCCGCACGGACGGACCTCGTTGTCTAAAACATCTTGCTGACGCTGCCGAGCTGTATGACAAGGAATGGAGCCTGACCGAACTGCGAACGGCCAGAAGTCCTGACAACCCTGTTGCGCCAGCATCGGCTGTGGAAGACAAACAGATCAGGAAGAACAAGGGGCATCTGCTGCTGGATCTTGCCCGGCAATGCGGAGCCTTTGGAAACAATGGCGTTTCCATTTCCACGTGGCTGGTACTGCATCATCTGCTGAGCCGCATCTTCGGACAGGACAATCAACAGAACATCAGCGACAACGATACGAAAGTCCTGATGTATCAGCCCGAAGACCGTCGCGGACAGATCAGCCGGATGACCTTCGAATTGGTGAACGCTCCCGAAAGTGGCGTTTATCTGGATCCGCTCGTCTTTGGGATTACTCGTATCAAGAAGAGCATGCGGAACAGTCTGCGAATCGGGTTTCGCTGCTGTCGGCGGCAGGTCATCGGCGAGGCTGCATCCATCCGAGTCAGCGGCATTCTGCCCTTAACTGTTTATTCCCTTGGCGGTTCTTCCGCCGGAGGCATGTTTTCGGCTGCGATGGTCGTGACGGCTGGACAGCAGTCACTGGACTCGACTCGGTCAGCCACCTGTCGACTCGTGATCAATGACGCACGGCTGGCGGAACCCGAGAGCGTGCCGCTCGACACACACGACGTGAAGCTGGGTTCCGTTGGCGGCTTCGTTCGCAAAATTAACGAAGCCTGGCAGCGCAGGCATGGAATTGAAGAAGTCTTCCTGTGCGAGTCCGATGAACGCGTGTGGAGCACAGCGAATCCCGGTCGTCGACTGCCCCGCGTGACGGGAGTTCAGACCCTGCAGGAACTGATCGACGGTCTGACGGCCAATCAGAATTTCGACCGGGAACTGGACCGTCATGCTCAATGGGTTCACGCGGCGTGGGACCGAGTTCGAGATGCGATTCGCAACGACATTCGGGAAGACGACCGGGATCATCGCTTTGATTGTTACATTGAACCGACCTTTCGTATCGAAGGCCCGCTCAAGAGCCTGGAAATGCCAACCGACGATCTGCCCGCAGACATGCCAATTGCACAGACTCCTGGCCGCATGACCGGTCGGGATCGAGATGAGTTTCCGATTCCCGGCGACTCGACGCTCGGCCGGGATGAGCAGCTCCTGAACCTGCTGGAATTCTCACTGCGGGGAGGATCGCTTTCAGTGTCCGACGATGGCCCACCGCTCCCCGCCTGGCTGAAGCCGCATCGACCGATCGTGATCTACGACAATGCCGGTGCCGGCAAGACTGTTTGCAGTCACCGGCTGAGACATCTGCTGACAGATCCGCAGTACCGGGAACGCCTGCTGGGGCACAGGCTGCCTCCCTTGGTGATCCGTCTGGACGGTCGATGGCGACGCGAGGAAAACGACCCGAGTCGATTACTGACGATACGTCAATTGCTGGTTGACGTTTTCGCAGAGGAAACCGGGCAGATGAAGGCCGAACATCGCGCCCTCGTTGAGGAAACCGTCGCTCATGCCCTGCGTGAATCCCGGGTGATGCTGATCCTGGACGGATTTGATCAGTTCCCGCCCGATGATCGTCAACATGTCGTGACAGTTTTCACTCAGCACGAAGACTCGAAGCACTGCCGGTGGATCATCACCAGCCGGTTTCACACAATTGACGAACTGCGCTCCGCCAGGAAGTTCTTTCGCGACGACGAATGGACATGCGTTCGGATCGACCCGTTTGCCGGAGAACCAGCAGACCGCTGACCGCAATCCATTGATCAACGATGCGATCAAGGGCCACGAAACAGAATCGGTCCAATCACGTGTAATGCAGGCCACTACGGTCACGCGAGCCATGTACGCCAACTTTGATCCGGCCTTTGAACGCAGCCAGCGCAAAGTGAACTCCGGCGATGGCGATCTGGAAAGGAGCCTGCAGCAGCGAGCGTCAGGGTTTGGCGAGTACCAGGATTACATGGCAAAGACCGGAAAATTCGTTCCTCGATTTTGATCCTTGAGACTTGTGTTCCACAAATCTGTCTGAACCGCCCCTGAGTTCCTTTGAAAGCCTCCTTCATGCCGTTTCGAACAACAGGAAAGTACGATCTGATCATCTGCGACATCGACGGTTGCCTGTCGCCAGAGTCACACTCACCGATCAACGGGCCAGCTCTTTCATTGATTGCTCAGCACAATCGTCAGGCAATTCAGAACCGTGATCGGCCAGTCGTCACACTGTGCAGTGGCAGGCCAATTGGATTTGTTGAGTGTCTTTGCCGTTTGACCCACAATACTCTGATTCCCTGCATTGGCGAAAACGGAGTCTGGATCTGGCGGCCTGCTGACAACTCGTTTGCGTGCGAGGCAGCCATCACAGAGGAACATCTTGAGGTTGTCCATGATGCTCGCAAACTCTTGAGGCTGCTCTATCAACCAAATGGCGTCATTCAGCAGCCGGGAAAGTCCGCCTCGGTCACTTTGTACCATCCCGATACGGATTATCTTCGATCCATCTTTCCGAAGATCGTCGATGAGTTTCACAAACGAGACTGGCCGATTCGGGTTTCGATGACGTGGCTGTACATCAACTGTGATCTTCAGCACGTCAACAAAGGAGCGGCCGTTGACCGCCTGCTGGCTGAGACCGGCATTGATGCTGAAAGAACGGCAGGAATTGGCGACACGATGGGCGATCGTTTCATCGCAGAGCGTGTTTCATGGTTTGGCAGCCCGGCGAACGCAGAACCGGAGATCAAGAAATCAGCAGCCTATGTGTCGCCCTTCTCGGAAGTTGACGGGGTACTGGATATTCTGGAGCGACTGTCTCAGTGACGGCGGGGTGGCACTGGTAGGATCACTGTCTGGGCGGTCAGTGAATGTGTGCCACTGGCTCTGCCAGTGCTTCCCTGAGTTGTGAATCTCAAACAGGTCGGGTGAAGCCATTCAGGATCAGGTTTGCGTAACACTGACAGATCCGGATCGACGATGTCTCCACGATGGAACCGGGCATTGGACCATTTGGAACCAACGGCTGACTGACGCAGCCGACCTTACTCCCGATTCATGTGAATGTCGTCCAACGACGAACAAGCACACAACGCACAAATGCCCAAATGCACTGGCAGAGCCAGTGGCACACCGTTTCTGTTTTCATCAACAGTGCCACCCAGCCGGCTCGCCGTTAAACGAATAACGTTCCCCTAAAATCAACACCGATCCGCCGCCGGGCTAAGAAGTATCGTCTGGCCTCAACATTATGGGCAAAAAAATGTTGGGCAAAAAAATGGCTGCTATTTTTCTGCCCATGCATTTTTTTGCCCCGAACGTTTTCGCTTCTAAAACGTCACATTGACGGTGGCCGACGCGCGAATTCCGCAGCTTAACTTTGCAGCGGGCCGTTGAAAATCAAGCACATAGAATCCCTAGGGCCAGTTCAACGCTGCGGTATGGTGTCCCTTTCAGCGATTGAACAGGAATCCGGGGCTGTTGATGAGTGCCCAGGTGAGATCTTCAGTGGCCTCTTTCGGTGTGGCGATTGTACTGAAGTACTCAACCGTGCGTGTCATCTCCTCGGCCGATGGTTTTCTGCAGAGCGTTGAAAGATAGACCGTTTCGATCAATTGCTCGCTAGTCGCTCCGGCTGCAATTGCTTTCGCGATAATGCCCTCCGGATGTGCAATCGCATCGCCGATCGTCGGGCCGTTGACCATGTTCAGTGTCTGCTCCAGACTGACGTCGCTGGTGCGTTCACATTCACATGGTGATTCGGCGGGGTGCCACTGGTAGGGACTGGCCCACCAATAAGTGTCCCCTCGTGGCGGGTGCTGCCAGCATCCGAACTGACGCTGGCAGCGTCGGCCACGACCGTTATTTCTGCGACGGCCCTAGGATCAATTTCTGGGCGGTCATTGAATGTGTGCCACTGGCTCTGCCAGTGCTTCCCTGAGTTTGAATCTCAAACAGGTCGGGTGAAGCCATTCAGGTTCAGGTTTGCGTAACACTGACAGATCCGGATCGACGATGTCTCCACGATGGAACCGGACATTGGACCATTTGAAACCAACGGCTGACTGACGTAGCCGACCTTACTCCCGATTCGTGTGAATGTCGTCCAACGACGAATCTCCACGCAGCGCCCAAATGCACTGGCAGAGCCAGTGGCACACCGTTTCTGTTTTCATCAACAGTGCCACCCAGCCGTCATTCCACCTTCCCTTCTCCCCCGAAATCGGGGGAGAAGGTGGCCGACAGGCCGGATGAGGGGCCTGTCCAGTATGTCAACTTGCGAAAAAAGCCCCCTCACCCCAGCCCTGGCCTGATGCAATGGCCGGAATTTAGGAGGATTGGGTTTGCGGGGAAAATGAAAATCTGTTGCGCTCCCCCGTATCAGTCCTGAGTACACACTCAAAGCGAAGGAGCGCAACAGTGGGTTTATCATC
>CAMAVB010000239.1 GCA_945861465.1 Candidatus Kuenenia stuttgartensis
TGGTTGCCGTAATGAGGATAATGCCAGAACAGCGGCCGATTCGCAGTGGGCTCGCCGGATTTGAGTGACGCCAGATGACTGACGCCGTCTTTGTGATGATCGGGTTCCAGTGGCAAACCTGCCGCATCCAGAATCGTCGGAAAATAATCAGGACTGATCACATGCGACTCATTCACAACGCCTGGTGAAATCACTCCCGGCCAGCGCATGATGAGTGACGTGCGATTGCCGCCCTCGTAGAGCCATCCCTTGCCGGCGCGCAGCGGCAGATTGGAGGTCGGTGATCCTTCGCTGGTGGACAGTCCGCCGTTGTCGCTCGTCATGATTACGAGCGTGTCTTCGGCAAGATTGAGTGCATCCAGTTTGGCGACAACTTTACCCACGGCCTGATCCATGGCTTCCACCATGCCTGCATACACGGCATGATCCTGTGTCAGCCGAACCTTGCGCGGCGGTTCATCGCCGAAGACGTCTGTCGGTTCGTGCTCCGATCTCTTCTGCTCATACTTCCGCACCAGATCAGCCGGTGCCATCAATGGTGTATGGACGGAATAAAACGGCAGATAGACAAAAAATGGTTTGTCGCGATTCGCTTCGATGAACTTTGATGCCTCTGACGCCAGGCGATCCGGCAAGTGCTCGCCATCCGGACCATCTGGCAGCTTTGGATTTCCGTAGGGAGAAAAATACTTCTTCCCGCCGTACGGACCTCCACGTTCAAGCCCGCCCATGTTGATGTCAAAGCCCTGATCCTCCGGTGAGAATCCGTCGCCGCCCAGGTGCCACTTGCCTGCAAAGAACGTGGCGTAACCTTGTGATTTCAATGATTCCGCGAGCGTCACATACTCCAGTGCCAGATGTTCTGCATAAGGTGCGGGCAGGTGGGGCGTATTGCGTTTCCATTTCGCTGGTTGCGCTGCCCCGATGTAGTCTGTAATCCCAGTGCGCTGCGGGTATTGTCCCGTCAGGATGCTGGCGCGAGTCGGCGAACAGACGGGACACGCGGCGTACGCATTCGGAAACAACGCGCCTTCCCTGGCCAACCGATCCAGATGCGGCGTTTCATAGAATGTGCTTCCGTAACAGCCAAGGTCGCGTTGCCCCAAATCATCCACGACGAAAAATACGATGTTCGTGGGACGTTTGTCACGCGTTCTGATGGATACCGGCGTCGCTTTCTGTTGCTTTTGCCTGCCGGATTTCTTTCCTCCCGCGTCTTCAGCACCGTCTGATTTCACGGTCGGATTGAACCGAACATTCGGCTTTTCATCGTCGCTGGCGATTACCAATTCGGAATTCACTGACAGGATGGCGGCGATAACAATGGCAGTGCGCATCAATACGTGCATGGAATTCTCCCGGTGCCATTAATCTTCAGAACAGGAGTCTCATCCTATAGGATATTGAGTTCAAAGTCCTGCACGACGAAGGTCAATCGCTCCGCCGACAGAGATTCCCACGGGTTTCACGTGGTTCTGCTTGCACCAGTACTTTATGCTGGCGAATTTGCAGGGGGTGACAAGCTTAACGCCGGCACACCATGTCTGTGATTCGGTGTGCCTTCGCGTTGCTTGTCACACCCTACAGATTGCGCATCGTCAATAACTGGCCGACCATGTGATTTACGAATTCCAGTGAGTCGTTCTGGCACCAAGGGAAAGCACCACACCAACCATGACATTTCGCTGGGATTTTCGCGAGCATCTTTCCTTGAGCATATTCGTGCTCAAGTGGCTGGCGATCTGTGTCCCTTCGGCTGCAGTTGTCGGTTCGGCGGTGGCGTTGTTTCTGTGGTCTCTGGATCGCGTGACAGAACTTCACTGGCAGAATCCGTGGTTGTTGTACCTGCTTCCGGTGGCAGGGCTGGCGTCGGGGTCTCTCTACCATCGGTTCGGGAAAACCGCTGAGGCTGGCAACAATCTCATCATGGAACAGATCCATGAACCCGGTGGCGGGGTCCCGACGCGGATGGCTCCGCTCGTTCTCATCGGGACGCTCATCACGCATCTGTTCGGCGGCTCTGCCGGCCGTGAAGGAACTGCCGTACAGATGGGTGGAAGCATTGTCGCCACCTTCGGACGCTGGCTGAAACTGAATGAAGCAGACACGCGGATATTGCTCACATCCGGCATCGCGGCGGGCTTTGGAGCCGTCTTCGGAACGCCGCTGACGGGAGCCATTTTTGCCATCGAAGTCCTGGCCATCGGCCGCATGAGCTACACAGCCCTGATACCGTGTCTGATTGCCAGTATTGTCGGCGATCAGGTCAACACCGCCTGGGGAGCTGGTCACACGCAGTATCCGGTTGCATGGGCCGCCAGTGTGTCCGAGACGGCATCCGGCATGACGCTCGACTGGAGACTCACGGGCAAAGTCGCCATTTCCGCCGTCTGTTTTGGGCTGACAAGCGTGCTCTTCGCACAAATGACGCACGGCATTTCGTGGGCCTTCAAACGCACGATCACGATTCCGTGGTTGCGTCCGGCGGTCGGCGGGATCGTGGTGATTCTGCTGACACTTGCCCTGGGTGATCGGGACTATCTGGGGCTGGGCGTCAATGCGAATCCAGACACTCCCGATGCCGTGACCATTCAATCGTGCTTCCTGATCGGCGGCGCGGCGCTGTTCAGCTGGTGGTGGAAACTGATCTTCACCGCCGTGACTGTCGGCAGTGGCTTCAAAGGCGGCGAAGTGACTCCACTCTTTTTTATCGGCGCGGCCCTGGGAAATGTGCTGGGCCACCTGCTTGATGCACCGGTGGATCTGATGGCGGCTTTGGGATTCGTCGCGGTCTTCGCCGGAGCCACAAACACGCCGCTGGCCTGCACGATCATGGCGATTGAACTGTTTGCTCCCGGAAACAGTTCACTGCTGAGTTCCGGCTTTGTGGTCTACGCCGCAATCGCATGCTTCCTGTCCTGGTTCCTGAGCGGACATTCCAGCATCTATCGGGCGCAACGTGCTGCTACTCTTCCAGCACCATGATCTCAACCTTGCGGAAGTCGATCGGATGGCTTTCGGACTGCAGTGAAATCGTTCCGCCGGTAAGCATGAGCTTGCCGTCTTTGATCAGCTTCTTTGCAGAGTTGTCACGTTCGTCGAGCTGTGGCTTGTTGTATTCCAGCACGACTTCGCCATCCAGCAGATGACGGATGACTTCGTTGTTGTGAACTTCGATCTCGGCAGTGACCCATTGTTCACCGTGATAAGTTTTTGAAGTCGAATTGATGCAGTGCTGCAGCTTCAGTTCGCTGTTCATCACGACGTTGGTGCCCGGCGTGCAGAGATTGGATGTCGTCCGATTGTCTTTGCCGTTGCCGCCCAGAAGCTGCACTTCAATCGACACAGGAAAATCCTGATCCTTCGCCATCGTCTTCGGATCCTGTCCATGGACCATCACGCCGCTGTTGCGAGTTGCCCAGCCAGGACCTTCCGCACATTGCTCACCGACAAATCGATACTCCACGCGAAATCGGTAGTTCGAAAAACTGTCTTTGTAGAACAGGTGCCCGAATTTTTCGCCGAATTTTTCGTATCCGCCTCCGTCATAGCGAACCTGCAGCAATCCGTCACGGACACGAAACGTGTCGCCGTTGTTGTCGCCCAGCTCAGAGTAACGAATTTTCGGAGTCCAGCCGGTCAAATCTGTGCCGTTGAACAACGACACCCATTCGCCCTTTGGATACTCGCCCTCAGCCGCAGCGACGCAGTTGAAACTGCAAATGCTGAACAGGACGGCACACAGAACACTGCTGGAAAGTTTCATGGAAAGCCTCATTGTCCAATCGCATAAAGATGAGTAAACGTCCGAAAAAACACATGACCGTCCGCTGCCGCTGGTGAGGCACGCATGCCTTCGTCGAGACGATTGTGAGAGACAAGTTCGTAAGCGTCTGCGGCTTTCACAACGAAGCAATCGCCCGCTTCATTGCAGAAGTAAATCACCCCGTTCGCGGTGATCGGAGACGCTGTGAACGTGCCTTCAACACGATCTTTCCAGATTTCTTCGCCGGTCCTGACATCCACACAGTTAATGACCCCGTTGTTGAGGATGCTGAAGATGCGATCGCCGATCAACAGCGGAGCACTCAGGTCGGAATTGCCTTTGTCGCGATTCCAGACAACGTGCGATTCTGACACATCGCCACGAGTCGTATCATCCAGTCGCACGCTGAGCAGATTCGACCCGCGCGAGCCAGTATTGATGATCGCGTGATTCTCAAAGAACATTGACGGTGACGAGGCATTGAAGTCGTCGTGGCGAATGGTCCACAACTCCTTGCCCGTTTCAACGTCATAGGCAAATGCCGCTCGTGAACCCACTGAAACGACCTGTGCCCGACCGTTGACTTCGACAACATTCGGCGTGCTGTAGGCTTTCCGCAGATCTCCATCCAGTTTCGGCTTGCCGTTTTCGTCCAGATCGCCATAGTCGGTCGAACGATTTGTGCGCCAGACGGTTTCTCCTGTGTGCTTGTTCAAGGCCGTGACGAACTGTGCGTCGATGCCGTCGAACGTCAGAATCAGAAGGTCATTCCAGAGAATCGGTGATGAGCCCGGACCACGAAAGTGCCGACAGTTGATGTCACGCCGCTGCCAGACGATCTCTGTCGTTTCCGGATTCAGTTTCGCAGTTCCGTAGGTTCCGAAATGAACATAGACGGCAGTGTCTTCCAACGCACACGATGGGGAAGCGTAAGTGTTCACTTCGTTCATCAGTGGTTCCGGTTCCGAATTTTCAAACAGCAACGTGTGATGCAGGATTTTTCCGGTGGCCTGATCAATGCTGTACACGAACTGCTGCTTGCCGTCCTTCGTGGCCGACGTCACCCAGATTCGTCCATGCCCGATCACCGGCGCAGAATGACCGAAGCCTTCCAGTTCCAGTTTCCATGCAATGTTGGTTGAAGGCTCTTCGGACCACTGTGTCGGCAGTCCGTTGGCGTCAGCCTCCGCGACATGCCCGTTGAGTGCCGGACCTGTCCGCATGGGCCAGTTCAAACGATCGGATGCAGCGACCGTTCCGGCACTGACTACGACGAATGCCAGCCATATGACACACACGACAAATTCCCCTGGCCACAATCGCGGCCGATGCGGATCGACGCTTGAAAACGTAGCGCGCGATGCGCCTGCAGCAAGTGGCATTTTGATACGGAAGGCGGTTAACATCATCGCTGGGTTACTCAGGGGGAGCGAAGTTTGGTCCTGGGAATGGATCGAACGCGGGAATAGAGTTTAGCAACGAATGCGGCAACTGTCTTCCGACATCAGAATCCACGTACGGCTGGCGAGTTTGTGAGCTTACGCTGTGCAGTAGGGTGGGACAAGCGACAGCGCCGTCCCACCATTTGTGCGTTGTGATGGGCCTGCGATCCACTGAATCCCGCCATTTGTGCGTTGTGGTGGGCCTGCGCTCCGCTGGTCCCACCCTACGAATTCACGAACTGGCCAGGCTTGAGACCACATGCTCACTGCGGTGGTACTGGCACAAATTGTTGAATTGGTCTTGTCTGGCGATCGTATTCTAATACTCGATGTGTCCCGATCGAGAAACTCTGCAACGTCCAGATCTGGTGCTGAGTTTGCCGGAACGTAACCGCACCGGTCCTGAGTGGTGCATCCTGTTCGGTAGTGCTGTCGTTGTCCGGACTGCGGACCGCAGCGGTTTTCGCGGATTTTTCCAATGGCAGTTGCGCCTCGCCATGAAGTCGCAGTGTCCATTCGACAGATTCAAATTCCGGTCGCGCTCCAGGCGGTTCGTCCGCATCCTGCGAGGCCACGTAGATCCGACCGGTTCCCTGAACTTCGTCGATCTCCACACGCGCGTTCGACAGAGATGGGAACGACGCCACGGCTGTGTCCGGAAGCACCAATGGTCGAAAACGTGCGTCACTGGCGATCACAACTTCCACCATGCTGTCCTGAATATCACCCAATCGCAAATTCAGATCCAGCTTAAGTGACCCGAGTGTTCCCAAAGATACGTCGTGACTTCGCTCCCAGGCGTCCTGTTTTTTGTGATCTTCTGCGGGCCGAATCATCCAGAACGGAACGCTGAACCAGGACGCGATCGACTCATGCGACAGACATTTCTTCAGGACCTGTGCGCTTTCCGGATCACCATTGGACAGATGCGCCACCAGCGCGTCGGGGTCTTCCGGGTTGAGCGTGTTGACATTGCCATCCGGGTGAATCACGAGCGAAAATGTCATACCGTTAAGTCGCGCGAGACTTGACGATGCCGGCTGGCGATCCAGTTTTTTAACAATGGCATTGACGACGACGTCACCGGATCGCTCAATGGCCACGACACGATACCGGATCTGAAGTGATTCAGATGTCTCCCGTGTGACTTCTGGCTGGCCATCGACGGCAATGTCCGTGCGCCGCGAACTGGCCACCAGCACCGTGATTTCATTTCCCTGCCGCAGCCCCCAGAAACCTGGCACATCCCCGATTGTCTGCGCGGCAACTGGCGATACCAGAAGCCCCGTGAGCATGACGACCGAAAGGACGCTGCTTCCGTGCCGGAATCGCCCCAGCAAACATCGAATCCCAATCAGGCAGTTTCGAAAGCGAAAGGAGGGCTCCTGAGTCTTTGCCATCCGAATTTTTCTGTTCGACATTGTGTGATTCAACCCAGTTCGTTCAGCACCTGTTCGGCGACAAAAATCGGCAGCGGTGGTGAATAATGCACGGCCATCGCAATCGCGTCACTAGGTCGACAATCAACGTCATGCACCGTTTCGCCGGTGCGAACTTTGAGCACCGCGAAATACGTGTGGTCTTTCATCTCAGTGATCATGACTTCTACGATCACGCCACCCAGCGCCGCGATGACGTTCTTGAGCAATTGATGAGTCATCGGACGGAATGGTTCTTCCTCCAACAACTGTCGATTGATCGCCTGCGCTTCGAACGGACCAATCAGAATCGGAAACATCCGCAGTCCACCAACCTCGCGCAGGTACATCGCCTGCTGATCATCCAGATCAGACACAAGCACACGACTGAGTTCCATCAACACGGGCACCGACAGCACTCCTGGAATCTGTGCACGACGGCTCGTCGGAACCATCCTGCGTGAAACATACGCGATTACTCAGTCAATTACGGCAGGCGACGAACCTTGAGGTTGCGGAAGTAGACTTTGCTCTTCGGATCGTGTGCCTGCAGAGCAAAAGTGCCTGCACCGATACGGCGTTCGAAGTCAGCGGAGAAAGCTTCTTTGCCATCCGGCTCGGTGTAGTCAACCGTCACGGTGTCGTTCACTTTGATGATGACGTGTTTGCCTTCGACCTTGACCCAGGTCTTATACCATTCATTGTCCTTGAGAGGCGGGTTTCCAACATCGACAACACCGTACAGGCTTCCGGATTTTTTAGGGTCGCTATGGGAAACATTGACCTGTACCTCCTGGCCA
The DNA here is from genome assembly GCA_945861465.1 of Candidatus Kuenenia stuttgartensis. Taxonomy (GTDB): domain Bacteria; phylum Planctomycetota; class Planctomycetia; order Planctomycetales; family Planctomycetaceae; genus SXXK01. The sequence continues at coordinate 7,427 of CAMAVB010000239.1, forward strand.
AAACGAGGCCAGCCGGTGTCCTGAAACTTTGTATGGAAATAGATCCCGGCGTTGCTGCCTGGCGTCGTCATGACTTCGCATTCGAATTCAAAGTTTGTGAACGGTTTGTCGTCACCCACATAAAACAGATGGCTGCGTTCGCCATCACAGACGAGTTTGCCGTCTTCAATAGACCACGACTCTTTGTGTTCGTTCAGCTTCCAGCCTTCGAAGGTCTTCCCGTCGAAAAGCTCCTTCCACTCCCCGGGCTTTTCTCCAGCGATGACGCATGTGGACAGCAGACAGACAGTGGCGAGTGCCATGAAACTACGGCGCAACATTCTGATGACTCCAGCAAGTGTGAACTTCAATTTGCCAACCGACGGCAGTCCGTGGAGTGTACCGGGAAAAACCAGGCGATTCCAATCACGGTGGCTATTTCAGGTACAGGTTGCAGGAGCTGTGTCGCCTGTGACACGACAAAACTTGAGTCGTATTCGATCCAATAACGAATTTTGTCGATATGACAATCCCTTTCGGCTCTTGCCGCGGACTTTTTGCAATCATTTCCATGACTAATTTACCACAGGGCGTTAATCGGCAGATTTTGCGTAATCGAATATCGAACTTAAGTCGTTACTGCTAAGCGAGTTAACATACATTTTTTATCGTGGCGAAAAAGCAAATCATTTTTGGCACACTTCTCGCAATGTACTATTCAACATGACAACAACAGTTTCTGCTCGGTGTCGACAGAACTGGTTTCACAGATCTTAAAATCTACAGGAGGTACTTAGTCATGCTCGTACTCACACGAAAAGCGGAAGAAACGATCCGAATTGGCGATGACATTGTCATCAAAGTGATAAGAACAGGAAATGGGAGTGTAAAGATTGGAATTGAGGCACCAGTGAGCATTCGCGTGATGCGAGGCGAACTGCTCGAAGAGAAGCATCCTGTCCCCAGCATCCCTGCCAATTTTGGCCCCACCATGCGAGTCGTGTCTGATCAGTATCCGCATGTGGCGTAGGCTCCGCAGACAACCGATCGGCAACACAACTGACTATTGAACTCTACTTTACTGACCAGGTTTTTCAAAACACGAATGGATTCAGACGAGGAGTAAGAAACTCCTCAAAGGAGATTAAAGCCATGAAAACTTTCCAGACTTTTACACTGACTCTGGCCCTTCTCACGATGGCAGGCAGTGTCGCATTCGCTCAATACGCACCGTCACGTGCGGTACGACCAGCATCCGGTTCCGGTGCCAATGACTTTCCGGATCTGCCAGCCACCTGGTCAACGTTCAGCCGTGGCTCAGATTCATCAGCCTCTCCCGTGGATTCCTTCAGCCGTCCTGCTGGAAACAGTCAGTTCGACTCTGGGGATGACAATCGAAACCTCAACTCACGAAATGACGAACAGGTTCGCTACCGCGTGCCTCGGGACAACGACGCTTCCTTCGGCAGCGACCGGGTTGACTATCGTGGTCAGGATCGACTCAGCTCCGGACGGCGGATGCGTGTGACTCAGCAGCCTGCCGACCCGTTCGGTGACGACTCAAACAGTGACTACGACCGCTTTTCGCCAGTGGATCGATACGCACCTGTTGACCGATACGCACCTTTGAAGGGACGCGATCCTTTTGTGCCGGCTCAGCAGCCAGAGGGACAGATGGACGACGAAACCAGTACGATCAATGACCTGCTGACATACCGCTATCAGAATCCTGTGACTGTGCGAGCCATCCGAGCGATGAGCACCACTCAGGCCGTGCAGTTGTTCGCCGAAGTGTCTCAGAAAATTGACGAACGATCTCTGGAACCAACCAGCTATGATCTGCGAGTTCGACGAGCTCTGCGAAACCTGGCGATCGCACTGGACAATCATGCCTTTATGAACGGACTTGGCATTGCAGCAGACTCATTCAGCACTGACGGTTTCCGCAACACGCTCAGCCGCGTGGCTGGCACGGGTCAGGTTCAGAATTACAACGACGCTCGTACGGTCCTGAATACCGTGATGCAGTCAGCTCAGTCTGTAAAGGGTCTGACACCAAGCGTCGTGGCCTTTGAATTTGCCAACGCGAGCATCGATACGCTCGACAAGTTCTCTGGTCTGGAACCATCGGACCCCGGCTTCCGCAATGGTGCGGAGATGACAAACATGAAGAGTGCAGCTCTGGAGGAAAACATTGTAGGGATCGGTGTTGAAGTCCGCGAACATGCGGAAGGTCTGATCGTGGTGAAGCCGCTGCGAGGCGGACCGGCGGCTGAGGCTGGTCTTCAATCCGGCGACATCATCGTGAGTATCAACGGCAGCAACATCGGCGGCATGAAAATGGCAAGCAGTGTGGACCTGATGAAGGGAACCAGCGGCAGTCAGATGAAAATGCGGATCTACCGCGACGGAAAAGGTGAACGTGATTTTGCTCTGACACGCCGTTCCGTTCGAGTCTGGACCGTAAACGATACGAAGCTGCTGTCCGGCACAGATGTGGGCTATTTCAGTCTGAGCCGCTTTTCACAGAACTCAACCGCCGAAGTGGATCAGGCTCTGAATGAACTTTACAACAAAGGTATGAAATCTCTGATCCTTGACCTGCGAGGCAACCCTGGTGGTCTGCTGACGACCTGTGTTGAAATCAGTGACCGCTTCCTGGCCTGTGGCACAATCGTGACGACAAAAGGACGATTGAGTGCTGACAACATGGTGGAGCGAGCCACCTACAACAAGACCTGGAGCGTGCCTTTGGTGGTGCTGGTCGATGGTGACAGTGCTTCTGCCAGCGAAATTTTCGCAGCCGCCATTCAGGAAAACGGACGAGGCGTCGTGGTGGGAACCCGAAGTTACGGCAAAGGCTCTGTGCAGACTCACTTCCCGCTGAGTGCCATCGGAGGTGACCTGCGGCTGACAACAGCTCTGTTCTACTCACCCAACGGACGTAAAATGGCTGGCGAAGGTGTCACCCCGGATGTCGAAATCAACGACCGCGACGGTGTGGTGAATGGCGACGAAGTTCTGGTTGAAGCCGTACGAGTCGCTGGCAGCCAGACCCTGAAGGAGATGGCCAGAACATCCGGCACCTGCAGGAAGTCTACGCCAACCATCGGACGAAGTTCTTCCCTGAGCAATATCATGGATTCAGGTCACTCGACGACTAGCATTCGTTGAGACACGCTGACCTGTTTCAATCGGCAAGTCTGGACCACGATGGTTCAGCAGTCGATTGGTTTGATCCATCACATCGCTCAGAAGGAACTTGATCGTGCAGCAAACGCAACCAGCACTAAAAACCTGAAACCGGCTGACTGAAGAGAACTTTGGTCATCCGGTTTTGGGCTTTTGGAGGATGGACATTCTTGTCCGTCGCATGGCCAAGCAACACTGTTTGAACGTTTCTTCCTGTAACTCAGGAAACTCGTGTCGGTGGAACGTGTTCTGGCAAGGACTCGGACAAGAATGTCCAAGCCACAGGAATCGATACTAGAAACCGAGTTCCTTTGGAGCTACAATCCAGCACTGCGAATTGCCCTCCTCGCACCGCCTTTCCTTAATTTGTTCGGAAAACCACCGATGTGGAATTTCTTTGGCCGCTCACACCGCTATTGCGACGGATTGACGCGCCGCTCATTTCTACAGGTCGGCGGACTTGGGATTGGCGGACTCACGCTGGCTGACCTGAATGCCGCAGAATCGCAGAAGTCCGCGGGCACTCCGTCCAGCCGACACAAGTCCGTGATCATGGTGTACCTTTCTGGCGGCATGCCGCATCAGGACACCTTTGACCTGAAGCCAGGCGCGCCGGCTGAGATCCGCGGCGAGTTCAATCCGATCGCCACCACAGTGCCCGGCATTGAATACTGTGAGCTGTTGCCAAAGCTGGCAGGTGTGGCAGATCGATGTTCTATCGTGCGGTCGATTGTTGGTCAGCGGGATGAGCATTCCAGCTTTCAGAATCTGACCGGCTTCACGATGGGAGAAGTGCAGCGCGACGGGATCCCGAACTTTGGTTCCGTGGTGGCTCGAATTCAGGGAGCCACCAACGAAGTCACGCCGCCGTTTGTCGATCTGTTTCCCACGATGCAGCATCGTCCTTACAACAGCACTGGGGCTGGCTATCTGGGAAGTGCCTACAATCAGGTGCGCGCTGACGGCGAAGATTTGGCCAGCATGCGTTTGAGGTACATTGAATCGCCGGAATTCACGAGTCGGCGTTCTTTGCTAGAACAACTGGATGCTTTTCGTCGTCAGGCGGACACTGGCAGCATTGACGAAATGAACGAAAGTTATCGACGGGCGTTCGATGTGCTGACATCCTCGCGACTGGTCGATGCGATGAATGTAGAGCGTGAAGACAAGCATGTGCTGGAACGCTACGGACGCGGTTCTGCCAAGCATCTCGGCGACGGTGCGCCAACATGGAATGATCAACTCTTGATCGCGCGACGACTCGTGGAGGCTGGTGTGCGCGTCGTCACGGTGGCGTATGGATTCTGGGACACGCACGGAAACAATTTTGCGCATCTGAAACAGCATCTGCCAACATTTGACGCAGGCATCTCGGCATTGGTCGAAGACATCTACGCGCGTGGCCTAGATCAGGATGTGTCGGTTATTGTCTGGGGCGAGTTCGGGAGAACGCCAAAGATCAACGACAAGGCCGGACGCGACCACTGGGCTCCCGTGCAGTCAGCTTTGTTTGCAGGCGGCGGCATGAAGGTCGGCCAGGTGATCGGATCGACCGACAAGACAGCCGCCTACGCTGCCGATCGCCCTGTTCATTACCGCGACGTCCTGGCAACCGTGTACCACAA
>CAMAVB010000240.1 GCA_945861465.1 Candidatus Kuenenia stuttgartensis
ACGGCGACGTAGTTCCATGTGGGTACGACGTTCTGTTCGCCATACCACCCTGCCGAAATATGGGCATGAGGCCCCGAGAAAATTGCAAGGACATTTTGCCTATCGGCCAGGTGCCATTGGGCGTTGCCTTTCGCCATATGTCCGTCCAGACGCGCGGTTCCGTCTGCGTTCATTCGCAGCAGAAGTGGCAGATGCGTCGCGATCGGCGTGCCGTCGCTGGATTCACCCGGCGACACAAGAATCGCAAAACTATGGCTGCGAATGAAATCGTGAAGTCGCTCAGGGTCAGTGACGGAGAACGCGGCAGGAATGTGCATGTGGGAGCTCGATGGAAAGAACAAATGAGGCATGAGAATCCGGGTCAGGAGCCGATGGAGTCGACAGGGTCCAGCATCCAGCACGAATCGTGCGGCAGCATTCCTATGTGCGGGTAGTAGGATCGAGCCTTCGGTGCGGCGAGCAAGACAAGCCGGGTCGCGCGACCAGCGGTCGCATGAGTTCGGACAATCAGCTCACGCCCAATCCCCAGCTTCTGAAATGCGACATCGACCGCCAGATCGGAAAGATACGTGCAAAAACTAAAGTCCGTGATCGCACGACTTACGCCGACCAGCAATTTTCCCGATCGAGCCGTCACAATCACGTCGGCATTGCGCAGCATCAGCTCAATGCGATCACGATCATCCACTGGACGTCGTTCCGCCAGCGTCGATCGCTGCAGCACGTTGATAAACTCGTCGGCAGACAACGCTGGTTCCAGTTGATAGTCAATGGTCATGGGGATCTGATACCTTGCTGTCGTAGTGGTTGAATCTGTAGGCCGGACCAAGCGAAGCGCCGTTCCGGCATCGACCGACCTGCCGGAACGGCGCTTCGCTTGGTCCGGCCTACCCCAAGTTCAAGCCTTTACTCCAACAGCGGTATTCTTATCCGGAAACACCCATTTACAATTCACTCCCCTGAAAGAACGTGACATGCACCACCGACTCGTATTGGCCGCCTTGGTTTGCCTTGCCACACAGTCTGTCCCCGCCATCGCGGACGACGTGCCGAAACCAGACGGCATGAAGTTGATTTATCAGCACGACTTTGAAGACCGCAGCATGGATCGTTACGAGCCCACAGATGCCACTGCATGGAAATTGGGTGAAGTAAAGGGCAGTCATTTCGCATCACTCATTCGCAAGGACAGCAAATTTGAGCCACCGGTTCGGTCTCCTTTCAATCGCAATCTGATTCGAGACTTGAAACTGGGAACGTTTACGATGGACGTGCGGGTGCAGTCCACAATTCCTGACTATGACCACCGTGATCTGTGCCTGTTCTTCGGATATCAGGACGACAGCCATCTCTATTATGTCCATCTCGGAAAAGAGGCGGATGACCATGCCAACCAGATTTTCATCGTCAACGAGAAGCCTCGCTCAAAAATCTCTACGAAGACAACGACAGGCACGCCGTGGACGGATGAATGGCACAACGTACGCATTTCCCGCAATATTAAGCACGGAGAAGTCCTGGTCTACTTCGACGACATGCAGACTCCCGCTATGACTGCGACCGACACGACATTCGGCGAAGGTCGAGTCGGCTTTGGGTCATTCGACGACATCGGCAACTTCGACGATATCCGGATCTATATCCCGGAATAATTTTCCATGCGCGCCATCGTATTTGATCAGACGCTGAAGTTTTGTACCGATACGGCACTCCGGTCGCCCGGCAGTGACGAAGTCATCGTAGACATTCTCCAGGCCGGGATTTGCGAAACGGACCTGCAGCTCTGTAAGGGTTACATGGGATTTTGCGGAACGCTGGGGCATGAGTTTGTGGGCATTGCCCGCTTAGGCCGCTTCGCCGGTCAGCGCGTGGTTGGTGAGATTAATTGTGCCTGTCATGCGTGCGAGATGTGCCAGCGGCAACTTTCCAACCACTGTCCGAATCGCACCGTGATCGGGATCGTGGCGCACGACGGAGCGTTCGCGGATTCAGTGATTGTACCCGACCGAAATCTGCACGCGGTCCCCGACCACGTCAGCGATGCAGAAGCCGTTTTTGTGGAACCCCTCGCGGCGGCTTGCCGTATCGCGGAACAAATCACGTTGACTGGCGGCGAGGTCGTAACGGTTCTCGGCGACGGTCGCCTCGGCAATCTCTGTGCTCAGGTTCTGCGGCATCAGGGCTGTCAGGTCTGCGTCGTCGGCAAGCACGATTTCAAGTTGCGAATCCTCCAACGGCTGGACATCCCAACGATCAAGCTGGAAGATCTTCAGCCCAGGCGAGACTCGGACATTGTCATCGACTGCACTGGTTCACCGACAGGACTGGCGCACGCGCTGCAGCTTGTTCGGCCTTGCGGCACGATCGTGCTCAAGACAACCGTCGCGGCAGATCAGACGCTGCACATGGCGCCATTCGTAATCGATGAAATCACACTCCTCGGCTCCCGTTGCGGCCCGTTCGCGGATGCCATCGAATTGCTGAGCCAGGGCGCAATCTCGGTCGCACCATTACTGACCGCAACCTATCCGCTCGAAGCTGCAACACACGCCTTTGAACACGCCGTCCGCAAAGATGCGTTGAAGGTTCTTTTTGATGTTCGGTGAGTCGTTACATGTCTTTGATCGAAATTCGTATCAGCCGCAGTGCGTTAGGACCGTTCGAGAAATAATTGACCGCATCCTCCTCTCCCCTGGAAGGGGAGAGGGCAGGGTGAGGGGTATAAAAAGAGACAGTTATTTCTCGAGCGGTCCTTAGCACCCGGTTTTGCAGCAGTTATGTGGAAAGCGGACGCTAATGCGTACCGGCTGATGAAAGAAGAGCTGAATGCACTGCTGAAATGCCGAAATAACATAGTCAGATTTTCCAGGGTGCCCCGGCGGTTGATTCGCCGAGCGGCTTTGGTAGCATGTGTCGGTCCCTTTTTGAAGTCTCGGTGAAATTCCATCGATTTTTTAAAGGATGTTGACAGAAATTGGTCTTCCGGACCTGCTGTGAACCTGATTGTACGTTCGCTTCGTGTCGGCCTGGCAATGCCGGGCAGCCTGAATTTGACTTTGGATGACTCCTGCACTCATGGGACTTACTGGACTACTCTTGCTGGCGTTTTGCCTTGTCGGCGTTGCAACTGCGATGTTGCAACGTCGTACTCGGATTGCCGTGCGCTGCACAGGTTCCGGTCAGCAAATCTGCTGTCCGACCGCATGTGTTGACTTGCACGCAGTGATTCGGCCGGTGCCATCTTCCACCGGCCTGCGGCGGTGGTTTTGGCCTGCAAGTGGGTGGGTGTCCGTGTTCGCTCTCAACCTTTCAGTGCGGTTGCGGCCATTTTTTCAGACTGCTTTGGTATTGGCAACTCTTGAGTCCACCGTGTTGATCACCGCTGGGTGATCATTGGCGTGCGTTACCGTCAGCTCTTCACACCATCCCAACGCGGATGCAGGGACCGTTTGTGAATTGAGAGGCGTGTTCATGGATAATCCAATGATTGTCGGCGCGATTGCCGCAATCGTGGGTGTTGCGGTCGGCTACTTTGTTGATCGTCTGATCAAAGGTGGGGCCTACAAGACCCGTGATGAAATTATTCGGCAGGCGGAACGCGATGCCGAGAACGTGCAGAAGGACCTGGAACTGAAGCTGAAGGAGGACATGCTGAAACGCCGCGAGTCGCTGGAATCCAAAATGGAAGAAGTGCGCGGCTCCCAGCGCGAGCGGGATCGTGAACTCGACAAGCGAGAATCGCAGCTGGAGGAGCAGCAGGATTCGATTCGTAAGAAAGAGAAAATGCTGCAGCGCACGCAGCAGAAACTGGCCGAACGAGTCAAGGCGATGGAGGCCAAAGACGCAGAATTGAACCGCCTGCTGAAAGAAGAGCAGGAGGTTCTGTACAAGACGAGCGAGCTGACTCGCGATCAGGCGACCGCACAGCTGCTCAAGCGACTGGATCGGGAACTCACAGACCAGACGGGTGCCATGATTCTGAAGCATGAGGCCGAAGTCAAGGTCGATTGCGAAAGGAAAGCCCGCGAAATCATCGGGATGGCCGTGCAGCGTTATGCATCAGCGCATACGTCCGAATCCACCGTTTCGACAGTGGACATTCCCAGTGACGAAGTGAAAGGACGTATCATTGGTCGCGAAGGACGCAATATCCGCGCGTTTGAAAAAGCGACTGGTGTCGATGTCATTGTCGATGACACGCCGGGAGTTGTGATCGTGTCGGCCTTTGACAGTGTTCGTCGCGAGATTGGCAAATTGTCGCTCACGAAGCTCATTCAGGATGGTCGCATTCATCCGTCACGAATTGAAGAAATTGTGGCTGAGACGACAAAGGAAATGGAAGAACACATTCGCAAGCTGGGAATGCATGCGTGTGAAGAGGCAAGTGTACGTGGTCTGCATCCGAAGCTGATGGATCTGATGGGCCGACTGCACTTCCGCGTCAGTTACAGTCAGAATGTGCGTCAACATTCAATTGAGGTCGCCCATCTCACCGGCATGATGGCCGAACAGCTTGGGCTCGATGGGACGTTGGCCAGACGGTGCGGATTTTTGCATGACATCGGCAAAGCAGCGGATCATGAAATGGAAGGCGGACATCCGGCTGTCGGAGCGGAATTGCTCAAGCGTTACGGTGAAGGCCCGGAAGTCGTCCATTCTGCCGCCGGGCACCATGATGATATTCGTCCTGAATACATTTATACGGTCCTGGTTGCTGCGGCAGATGCGGTGTCTGCAGCACGCCCCGGTGCGCGGCGGGAGACACTCGAAAAGTATGTTCGCCGTCTGGAAGAACTGGAAGCTCTGGCCTGCGGTTTCCCCGGCGTCGATCATGCGTTTGCTGTCCAGGCCGGTCGGGAAATCCGGATCATTGTGGATTCCTCTCGCGTCAATGATCGTCAGGCAGCAAGAATGAGTCGTGATATCGCAGGTGCAATTGAGCAGACTTTGACGTATCCTGGGGAAATCAGGGTGACCGTTTTGCGGGAAACTCGCAATGTTGAGTATGCTCGGTAATTCGTGCGGTGCTTCCAGATCCGTGCTTCAATCCACTGACTCTGGTGTCAGGGATGCTGGGTCTGCCGATTCCGTGAATCGGCAGGGCCCGCCTTTTGATTTGTTCTGACAGAATACTCGAAGCGTGACCACTAAAAAAAACTCTGCCAAAAACTCTGCCAGGAAGTCTCCTGACGCTGATGCGGTCGATGCTGATGCGCTGCGGGATCTGCTGGGCTACCTGAATTTCTCGCAGGGAGCTTCCAGTGTACGATTTCGCGGGACCCTGAATGAACTCTTCCGAAATCAGCAGCGGGCGACATCGCCGACCGCGCTGCGGGATTTTCTGCTGGCAGAATTGCAGCGGCTTTCGAACTCCGGCGATGCCGCCTGTGCTGATCCGGCTCAGGCGGACGCCATCATCCGTCTGACGCTCGATGAACTGCTGCCCGCGTACGCTAAACACCACGCCGATTTGCTGAGTCATCTGCAAGGGGCCGACCATTACGCGCCTTTGCTGCTGGCGCGCATGTTTGAAGCGACGCTGGCCGCAAAAGCAGAGTCCGGTCATGGCAAGTCCGATCAGATCATTGCGGCCGCATTGAAGCAGCTCAATCACTTCGTCGGATATCGACCTGTGGCGGTATTGGAAAACGGTCGCCGGTCAGAAATCTATTCCAGCGAACGCTTCTGCCCGTTGCCGTTGTACTTCAGCGACGTCGGTGCGGCGGTCGGGCCGTATGAGCAACTCATCGAATCGACGATTGACTTCATGCGGGATCTGCCCGACGATCTGGTCGGCACGTCACACTTTTCGATCGATCGAATGGCGGAGCTGAGTCTCGACATGCGGTCCCACGACCACCTGCATCCTGTCAACAAACGCACGAATTATGTGTTTGGAGAATGGGATCCGGATGAAATCGATACGAAGGGATTTTATCGCCGGTTTATTGTGCGTCGCTTGATTATCGATTCACTCATTGACTGGATTCAGCGGGATAACAGGCAGGCAGATCCGGAGCGGTTGTTCGATGCGTCAGCTGTCCTGGCGGGGACGATTCTGATGGCGTCTGCGATCAGTGGTTCGGGCCCGCAAACGTATGATTCCAACGTTTCGCTGACATCGCTGCTGCCGATCGTCGCGCGACAGCGGGACAACTTTTATCAGCGTCTGCTGGACACCGCGAAGGGCGAACGGGCGAAGCGGCTGAAACGACTGGCAAGTGAATCACGCCAGCCGTTCGGTCATGTACGGCATGAACTGAACATGTACCTTTCCAAATATGGCGCGGATCAGGTTCAGCATCGTCACCTGTCATGGATGTTCGCGCGGATGGGGTTTGAAAAAGCCAGCTGCGAAGAAGCATCCGTCATTCCATGCCTGAGTGCGCGGTTTGAATCAGAGATTCAGTCGCGCCTCGTGATGGTGCCTCGGCTGGTGCGCAACGGAGAACTGGAAACGTCGCAGCGGATCATTACAGAGGTCATTGATCTGCTGCATCGAGGTATCGCATGTGGTGGGCTGGTGGACCCGTGGAATATTCTCGGTTTTCAGGGGTTGTTCCCGCTGTTCTTTACCCGCGAAGATTCAATTCCGGATTCCCGTGTTGAAGTTCTGCTCGACATCATGGGTCAGATTTTTGATGCCTGCACGTTGGCGATGAGCGAAGCGGCGGCGTCCGGGAAAAACGATCTGCATGATTCCGTGCTGAAGGATTTCCGCGAACTCGCCGAGCAATGGGATCGCTATGCAACCACAACCGTGAATGATCTGACACATGTCGAAGGGATGAAGTCCGTCGATGCGGCAGCGCAGGTGGCGCGCGTCCTTGCGGAATGGCGCACTGCGGGAGAATCGGCGGGTGATATTTCGTTCTGGCGGCAACATGTCGAAGATTTTGACGCCACGAGCAGTTTTGCTCAGGTCGTTGCAGCGTTGCTGGAACGTAAGGATCATGTGGCCGCGATGGGGCTGCTGATGCAGTGGCTCAGCCGCGCCGAAACGGTCCCGCTGGAGAACGGCCCGCATTCCATTCATCGCCTGCTGCATCGCCTGTTGCAGTGCATTTGTGATCAGCCGGAACCTGAAAAACGCTGGAACAACCTGCGACGCCTGTTTGCGTTCATGGAAGCGAACGCCGGAGTGTGCTGGGAAATTCCGAGTCTGGGAGATCTTGCGGAACTCAACAGGAAAAAGCGTAAGGGCAGCAAAGAAGAACGCGACGACCTCGACCTCGAGCATTTGTTCGATGCCGATGAGTCCGCAGATAATCTGTTCGAAGCGGCATGGGAGAATGTCACTTACAGTGATTCCACAGACGACGGCAATGCGTCCGATACCATGGACAGCGGGGCGGGGCCCGGAACGACGGAATTCGAAATCCTTTACCGTCACATTGAACCGCGACTGAAGTTTCTGCACACGGTCGGATCGCTGTGGGGTATCGCAGCCGTCTGGGTTTCGCGTTCCGCAGCCACGGTCGCTTCCACAACCACGACTGATGCCGCGCGCGAAGATCAGAAAGAACATCTGCGCGAGTGGCTGGCGTCGATTCGCGGGCGACTGCATGGGCTCAGCGAACTTGTCCGCGAAGTGCGCGACTATGAAATTGCGGTCCACGGTTCGGGACTGGAAGGAAATATCGAATATGATATTCAGATGCAATGCCGTCTGCTGCTGATGCAGAACGCCTTGTCAACCACAGTTGAGTTTCTGATGGCGGAGCGTTTGATTGGTGCCATCATCGCCGAAGAATCGGCTGGCGGCAGTGATAAGGATTCATCGCTGGATCGTCAGTTGTCCCGCATGTTCACGGCTGTGTTTGCGCAGGATGTGAATGCGGCGCAGAAGTGTTTCCCGGTGCTCTGCAAGGAACTCAAACGCCGTCCGTTGCTGTACGTGCCATTCGAAAACGGTGGTCAGCCGGCGGCCATTCTGAAAGCCCGAATGCTGCAGTCGGTCATCCGCGTGCTGCTCAGCCAGTTGCCACGACTGGGGATGCTGGAAGAGACGTTTGAGCTGCTCCAGACCGCGCTGCAGATGGAACGCACGCTGCGGCCTTCAGGTCAGGCCGTGACAGAGTTTGATCGATTGTTTCGCATCGGTTTAAGCAGTTCTGTGGAGTGTATTCTGCAGTCTGCAGGTCGCTGGAAGTCTGAAACCCCGCGCCGCGTGCAGACATTGTTGAAGCGTATTCAGAAGCTGCTGGATTCTTATTCCGACCTGTGGACACGGCACAGCGGTTCCATGCGGCTGTCGATTGTTGAGGATCTGCATGACGATGAATTTGCGGTCGAGGTGAAAGAGTTCATTGAGAAGTACGGCGATGATTTGTTTCACACACGCATGTTGACGCTGGGCAATGCACGAGCCATCCTGCATCACGGTGCGGAAACGATGTTTGATGAACTGCAGGAAACGGTGGCTTTGACTCAGACCGTGCCGCTGCTGGAAGATTTTGAATCCGGTGAAATGGATCGCGAAGACGCAGCCGAAATGGCTGAGTTTGTGTACGAATGCGTTGTTGATAATTTCGATCGCTTTCTGGAATACAACACGACAACAACGCATTCGGACTACGGCAATCGGCTCTATTGTCTGCTCGACTTTCTGCGTCTGGAAGCGCTGTATGATCGATTCGAATGGAACACCATCCCCTGGCAGGTGGCGCACGAATCGATGGTACGCAGTGGCGATCTGGAACTTGCGGCCGGTGTGGAGGCATTCGTCGATGACGAATCACGCGGCATTGCAAATTCGTTTGTGGAAGAACTGGAGCAACTGGAATCCGAATACGGCGTGCGATTACCGGCACTGCATGATCACGTGGGTGAACGCATCCTCGGAGCGCTGGCCCAGAATCGCATGGCCGCACTGGTGTCACGATCCTGCCCCGGAACTCCCGGACTGACTCAGGCCGAGGCCGAAACCAACTTTGCTTCCCTGAGAACCGAAATCGCGGACTTCATGGGCAAGCGGATCGGGTCCGGAATTGAACCCCCCGAGTGGATGCAGCGCCTGGCGGGCGAACTGGATCGGGTCCAGGACGGTCGCCCCGGAGCCCTGTCGGATTCCCTGATGGACGGCGACTTCCAGAAACTAACGCAACGCGCGATCGACCAGCAACTCGCCGGCATCACGAAACTGAACGATGCCGCTGGCTCCGGGTTGTAGTTCGACTGTCGCAGATTCGACCCCAACGGCCTCGCGCCGTTGGTGAAGGGACTGACGTTTTAATCGTTTAACGGCAAGCCGCAGGCGTCGGTGCCGCGTTTCGCCTGCGCCTGCGGCTCGCCGTTAAACGAAAATGCCGACATTGATGACTAAAACGACAGTCCCCGAGCTGGATGGGGTCGCGTAGTTGAATCTGGGACAGTCGAAGTAGTTGCTTTTTTCAGCTGCACCGGCCACCCTCGGAGGAAGGCAAGTAGGCAAGAAAATTTGGGGTAAGAAAATTGTCCGAGCCGGTCTGACATAATTTTCTTACCCGTAATCTTCTTGCCTTTAAAGGACTGGATTCGCCGCGCGTCATATGAATGCGTTCTGAGCGGAAACCCGCGAGTTGCCGGGCGACTCCATAGCCCGACCCGCCAAGTCTTCTGCATTGTTCATCAGGACTCCAGGAAGTTCGGTTCGCTGTTGCTGGCCAGCGAGATTCGACCTTCTGGCCATATCGATCGAGGCGACGTGGCCGCCTCGACACAGGAAAACTCCGTCCCCCCGTGCTGCGGTACAGAATTCACGAGAGGCTTTTCCCGCATGGCCGTGGACCGGAAACTTGAATTCTGTATGCCGCTCGACACAATAATGCCGTGTCCCCGTTGTTGTTCGCCGTTGTTGTTCGAACGGTTGGGCCGTTGGCCCGTGTAAATTTTTGTCATTCGTTAACCTGGCCCCGCCGCTTCGCTTTGGGCCAGGCTATGCGAACGAATGGGCCTTTGGCCCGGAATCGCCGATTCGCGTTTCAGGCCAAAGGCCCATCCGTACCAAACGGAACGAACGGCGACACAGCATTTTGAATGCCGCAGGGTTGTAGCGGCTTTTTCTCAGCTGCACCAATCGCCCTCGCAGGAAGGCAAGTAGGCAAGAAAATGGGGGGTAAGAAAATTGTCCGAGCCGGTCTGACATAATTTTCTTACCCGTAATCTTCTTGCCCTTAAAAGACCGGATTCGCCGCGCGTCATACGAAAGCGTTCTGAGCGGAAACCCGCGAGTTGCCTTGCAACTCCTTAGCCAGACCCGCCGAGTGTTCTCCATTGTTCATCAGGACTCCTGGATGTTCGGTTCGCTGCTGTTGCTGGCCAGCGAGATTCGATGTTCTGGCCATATCCATCGAGACGAAGTGGCCACCTCGGCACAGGAAAACTCCGTGCCCCCGTGCTGCGGCACTGAATTCACGAGACGTTTTTTCCACATTGGCCGTCAACCGGAAACTTGAATTCTGTATGCCGCTCGACACAATAATGCTGTGTCCCCGTTGTTGTCTCAATAGGGATGTATTTGATTGGTCCGCGTCAATTCTCAGTTCGTATTTCACCGCTGGATAACTTCCGCGCTACATTCGCTTCAGTACCTCGGCTTTCTTATGAGCAAACTCGTCGCTTGAGATGAGCCCGGCGTCAAGCATTGACTTCAGCTTTTGGAGTGTGGCAACAGGGTCTTCGACCGGCGCGCTGCTCTTGACGGAATCCGGTGGCAGCATCGCATTCTGAACAACGACACCGCCCGCAGCGGCGCGTCTTTCTTCCAACATTCTGCCGCGCCGTTCTTCAACAGCCTTCTCTTCCATTTCCTGTGCGAAGCGATAAAGCATCCGTGCTTGTGCTTTCGGCAAATAGTCAATGCTCATCCGCATGCCGTTCGTAACGGTGACAGCAAACGTGGCTCCCATGATGCCCTCTTTGATCGTGGCGTCATGTATGTTGCGCCACAGATGATCGTTGAATGACAATTGGCCAAACAATTTGACCGTAAAGAAAATCGCCCGCCTTGACGTCAACGCCACGCAGTCCGGCGTAAAGTTTGCAACTGGTTTCTTTTGCACTGCGATGTAGAGAAGTTCTTCATCAGACGTCAGGAATTGCTGAATCCTTGGCACGGTGGTTTCGATGACCTTTGGATCTTGCTCATCGTTAAGGTAACGTTGAATTGCCGAAAGCCTTTGCGTTTGTACGATCGCCTGCTCCTGTCTCGCCACCTCTCGATTTGACTGAATCTTTGAGACTGTACCGCCAACAGCCTCAGCAGTTGCCTGCAAACGGGAAATCACGGATTTACCAATCTGTTTTGCGATCTGCGGAACATCAGTCTTGATTTCAGGCTTCGCATCCTCAGGAACGACGACAGGCAGGGACGGTTTCTGTCGAGGCATAGGTGCAGGACGTGCTGCCTTCGGAGTTGAGGGCATAGCGGCTTCCAGGGACCTTGGGATCAACACGATTTCTTTGCATTGCGGGCAGCGGACGCGCTTACCGGCCAACTCGTCTTTGACCTTGAATTTCATATCACAATGGTCGCAATTGCATTGCAGCATGACGGCACCCCTCAAAATCTCCCGAACTTGAACGAGAAGAGAGTAACCACCGCGTTTCGTGCAAACAACCGTACAAAGGATGTTTGGCGACTCAAAGCGACGGGCGGCAGTCGAAACAGAATTTCAGAAGTGCCTTCAAGACGTTGACGAGTATCAGAAGTCCGATTTGGTCTGTCCTCCCTGAGAGGCCGCAGAATCGATCTGTGCGGATTTCTCGAAGCTCGCGCAAAGCTCCACTCAATTCGTCCGTGAGTAAGTCTGTCAGAGCGTCGAAGGTGCCTGTCACCGGCGTCATTCTTACCCCTCGCACGGACGCTTAGGACAATTCCGGTGTGCGAATCGTCCCTCCGCTGAAGGCCGAAGCTATTGGCTAAATCTTCTTCGTAAGATACTCTCATTCTCTATTCCAAACCGGTTTATCCCGGCACACCCTGACACCTTTTTGTGTTCTTGAGCAGCTCGTTGGCGTCCATTGCCATAAATTCATACATTCAGCGATTTACTTGCTCTTCGGCAGGTACTTTCTGAGGGGTGTAACCGTCGATGCGGCGGTTGAATTGCGGGACTGGGCGGATTGGGGTAAGCAAACAGCGGCCTGCCTGCGATGATTCGGGTACTGATATTCCGTTTCACCAAGGCAAGGAGGCCGCTTCCGATGAGTATCCCTGAAACAACG
>CAMAVB010000241.1 GCA_945861465.1 Candidatus Kuenenia stuttgartensis
AGCGGCTCACCAAAGCGATCACTGGCGCACGTTCCTCAACGATCACATCGCCAGCGAAACAGTCAAAGCTCACCCGCAGCGAAGCCTCATCCAGCAATATCACCGCACCATCCTGACCTGCTGACAACACGCATCGCCGGTTACACCCAAATTATTCGACGGTTCAAAGAATGCGGGAAGTTCGTCGCGAAACACAAACTGCGAACCTGTTTTCACCCGGAACAATTTGTTGTCCTGAACTCGCCTCGTGCTGATGTCGTCGAGAAATCTGTCCTTGAACTCGAATACCAAGCTGAGGTCGCTGAATGGGTGGAGGCCGATGTCATCAACATTCATGGCGGCGGAGCCTATGGCGACAAGCAGAAGGCCCTCGCTGATTTTGCCCGCAACCTTGACCGTCTGTCTTCCAGAGTCAGAAGCCGTTTGACCGTTGAAAATGACGACAAGACGTACACACCAGCCGATCTATTACCGGTCTGCCGATCAACCGGCATTCCTCTGGTTTACGACGTACATCATCATTGTTGCAACCCGGATGAATTGAGCATTGAAGAAGCGACCAAACAGGCTTTAGCCACATGGAACAGGGAACCGATGTTCCACATCTCCAGCCCGATTGAAGGCTGGGACGGCCCGAAGCCTGAGCGACATCATGATTTTGTTGATGTGAATGACTTCCCAAAGTGCTGGCGACGAAAAACACTCACTATTGAAGTGGAAGCGAAAGCCAAAGAAGTGGCTGTGGCGAAGTTGCTCACAGAACTGAAGAACAAGAAATCGGACGCAACGTGGTTTGTCTACCTGATGCAGTGTGCCGACAATTCGCTCTACACCGGAATTACCAACGATTTGCCTCGCAGGCTGGAGCAGCACAACGCCGGAACGGCTTCTCGCTACACTCGCAGCCGTCTACCCGTTGAGTTGGTGTACGATGAGGCACAGGAAAGCCAGAGCCACGCATTGAAACGGGAACTGGCGATCAAGGCTCTTTCCCGGCAGGAGAAAGAGTCGCTGATCAAATCCACTTAACACTCTGCACTGGCGATGGAAGATCCATGATAATTCGCCTCTCCCAAAAACTCTGCACGAAGATCAAGGCCGGAGCATTGTCTGACATTCCGCTGCGTGAAAGTCTGATCGTTGATTGGTCGGCAACCATGTTTAATGTTAGACGAACTCAGTATATCATCCTGTGCAACACGTCATCGCTCTTCACATGTCTCATGATTGCAAAGGGACTGACAAACATCAGTCTGTTCGAGCAGCGAGCAACCGAGGCCATTGGTGATGCTGTTCGTCGATTTGTGAAAAGCAAGACACCCCAGAACAAAGAGTTTCATTCAGCAATCCGATATGCAAGGTCGCTGAATCGCTCGGTCATCGGGTCAATGAATGATCTCGTCTTCGGTGCCAAGTTGATGATCGATGGCGGAATTGACCTACAGGGAGCCGCTGATCGTCTGAACGAGACACCACTCAAAGCGTTGACCAACACTGAAGGCCGACGATACGCCAATCCGAATGAAGTGTTTCGTCACATCATCGAAGAAGTCTGACAGATCGAAGAAATCTGACGGAAGGTAGATCGCACCGTGACGACAGCCGAAAATCTGCGTGACCGGGATCAAAACGGCACCCAGGTCACTGGACACAGCCAGATAGCGGCATGAGGTTCATCAGGGTTGGGCAGAGCTTCAACTGCAGCATCACAACACTAAGAAGAGCCAGTTGATGCGCCGGTAGGTTCAGACTTTCAACACTACCAGTCGTGTTGGCTGCTGGCTCAACGTTTAGATTTCGCAATCAAAGCTTCGCTGGTTATCTGATCGATTCACCACCCGGCGACGTCGGGCGCAACAACAGGATCTTTGCGGTTTCGAATGTGCCCCCTGCGACCGAACCGTTGCCCGTGATTCCTTATCACCAGGCGGTGACCGAGTTCCTGGGTGGGCAAATCGAGTCCTGCTCCCAATACCACGGGCAGCTGGTCGCCGATGTCCGAATGCATCCACTTATCGAAGCTCTTCATCGGGCCTTTGCCACTCATCGACCCATATGCTTTTCTCCGGACATCATTTGGCTGACGCTTACCCAGGGGTTGGCACACCACATCAACGCGAACGCCGAGCAGCTGCGGCATCATTTCGTGCGACACGAAGGGAAGTTGAAGATCGTTGTTCGGCGTGACGATTTCCTCAAAGGCTCGCCGGAAAACCCTTGGCCAGAAGTATTCCACGAATTCTCTATGGCCATCCGTGACCATATCGGCGACGCCCATAGTTTGATTGTCGCAAACTTTTCGACGACTGGTCCGGTAGAGCGAGCTGCGTCAGAAATCGTTCTGATGGATGCCATGCAGGCTTATCTGACTTATGAAGTACAGACAATTTGCGGTATCCCCAGCATCAGCCTTGAGGGAACTCAGGATGATTGGCAGGCGATCGCTCACAGGGCGCAAGAATTCCGCCGTTTCGGCCTCGACTGGTGGGTCATTGCTCTTGAGCCGCTGTTGGACCAATTCGTAGCTGCCGCCCGCGGGAAGATCGATCAGCCATTTTGGGACTCGATCTACAAATGGCATGGTAGTAAAGGAAGTGGTCACCTGTCTTTTGTCAGCGGTTGGATCTCGAGGCTCTTTCCCTATCTGAATCCTGTGGAGCAAATCGGCTGTTCCTTTCGGACCGTAGCCGAGCAATCGTTCTGCCGCAATCCGTGGATGACTCTTCCACCGTCGCTCGAGAGCGGTCCGGCCCCCGATCGTTTTCCGCACTTGCCAGCCAGGGCACCGTTCCAGTGGAAGTATTTCGAAACCCACTTCGATATGGAATTCATCGGCGGCCTGATCGGCATTAAACAAGATGCGCAAACCCTTTGCTTGCGACCGGAAATCGGTTGGGCCGTATGGGAGGTTGGTGCTGAAGAGAGAAAAATCAATGCGGATCATCAAGCTGCAATAAGAGAATACATGGAGGTTGCCGAAGCTGCTGCGAAAGCCACAGCCGCCAAAAACGCCGAGCCAAAGCGGCGCTTTGCTGAGGCTCGCATTCTCGGCCACCAGTTCCATGAGTTGTATCTGGCAACTAAACCCTCGGACCCATCCTGCAACAACCTCGAAGAGAGCGAACAGAATCGATTCTTATTGGACCTTGCCGTAAAGACTTATCAAACAAGTATCGAGTTTCAACGATCGTGGGACACGGTGCATGACGAGCCGCCATCGCCCTCTCACACCAAGTGGCTATCTTTGTGGAAATGAGCGTAGCCGGTTTGATGGTTAGTCGGAGATTTGAAAGTCTACAGCGGTTCGCAGCGATGCGAATTGCAGTAATTGAACGGGAATCCATGAATATCGGTGAGCAATCACTGCAGCGGTTCGTGGTGGAAAAGCACCCGGATCTCCCTCCCACCGGGAGGAGAGCGTGACAACTCATAAGCGCTGACGTCGCAAGGGCCGCCGAAGAGCGAGGAGTGACGATCATCCGGATCAACCGATTTTACGACCTTCAATCATACTCACATCACAACTGGTCAGTATGATCTGGGTCAATTCGAATCCGGATGCTTCCAGCAGACGCTGATATTCAACCGCCGTGCGTTCCTTGCCACCGGGCAGAACCATCATCGTGAGATCAAGCAGTTTGGCAAACGAAGGATCATTCCCCGGTGCAATCACGCTCTCGACAATCAGGACTCTGCCATCGGTATTCAATCCCCGATGACAGTTTCGCAGAATCGTGATTGCTTTGTCGTCATCCCAGTCATGAATGATATGACGCATCAGATAAGCATCTGCCCCACTCGGGACGGACTCAAAAAAGTTGCCGGAGAATGTTTGACAACGATCAGCAACCCCGGCTGATTTGAGACTCGCTTTTGCTTGTTCGATAACGTGTGGAAGGTCAAATAGTATTCCCTGCATGTGTGGGTAAGTCTTCAACACAGAGGAGATCACTATACCGTTTCCGCCGCCGATATCGGCGAGTGTATTGATGGCTGAAAAGTCGTAGCTTCTGACCATCGGTGCGGTTTCGCTGCCATGCACGCTGGTCATTGCCTGATCAAAAATGGCAGCAGAAGCCGGATGTTCAGACAGATGCTCAAAGATGGGCTTGCCAAAGACTTTGTCGAAAGCGATCTCACCTGTCTGGACGCTGAATAGCAACTCACCCCAGGCTTGATAATGTTCTTCTCCCATCATGACGGCCATCGCCCACTGTGATCCGGAAACATCGCTCCGCAGACATTCAGCCATTGGCGTCAGCCTGAATCGTCCATCAGTCTGCTCGGCAAAGACGCCGACACTCGCCAAAGCTCGCAGCAGACGATAAAGGCTTGGTTCATGTGTCTTCGTGGCCGCTGCCAATTCACTCACAGACTGCGACCGTTGAGCAAGCAGGTCAGCAATTTTGAGTTTGGCGGCAACGTAGACGGCCTGCGAAATCCAATATCCACTGATCATACGGGCAAGTTGTTGGGTTGCTTCGGGCGTGTTCATGTTCTGGACGCTTCCATTATTGAATAGGCTGAATGAGCTTACGGCAAATCGCGATTCGTCATCCGAAATCATACCATCGCCGAAACTGCAAGTCTCAAATCAATGGCGGAGTGTTGGTTGGAGCCAACCTCAACAGTAAAGCAGCCACTTCCCGATCCAAATGCGGAATTGCTTCATCCGAGCCGCAGCAGTCCAAATCATCGACATGCCAGAATTCCACTTGATCAAGCCAGTGCGGGAAGTTCAGTTGAATCATGGAGCGATGCTCAGCTTCCTTGACCGCAATGACATGATCGTTCGATTCGAAGTCAGCTTCAGTAGCTTTTATCGGAAGTCGCAGATGGTTTTCGAAAGAGATGCCTTGCTGCTGTAATGCTTCCATCGTGTCACGGAACATGGGGCCGGGATTTCGAGGATCAGGTGCGAGCCCTCTGGAAACCGCATTCCATTGCAGTCCCATTTCCTCCGCTTTTGAGTTGAAGAGAATCTCAGCGTATCTGCTGCGGTAATAATTTCCCGTGCAAAGAAAGAGAATGGTTTTCATCGAATGTCCAATGAACTATCGTTTCAAAGTTGTGATGGCATTGAGAGTTATGGCAGTTTCAACATTCGAGTTGATTCCCGGTGATTACGGAATGAATCACGCATCATTCTATCATTAAATTGTTCAATTCAACCACTCCCGATTTCCCCTGCACATCAACCACCTTTGCATTGGGATCACTGGAGGAGATGCACTTTGGGGACACAGCTTGATCCTTGACAATTTGGCTTGAGTTGGTAAGATGACCGGAGGGTTGAGCTTGTGGATTCGCTGATTTGGTGGGGGAAAAACGGCTGGGCATGTCACGCTCCGCGTGATGAGCGCTTGTTCTGAAACATGACTGAATGACCAGGGCGATCAAAAAGTCGATTGCCTTCGTTCTTTCCGTTTCACATGGCAGCCATGATTCGTGGTAGTGCTCTGTCAAGACTTGATTTTCGAGGTAGGCCGGACCAGGCGAACCGCAGTTTAGGCAAATGGCAGACCTGCTGGAACGGCGCTCCGCCTGGTCCGGCCTACAGATTCAACCCCAATGCGTTGGCTTGACCGAGCACTAGAACGCATTTTCGGGCAAAGGATCGTCTCGGCGGAGCGAGACGGCTACATTTTTCAGTTTCAAGTTTGGAGAATCGCCGATGGAGATTTCGTGCGAATCGATTCACGCAAAGCGACTTCGTGGCGATGCGTTTCTGCTTTTGGACTGTCGCGAGCAGGACGAATGGGACTTCTGCCACATTGACGGTGCGATGCTGATCCCAATGAGCGAACTGCAATTACGCATGCCGGAGCTTGACGCACATCGAGATGCGGAAATCATCGTCTACTGCCATCACGGTGTTCGCAGCCTGCGGGTCGCCATGTGGCTGCAACAGCAGGGTTTCCAGCAGGCAGCCAGCATGGCCGGCGGCATCGAGGAATGGTCGCTGAATGTTGATCCGGCTGTTCCACGGTATTGAGAATTGAAGGCTGGCCGGTTGGCCGTGCTGCTAAATGCATCCTGCGCCAACATCGCTCGCGGCTTCCTGTGCCAAAGGCACCAAATGTGAAAGCCCAGGGCAACGCCCTGGGAACCTGTGAAACGAACGACAAGAGCCCCAAGGGGGCGAAATGCTCATGCATCCCCATCACGCCCTTTCAGGGCTTCGACGTTCGATATTGGTGTTTCCTGGGGCGGTGCCCCAGGCTTTCACATTGTGCCGCGTTGCGGCAAACTGCTCTGGGCACACGATCCGTGCAGATGGAACAAGACCCGGATAACACAGCGGCCCGCACTATCCGGATTCTTGCGCGCCAAGGTGGGTCCAGCGGAACGCAGGACCAAAGTTGAACGAATGGTGGGCCGAAGCTGTCGGTTGTCCCGATCAGCATACTGCGTACGTTCAAAGACTAGACGGCCTCGATTGAACACGTCGGCCAATCAACATCGCATGTCTGCACTGCTCATTCAATGACAATGCTTCGTTGCATTTCAAAGTTGTCATCGCCACACTCTATGCCCTACATCTCGCTAAGTTCGAACGCATCGGATAATCCCTGCTTCTAAAACGCGCACTTAACTATCTCAGATGTTGAGGACTCGGTCTACGATAAAAAAGCGACTGCAACCCAGATTCCTTAGGAATCAATGTTGAAACTATCACAAACAGATTAAGAAAGAGGTAACCGAGAGCTGCACCTTTCCACGCGGACGCGATCCGCCCGCCCGCTCTTCGCCGCGTTTCCAACTCGCGACCGTAAAGGATTTTTCCCAGAAGGTACATAATAGGGGGTTGCAGCAGAGTTATGACGATAATCTTCACAATGACGTCATCCGCGACGTCATCCAGGGAACGCCCCCAGAAGACGAAAAACGCACTCATGATCAGCAGCAGCAGCAGAGTGAGACTAACACCCACAATTTTGATTGCCGTGTTCCGTCTGCCCAGCCGCGACAGACTGATCGCGATCACAATTGCTCCTGCGATGGACGTCCCGAGGATCGTCGCGGCGACCACGCCGGACAGCGGATGCAAGGGACTAACAGACGGAGCATCATCCGTGATCGGTGTGACCGAAACGTTGATCGAATCCAGATCGTCCGGAGCGGCGTAAGGACTGTCATTCATTTTGGAGATTCCGGAGTGAAGCAGGATTAGTGATTCTCAAAGCAGCCGACGCGGTCTAAACACGCGCCTTTTCAAGCCCACCAAGTTCGCAAAGTGCAGTCTCACGTTTTTGAATTGCCGCATCCGTTGCTTCCATCGAAGATGGATCCAGCACACGCGAACCAGCGACAACGGTTTGAGCAATCTGATCTGGTTTTCGCGAACCGACGATGGCGGACGTCAATTCACGCCGACGCAGAACCCAGGCGATGCTGAGTTCCGGCAGCGTCCAGCCCAGTCCAGCCGCAATCCCACCGAGTGCTTCGACGAACGCCAGATTGATTTCCAGTTGCGGGGACTGAAATCGAGGATCTCGGCTGCGATGATCTTTGGCCGACAGACCGGCCACACGGGCAGCCGAGAACGCGCCGGTGAGAAGCCCCTTACCCATCGGGCTGTAACAGATGACCCCGATATTCTGTTCGCCACAGAACGGCAGAATTTCCGCTTCGACTTCGCGCGCGATCATGCTGTACGGTGGCTGCAGTGATACGGTCGGATGAATTGCCTGTACTCGCCGCATTTGACTCACGGAAAAGTTCGACACGCCGATCTGACGCACCTTGCCCTGTGCCTTGAGGTCCACCAGTGTCTGCCAGCCTTCTTCCACTTCGTCATCAGGTTCCGGCCAGTGAAGCTGGTACAGGTCGATGCAGTCCGTCTGCAGCCGCTTCAAACTGGCTTCGCACTCGGCAATGACGCTGTCTCGGCGGAGAGATTTCCCGATTTCTCCGTTGCCAAGCGCCACGCGGCCACACTTGGTGGCGATTAATGGTCGATCGGCGGCAGGAATCTGTTGCATCGCCTTCGCAACCAGAACTTCACTGCGGCCTTCGCCATAAATCGCGGCGGTGTCGATCCAGTTGACTCCCAATTCCACCGCGCGCACGATCGTGTCGATCGCTTCCTGTTCATCTTGATCTCCCCAGCCGAATTTCCAGTCACCCCCACCGATGGCCCATGTGCCAAGACCGATGACGCTGAGTTTCATTCCACTGGAACCAAGAGTGCGATACTGCATGATGGGTGACTTTCTTGATCTGTCCTGGTAAATAGGGAATAGTAAATTGTAAATGGGAGCAAAGCTGGTGTGTTGCGCTCCGCTGCACACACCCTGGTTTTACTTCACAGCACGATTCTTCAATGCCGGCTGATCGAAAGGACGCAGCGGAAAAATGTCCGATGGGTGATGTTCCTCCGCCATGCGCTTCGTCAGTTGCTCAACCAAGTCCGCGTGTTCGTCGGCGACATTGTGTTGTTCGCCGATATCCGTGGTGATGTTATACAGTTCGACATTGATGTTTCCGCGAGTCATTCCCTGCCGCACGGCTTTCCAGTCACCGATGCGAATTGTCTGTTGACCGCCGTAGCCTGGAAATTCGCGATACAGGAATGGTCGTGACGGCTGATCCTTACCAGTCAGCGTTAACAGCAGGCTGATGCCGTCCGTCGCAACTGGAGTCTGTGGTGTTGCACCAATCGCATCAAGGATCGTCGGCATCCAGTCTTCAAATCCGCTGACAAAATCTGTTGATGCGTCCGCCTTCACATGGCCAGGCCAGCGCACGAGCGTGGGAACTCGCACGCCGCCTTCGTAGAGTGACCCCTTGAGTCCGCGGAGCTCACCAACACTGCTGAAGAACTCATAATCGACTTCCTGCTCCAGATGCGTCGTGCCGTTGTCAGAACTGAAGATCACAATTGTGTTGTCTTCCAGACCGAGATCCCTCAATCGCTGCAGAACAGCACCAACGTCGCTGTCGAGATGGCTGATCATTGCCGCATAGGCCGCGCGCGGTGTAAAGTGAGGCGTGTACCCACCTTTGGCAGCCGTGAACGGAGGATCATTCCAGCCAAGTCCAGTGTAGGGCTGCAGTTCGGCATCCGGGACGTGGAGCGCCACGTGCGGCAGGACCGACGGATAGTAAAGAAAGAATGGTTCGTCCCGGTGCTGATCAATAAAGCGTAATGCCTCCGCACGAATTCGGTCGGGAGCGTATTCCTGACCTTTGAACCTGTCGTAACTGTGCGGATCCAGAGGGTCATCTCCGTCGGCGAGTTTTGCATGTCCCGGAATCGGCGGAGTGTTGCGGAGTGGTATTCGTTCGTTGTCGCTCCACAGAGAGTCGGGGTAGTAACTGTGAGCATGTCGTTGGCAGTTGTAGCCGAAGAATCGGTCGAATCCCTGACGCAATGGTTCGCCTTCCGAGCCGAGGCCTCCGAGTCCCCATTTTCCGAACGCTCCAGTGGCGTATCCTTCGGCTTTCAATAATTCCGCCAACGTCACAGTCGAATCCGGGATCGGTTTCTGACCTTCCGGCTGCATTTCGCTGTTGTCGCGGACATGTGCGTGTCCTGGATGAAGGCCTGACATCAGTACGCATCGCGACGGAGCGCATACGGCATTGCCGCAATAATGCTGTGTGAGTTTCATTCCCTGCGTCGCCAGGGTATCCAGATGCGGCGTGCGAATTTTCTGTTGCCCGAACGATCCCAGCTCTCGGTAACCCAGGTCGTCGGCGAGAATGAAGACAATATTTGGACGCACGGAGTCTGCAGCCTGTGCCCCCTCAGTAACGCAAACTATGTCAAGGACGGAGATGAGTCCGCAAATCAGCAAACGCTGGTCGAGAGATGTCAGTCTTTTCATGGCGTTGCCCTTCGTACGCGGTCGGCCAGTTTGTAAACCTACGCCGAATGTAGGGTGGGACAAGCGCTAGCGCCGGCCCACCATCCATTCCATTTGGTGGGCCGGCGCTCCGCTGGTCCCACCCTACAGAATCTGTCCTTCTTACGCGAGGTCGGCCAATTTGTGAATCTTGTACAAATCCGCAACAATGACCAGACAACGGCGAACCACTTTCGCACTCTTTTCAAATGTTCTGGCCACGCATCGAGTATCCTTGAGCGACGAAGAATGAACCTTCCCCAAATTCCAGCCTGGATAGAACTGCCGCTGCTGAAGCGTGAGTTGATTGAAAATTCGCACAAAAAGCGAACGTACGTGCTTCGCATTCTGGTCGCGTTGATCTTTATGCTCGTCATGCTTCTCTTCTACAGCAGTCAAGTGAGCCAGTACACGAGCGTGTTGCAGGTCATGGGCCGGGGCCGGGAACTGGCGGCGATTCTGCTCGTCTGCAATCTGGTAGCAATTTATGTCCTGCTTCCGGCGATGGCTTGTTCAGCGATCTCCTCGGAACGAGAGAGACAAACACTGTCGCTGATTCTGATCACACGGATTACACCCGGAGCCTTAATCGCGGAAAAATTTCTTTCGCGACTGGTCCCGATGATGGCACTGATGCTGATCACCCTTCCCATGCTGAGTATCGCCTACATGCTGGGTGGACTGAGACTGGAGGCTGTATTCGCAGCATTGCTGGGGTTGTTCACCGCCGCAGTCCAGGTGAACAGCACGGCGATTATGTGTTCTGCGTTGTTTCGAACATCGCTGGAAGCGTTCTGGGCGACTTACCTGCTGTTTGCCATGATGGGACTGGGGCCGCTCATACTGAATGAGATGGGACTATTGCCGAACGTCAACTGGTTCCCTGTCTTTGGCAACGATGCGATGGCAGCTATGTTTGTGCTGTTTCTCGGGATGTCCGTGGGAGCGATCGAAGGATTCGCCAGCATCCGAGATGTGTGTTTCAGCGCCATCCCGCCACTCATGGTTGCGGCGGTCATGCTGGTGATCAGCCGCTTTGCGATTGCACATGGCCAGCAGGATGCCCCACTCAGCTTTCAGACGTTCGCGAAGTTCGGGCATCGAACGGGATCATTCGTATTTGACTGCGCCACGTTCCCAGCGCAACTTCTGTTCAGCATGATTTCCGGAATACCACATACTGAGAGTCAAACATTCCTGGATGATTCAAGACCGCCTCGCGCTTTTCCCACGCTGTTGCCCGTCGCCTGGCGCGAACGACAGATCTCCGCCCTTTCTGGCTGGCGATTGCATGCCACGCTGCTTTGCACAGTCATGGCTCTGGAATGGGGTTGGCTGATTTCTGCGAACGACTACCACTCCGAAGAGATCTTCGTGCTTTTCGATGCTGGAGTGTTCATTGTGAGCCTGTTGATGGTGATCGGTGTCACGTGCCGTACGTTTGCATCAGAACGTGAGCGTCAGACGCTGGACCTGCTGCTGACCACGCCGTTGACAAATCGCGAGTTACTGAAGGAAAAACTCTCAGCGGCCAATCGGACGACCTTGTTTCTGCTGGTTCCGTTCTTTTTCACAGCGATCACGCATCTGCTGTTTGGGACGATAAGGGTATACGTTTCAGCGATGAGTTATTTTCCGACGCGCGAAGTGTCGATGCTCGAAGGTGCCTGGTGGCATGCTGCGTGGCGATACCTGTTCGGCCTTTTCACACACGCCTTGCTGTACATGACACTCGCAAAGTGGATCGCGGTGTATTTCAGCTTGAGCTTTGGCTCACAAATGAAGGCCATGCTCGGCACAATCCTGAGCATTCTTGGGCTTTGCATCATTCCCGTGATGCTCTTCGTGATTCCGTTGCTCCTGCTGGGAACTGACCCTGGCCAGGCGGATCTGCCGATTTGGTGCTTCACTTCTCCGGCCATCATTCCTGCATTCAATGAGACCAACGAATTCTACACCTTGTTCCGCAGCAGTTGGTGGCCCCGTTCCGAGTACTTCACGTTGCTCGTGAATCTCTCAGTCTACGGCACACTGACGCTTCTGGTCCGAAGCTTTGTCATTTGGAGACAGCCAGCTCTGTTAAATCGCCGGGACTCCGGATCATGGCGATAGCACACAAACGTTCAAGAAATTCTGTAGCATCAACCGCTGCGCGCTAGCCTGCATTGCGCACCGGATCGTAGGCCGGACCGAGCAAACCCGATGAAAGCCGGAGCGGCGCCCGCCAATCCAATCCAGATCCAAGTGGCAACCTGTCACGACGAGAAATCCGGGTTTGCGCTGTTCCGGCATGGGCGGCGGTCTTGATCCGGCCTACTCTGTGCGCAATGCAGGCTAGC
>CAMAVB010000242.1 GCA_945861465.1 Candidatus Kuenenia stuttgartensis
GCAGTCGCTTCATCGAACGGATGTTGACCATCTCAGAAACCTGCCGCCTCCAGAAACGCCCCATCTACCAGTGGCTCTGCGATGCCGTGGATGCCAGCCTGAAAGGCAAATCGGCTCCGTGCATCCTGCTCGACCCGTGAACGGTTACCCGTGACTCGAATCCCCACAAGAATGTTAAGACATGCACGGCATGTACTAAGCATCTCAGACCCGTTGTTTGGTCAACGACTCTCGGATCAGTTCGCAAGCCGCGAATTGGAAACCCTGATTGATGAACTGCACGAAGTCAAGATACAAATCAACGCAAAGAAACCAGCACACGCCTGTATGAATGAGGTTCCAGTAGAGATCGATGCGCTTGAACTGCATATCACCCGGCTTTATACAACCCTCCAGAGACGAAGTGGACGATTTGATGAAGTCTTAACATTCTGGAGCAAGCGACACCGTGCTATTAAATCGCTGGTAAGTGAAACGCAACTCTTGATCAAGCATGATGTTTCGAAAAACAAAAAGTGGACACATGAGCAGTTGGGCAATCTGTCCCGGTGGCATGTCTGCCGGAGAAACTGGTGCGCTATCCGTCTGGACTTCGCAAACTGTCTGCTCTGCAGTCGGCGATACAAAATGGCACGCAGGGAACTCCTCGAGTGTCTTACCGAGATCACCGGGATAAAGACAAACAGCATCCTTGGTTTTTCGGACATTGGACGGCTTCGAGATCAGGTCATCACATGGTCACTTGTCGCTCCTAGAATGGCCATTGAGGAGAGCATTCAGGTCCTCGAGCGACTCATGTATCTTGAAATGCATACTAGCCAAAGTGAATATTTGGCAAGCGGGGCAGTGCAGCACATCAGCGAGGAATTGCGAGCCGCAAAACGGAACCCATCAGGTTCTGGAGATTTGGTGATCCAGTTTCATCAATCTGGGTCCATCTCAGAATTTCTGAAGCGAAAGAAAGACGAAATCAGAGAGAAGAGTCATTCGACGACAACAGATACACGGAAGCAGTCGCCAAAGACTCAGCGCGTACAGATCCTGAAACAGGCAAGACTGTGGGGCAATTTGGGGTTGTCGTTACTTCGGCATTCAACGGTGCCAAGCGGTCCGAATACGTTCGTTGAGAACGTAAGACTTCGTTCACACCTCGCACTTTGCGAAGCTTTGATTGCTGTCCACAGTGCAGAAGGCTCCAAGGCGAATGATGGCCTTCGGTTCGCCAAAATTGTACTGACTCAGGCGCAGACATATCTGGACGAATTTCCATTAAAGCATGCTGGGAAACTGCGTGCTGTATTTGAACTGCGAGTTGCAGAGATTGCGATTCTTGAGGCTGGCATTGGAAGTACGGGCAATATATCCACAGTACATGGAGATCTGCAGAGTCTTGCACATGTGTACGACGCGCTCCGCGCGATCAAGCGAGCAGAAAGAGTTCTTTCAGAACATCGGAAAAGCCGATGGTGGTGGTGGATTCTGCTGGTTCTGAAAATTAAGGCATGTGAGTACATTTATCAGCACAGGATCAAATGCCTCTTGTCTGCCCTCTCGGGATCTCCGGACGACGTCTCGCAGCGAATTCGAGATGCCTGTCGCCAGGTGCCGCCATTTGCGGTGCAATTCCTTCGTTCTGAGATTTGCGGTCTCGTTGCTGAAATTCAACTGACAGACATTCTTCTGATGGCGCGTGTTGTTCATTCGTTCAAGACAATTTGTCACCACGACATGAGTTTCGAGGAGCATTTGTTTCGAGCCTGTAGAGACCATGAGGTGGACGATGTCATTCAGTCCCGAGGACTCAATCCACACGTTCGGCTTGGAGCTGCAAAGCAGACTCTGGAACGACTCAGCGCCTGCTTGAAGAGCGCCATTGAAGAAGCGAATTACAGTGAGATGTCTGCGGAGATCGACCAAGACACACGCGATTACGCGAAGTTGGTTCTGGAACAAGCGGAGTGGTGCATTCATCGTGAGCCGATTTGGAAATGAAGGTAGAAGTCGGCAATGAGGACGACTGTTAAAGCCGGATCTTTAAGCCGAAGGCTGACCCCAATTGTTTATATATCGAAAAAGACATTCGACCAGTCAGGCACTGAGTTCTTGACCTTGATGATCGCAAGGACCTACGACTAATTGCTCACTGTTGCCGTCCCCATCAATGAAAAAGATTTTTGGAACGCGTTGTTTAGAAAGACAAGTAACCATGGTGACTTCGAAGGGACAAAACGGGGACAAGGGACAAAACGGGGACAGGTCCAGTTTATAGAGCTCATTGGGAATGCCTTAGCCGGGGTCGCGAAACTGGACCTGTCCCCGTTTCTTCCCCCCCGTTTCTTCCCCCAATCAGAGTCTTGCCAATGGCCCCGACATGCAGAACCCCGTGCGTCGCCTGATGTCCCCTGACGACACACTGGAGACGTTCAGCGAACTTGCGGTCAAAGATCCTTACTTGATTCGGCTTGTACTGCAGGCGAGCGCAGCGGCGCTGGTGAATGTTCAGGCGGTCGAAGCGGCTGGCGGTGAAGGGGAATTGATGCACATCTATAACAAATCAACAAATTCACTTTCATTCAACCCAACATCGGCCAGTATCGATCGAAGCGTACCTCGAGCGATATCACGGTTGGCATGTACGGGAACTGAAACGGACTGTTTCCCATCAAGTGCCATGAAATGATGGCTGCCACGTATTCGCGTGACAACATATCCAATCTGCTCTAGCGCTCGAACCACCTGCTTCCCGCTAACCGAGGGCAGTTTTTTTGACATGGACGACTGCCCAATATTCATTGCCGGTTAAGTCAGGCCGTCTAAAGCCGTCTCGCCACGGGATTCTGATCCCGGATTCTTCGTACGTTTCCAAGGCGAAAACGAATGCATCACACAGGTCATTGAAAGCCTGTTCTTTGGTGTCACCTTCTCCATAAACGCCAGGAAGTCGCGTTGCGTATGCGCAACAGCGATCGTCTTCGTCTCGATAGACGAAACCTCGGCATTCGTAGGCTGTTGAATCGTCTGGAACCACTTTTCTTGAAATCGCAATTGACAATTCTGGTGTTTGAATCATTTCAGTTCTCCGACCGTTATTCGAAAAGACCCCATCGGATCATTCGTCTTCCACAACAGTTCTAAAGCGTATACGCCAGGTTCCGTGCATAAGGGAGGCAGTGGAATTGCCAAATCAATAGTTTCAAGGGGGTCCTTGCAGTCTGTTTCAATGGTAGTATCAAAATAAACATGATCAGTAGACAAATCAACATAGCGCAGGCTGAATTGATGTTTTCCGTCTGCATCTGTGACCGAGACGTATGCAAATGGCGATCCTGCTGAGAAACCACCCTGAACCTGCTCCATTTGAATTGGTGACTGCTGCGGAGCACGAACCACCAGGTTGTGAAAGATCCCGCAAACAATCATCTTCCCGGTTGCGACATCTTTGTAGACGTGATCAGCAACGACAAGTGCCTTCAGGATTGGTTTTGTGCCGCTACCCATTGAAACAACTACTCCCGCCTGCGATATAGAATCGTACTCCAGTGTCGGAGTATTTGAACTCAAATTCGCATTTTGTTGCAATCGCAACGGGTGTAGCTACACCCGCAACGATGCTTTTTTGAACATTTCCTGAACTATTCTGCGACGCTCAAACCGCATAAAACACAGGAAAAGCATTCGAAATAAGGCTTGACAAGTCGCCTTAGAAGGCGGTTGCTCTATCCAGCTGAGCTACGGGCGCTTGTGATCAAAACAATGGGTTTCTATACTTTTGGCAACGTTTTGCATTGTGACGACAACCGCTACGACACTTGTTAAGG
The DNA here is from genome assembly GCA_945861465.1 of Candidatus Kuenenia stuttgartensis. GTDB lineage: Bacteria > Planctomycetota > Planctomycetia > Planctomycetales > Planctomycetaceae > SXXK01. The sequence continues at coordinate 3,819 of CAMAVB010000242.1, forward strand.
ACTGAGACAGAAATAAGTGGGGCACGATTCCATCGTGCCGGGCACGTTATAAACTTGTCCCACGTGCAAAAGACGACAGTTATTTCTGCGACGGTCCTAAAGGAAAGAACACACGGCTACAGCACCGGACACCAAACCGCGCAAACCGTCCGCTGAATTCCCTTTTTTTGCTCACCGGAATGGACAATGGACGATGAAGATTTAGGGGAAGCAGCGGTTTTTCGGCGTTTGGTCAGATCCCAATACCGCACTGCGGAAGTATCTCGATGGACGTGGACGAGATTCAAGCGGTCAGAGATCCCAGGAAAACGGGTGTCATCCGGTTGTCGTTGAATGAGTTGCCAGTCTCGGATTTGTGCAGCCAGCGATTGCTCACTTGTCAACTCTGCTGCCCCGCCAGCGCTTCGTCATGGAATTTCAGGCTGCCGTTGTTGAGCGTTACGGAATATGGAAATGCCTCGGCGAGTGCATCGCTGTGTGTGACACACAACAAGGCCGTCTCGTTCTCGGAAGCAACTTCCAGCAGCAGGTTCCCAATTTCTTCGGCCGTTACCGGATCCAGATTCCCTGTCGGTTCGTCGGCAAGCAACAGTGACGGCTGATGAATCAAAGCTCGGCAAACAGCAACACGCTGACGCTCACCGCCGGATAATCGTCCAGGGCGGTGATGCAATCGATCCTTTAAGCCGACTCGCTCAAGCAGCGAATTCGCACGCTGCCGAACATTGCCTTCAGAACCAAAGCCCGCCAGAGATGGCAGCAGCACATTTTCCAGCACACTGCACTGCGGCAATAGCTGGTGATCCTGAAAAATGAATCCAATATGTTGATTACGAAACGAGGCCAGACGTCCTGCGCTCAGACGCCATGGGTTTTCACCAAGAATTTCAATCAAGCCGTTTGTAGGCCGATCCAGGGTTCCGGCCAGATACAACAGCGTGCTCTTGCCGCAACCGGACGGCCCCCGAATCGCAATCGCTGTACCAGACATGACTCGCAGGTTGACGTCCTGCAGAATTGTCAGCTTGCCTTGCGGCGTTTCGAATGCACGATTCACGTTGTGCATGTGCAGTACAAGTGGCATAGTGTTTCCTGAATTCTCATCGAATTTGTACAACCTGGGTACGAACGTTTTGAAGTGGAACATTTCGTCAGGGCTGCAAGCCCGTCATTCGCCCGTTTTCCTGCTTCCTACTGCGAAAACTCTTCTATCTTCGAACGATACGCATCTGGAATTTCCAATGACTCCAGCGGCTGTCCCGGACGCAGGATACAGCAAACTGTCTTCATCGTACCGCGAGCCACACTCCGGCCATTGTTTGTGAACGCCACATCAAACGTCAGCGATTTTACACCGATCCGCTGTACCGTCAGCAGCAGATCCAGCACATCATCATAGTGCGCCGGTGATTCAAAACGGCATTGTGACGAAACACGCGGCCAGCCAATGGTCGAACCATCCGGCTGATGCCCCACGATTGACAGCCCCAGAGCACGAAAGAACTCGTGTTCGCACTGTTCCATCCACTTATAGAAATTTGAAAAATGCACGATCCCCGCCATGTCGGTCTCACAGAATTCGACCCGGCGAGTAGATTTGTAGAACGATGCCATGAATTGACCGAAAGGGAAGTTGAGTGACTCTGACCGAAAGGGAAGTAGAGCGATTGTGTTCGAGACCGCGACTCGGCGACCGCTTTCGCGCTATCGCCAACTGCTGAACTTCGCTTCAGCAGCCGGTACAGTAATCGCCCGGAGGTCTCCATTACAACCGTTCGCGCGCAGGGGGGAATCGAAGCATCATTCCAGATGTCCGGCGATAACGACCAGGGATCGTTGTTCTTTTGCCCCGATCACCGTCTCCCTGATTTGCCAGATCAAGATCCATTCCCAAACCTTCCGGGCGAAGAAGCAAGTCCAACAGAACCCGTTGATTGTCTCTACACGACTGTCCTTGCTTTTGCACATGGAGTTCGATCTGTGCGGACGGCAGACCCCATAATTCTGGTGTTCTGGACACATCTTGTACTTCTTGTACTTCGCAACTCGCCTTCAGAGCTTCAGTTTGTAAAGATACGTTTTGGTGACGAGAGAAACCCCTGCACTGGGCAACGCCGTTAAGGATTTGATAGAACACCTGAGAACTGGAGAATGATATGAATACAGCAAAGATTGCCTTCCGATGATGCTTTCCTTCTTGATTTTTCTGCTGATTGACGAATCGGTTTCGTCGGTGAATCCGATCGCCGCCGATCAACTTCGGCAGTTCGAAACTGAGGTTCGCCCCGTTCTGGTTGATCATTGCCTGAAGTGTCATGGCGTTGAAAAACAGTGGGCTGGGCTGCGGCTGGATTCCGGAAATGCCGTGTTGCGGGGAGGTGATTCCGGCCCCGCCGTTGTGCCTGGCCAGCCTGACGCAAGTCTCCTGATCCAGGCGATTCGTCATAATGACGCAGATCTGAGAATGCCAAAAGATGAACAGCTAAGCGATCAGCAGATCGCCAGCCTGGTTCGATGGGTGGAACTTGGCGCTGCTTACCCGGATCAGGCCCCGCGAGCAAAACGACATCGTGATCGTGATCATTGGGCGTTTCGACCGGCTGCGGATGTGGCAGTTCCGGACGTGCAGGACAATGCGTGGCCACGATCGGATCTTGATCGATTCATTCTGGCCCGACTGGAAGGCCAACTGCTGACTCCGGCACCGAAGGCGGATCGACGGACCCTGATGCGGCGCGTCACGTTTGATCTGACTGGCCTTCCTCCTTCGCCGGAAGAAATAGACGCTTTCATTGCGGATGAAGGTCCACAGGCGTATTCAAACCTCGTCGAACGTTTGCTCGCGTCGCCAGCTTACGGCGAACGCTGGGGCCGACATTGGCTGGACGTGGCCCGGTATGCGGACTCCAACGGACTGGATGAGAACATTGCTCACGGCAATGCATGGCGATATCGGGATTACGTTGTTGCGTCGTTCAACTCAGACAAGCCACTTGACCGGTTCATCATCGCACAAATCGCCGGCGACCTGTTGGATGCCAATTCGGAAGACGAACGACATGAGTACCTCGTGGCGACGGGATTTCTTTCGATCGGTCCCAAGGTGCTGGCGGAAGTGAACCAGCCAAAGATGCGCATGGATATCGTTGATGAGCAAATTGACACGGTCGGTCGGGTGTTCATGGGCATGACCTTCGGCTGTGCTCGGTGTCATGACCACAAGTTCGATCCAATTGATGCCGCTGACTATTACGGCCTTGCCGGAATTTTCAAGAGCACTCGGACGATGGACACCTACACCAAAGTGGCCAAATGGCATGAATTTCCGCTGCAGACTGCTGAAGCCGCCACGATGCAGGCCGAGTATGATGCTCAGCTTGCGGCAAAAAAGCAGGCCATCGAGACCTGTATTGGCCAGGCCAACGAAGCCGCGCGTGCCAGTCTGCCGGAAGGTCAGACGCCACCCGAGTCTCTGGAAACACTCTATCCAGAAGCGAAGAAAGCCGAACTGGCCAGGTTGCGTGAAGAACTGGCCACGCTGGAGAAAACACCACCTGAATTGCCTTCCACGATGGGTGTCACGGAAGATGAGATCGCCAATGTCGCCATACATATTCGCGGAAATCCCTCACGGCTGGGAGATGTCGTCCCCCGGCATTTTCCTCCCGTGATGCTTGGCCCAGCGGAGTGGGTGATGCCTCCCGCACAAAGTGGTCGCCGCGAATTGGCACAATGGCTGACAGACCCTCGGCATCCGCTCACCGCGCGAGTTCTTGTCAATCGATTCTGGCGATGGCACTTCGGCGCGGGTCTGGTGACAACCACTGATAATTTCGGGCTCCTCGGCGAGCGTCCAACTCACCCGGAATTGCTGGACTGGCTGGCGAAGAGATTTATCGCTGACGGCTGGTCATTGAAGGCTCTGCATCGGTTGATTCTGAACTCCAGCACTTACCAGCAAAGCAGTTCGGTCTCAGAGAAAGCGGCTGAACTGGATCCTGAAAACAGGCTGTGGAGCCATTTCTCCGTGCGGCGTCTCGATGCAGAGGAAGTGAGGGACGCGATGCTGTTTGTCAGCGGACAACTCGATCGGACCATGGGAGGATCACTGCTGAAGGTGAAGAACCGCGGCTACCTTTTCGATCACACATCGATCGATACAACCGACTACAACAGCAAACGCCGCTCGTTGTACCTGCCCGTGATTCGTAACAACGTCTTTGATCTGTTCCAGCTGCTCGATTTTCCTGACCCGGCCGTTCCCATTGGCGATCGATCAACGACAACCGTCGCTACACAGGCTCTGCTGATGATGAACAGCGATTTTGTGATGCAGGCAGCGGATGATCTTGCCGCGCGTGTCTGCAGGGACGCCACCGCAGATGCGGTGAGACTTTCGAGGCTTTATCAACTGACGATCGGGCGACAACCAACGGACCCGGAACTCATCGACGACCTCGCGTTTCTGCAACAGATCAATCAGTCTTTGACCGCAACAGAACCCGAACCCGAAAAGCGGCATCTGAAAGCCTGGAGCGTGCTCTGTCATGTTCGGCTGGCATCAAGTGAGTTTATCTATGTTCAATAGCGGCCACCGATTTCCCAATGGTCCCGTGCTCACTCGCCGAGCCGCCTTGCAACGATCGGCGGTTGGTTTCGGATCTCTGGCGATGGCTTCAATGCTGGCGGAGCGGTCCGTTCTGGCCGGCCCGGAATCAATGAACAGCGTGGTTACTCCGCATCCACATCATGCAGCGCGTGCCAAGCGCATCATCTTTCTCTTCATGAGCGGAGGACCATCGCAGGTCGATACGTTTGACCCCAAACCGCTGCTGACTCGCGACGATGGCAAGCCGCTGCCGTTCGACAAGCCGGCGATTCAGTTCAATGCGACCAGCAACCTGCTGAAATCTCCCTGGCGGTTTCGGCAGCACGGCGAAAGCGGGCTGTGGGTCAGCGAACTGTTCCCAAAACTCGCGGCGCATGTTGATGACTTGTGCATGCTGCATTCGATCCACGGCACCAACCCGGCTCACGGCGGGGCAGTGATGAAGCTGCATACGGGCAGCGATAATTTTGTCCGACCCAGCATGGGTTCCTGGGTCAGCTACGGACTTGGAACTGAAAACCACAACCTGCCCGCATTTGTCACGATTTGCCCGACGCTGGCCTTTGGCGGGATCAACAACTGGAGTTCTGCCTTCCTTCCTGCCATTTATCAGGGAACCTCGCTGGGAAACGCCAGCGTACCGTCTGACAAAGCCCATGTGAAGTACATTCAGAACTCACGACTGCCGCGTGAGATTCAGCTGTTGCAGCTGGATCGTCTGGAAAAGATGAATCGGGATCATCTGGCGCGATCCGGTGCGGAAGCGTCGCTGGACGCACGGCTGGCGTCGTTTGAACTGGCGTTTCGGATGCAGTCTGAACTGCCGAAGATTGAAGATCTGTCCACGGAATCCGAAGCGACTCAGCGACTGTACGGACTCGACAATCCCGTCACCGCAAACTTCGCCCGCATGTGTCTGATGGCCCGTCGCTTTGCGGAATCCGGTGTACGATTCATTCAGGTGACGCACAATGATGACAAAGTCCAATGGGATCAGCATTCCGATCTGAAGCCGACTCACGAGAAGAATGCGCGCGAGGTTGATCAGCCGATTGCCGCGCTGCTGTACGATCTCAAGGCTCGCGGACTGCTGGAAGACACTTTGATCTGGTGGGGTGGTGAATTTGGCCGCACTCCAACGGCAGAAGGCGCAGGCCCCGGTGCCGGGCGGGACCACAATCAGGAAGGCTTTACGATGTGGCTGGCCGGAGGCGGTGTCAAAGGTGGCATCCGTTACGGAACGACCGATGACTACGGCTACTACGCGGCGGAGAACAAGGTTCACATTCATGACCTGCACGCCACAATTCTGGACCTTCTCGGCCTGAACCACGAACGTCTCACGTATCGGTACGCAGGCCGGGATTTCCGGCTGACCGATGTCGAGGGCCATGTCGTGCGCGAGATTTATGCGTGAGGCCGCGGGCGATTTAAAGTAGCCGTCACTCTCCGAGTGACGAAATGCGATTGGCGTGGCGACTTGAAACATTCGTCACTCAGAGAGTGACGGCTACTTTGTTCTAACCGGAAAGAGTTCAGTCGCGGCAGATGGCCAGGGCTTCAATTTCGATCAGAAGGTCCTCGAACGCGAAGCCGGAGACGCGAATTGCGGTCGAACACGGTCCAGGCTCCGGGTAGAACTCGCGCAGGACGTCAGCGATCGTCGCCGAGGCCGCTGCGACCTGCTGCCAGTCTTCGGGAGCGTAGTAATAAATGTAGAGCTTGGCGACATCGCTCTCATCCAGCCCGCCTTCCGCAAGCACCGCGCGGATAAAGCTGAAGACATTGCGAGTCTGGGTTTCGATGTCGTGGCCCACTGCCTTGGCTTTGTTGTCAGCCGAGATCTGCCCCCCGATAAAGGCGAGCTTGCCGATCTTCCAGCCTTGAGTGAACTGCGTATTTGGAATGCTCCAGTCCCAGTGATTGTCGGGCTGCAGACGCTGCTTTTTCTCGCCCAGCATTCCGATTCCTTCGACCTGAATCAACTCATCGGAATTCGGAAAGCCCGTGATCCGCAATCCAGCCCCCGCCGCTGACGGGACGGACATGTAGCGGCGGCGGACGTTGGTCATCTTCTCCCAGTAACTGGTCACTTCCCGGCCCTGCCCGAAAAACCGGAAGTACGTGTTCTGGCGCATCAAACTGTGGCGGTCGCCGCCGGCTGCGCGGAGCATCGTGTCGAGGTTGCGAAATGCGTGATCTGTCTGAACCTCGATATCGCCCACGCCGAGCGGCTGCCCCATGAGCCCGAAAGATCGTTGACCGCCAACGAAGATAAGATCGCCGACCTTCCAGCCGTGAGAGAACGGCATCTGCTTGTCCCAGTTCCAGTGGTCGGGCGGCGACAACAGTTGCTTCTCTTCACCAACAACGGCCCAGGCATCGACGAGAATCAATGCACCTTCTCGATCCAGATTGACAAACGTCTCGGTCGTGGTTGGTCCTGGAGCCGAAAAATAAGTGAGTCGAACTGTATCGAGTTCGTTCATGAAATCGACCACTGCCGCCTGGTCGCCGTTGCAGTTCAGATAGACATTATGCTTCACGACGTCGGACATGCTGGCTCCCGCAGCGGCCAGTACCCTCCGGAGTGACTCGAATGCGTTTTTCGCCTGCGTCGCAATGTCCGTTCCGACCACTCTGCCATGCTCGTCAAGAGACATTTGACCGCCGACGAAGATCAGACTTCCGGCGCGGACTGCCTGAGTTCCCGACGACGAACCACCAGCATGGCTGGCAGGACAAACAAACTGCATCTTCAATTTTTATTCTTTCCGTTGATGACACGAGGTGATCGCCACAGAGTGGGCAATTCTATTGTCTTGGCGTTGAAAAGTCACACCAGCCGATCGCTGACGCCGCCCGATTTCAGGAGATACCGGGATTCACGCCTTGCAATTGTCGCTGAAAGACTCGCTGAAAGACTCGCTGAAAGACTCGCTGAAAGACTCGCTCACAGAATCGGCACCGGTTGAGCACCGTTCAGCCCAGCGACAACTTCAATTCAGGGGCCAGGAGTTCCCGGAGCTTTTCGAGTGCTTTGAGTTGTAGCTGTCGCACGCGCTCTTTCGAAAGCCCCATGTCGGAAGCAATCTCACGCAGGGTGCGTGCATGACTGCATCCGGACTTCAACCCGAAGCGACTTAATACGATCTGCTGTTCCCTTTCATCAAGCACCGAACCCGCACGGGCGAGTAAGTTCTCAACAACGGTTTGCGGATCATCGCAGATCGGGAGTTCTCCATCCCTGTCTGGAACTGCCGACAGCACTTCTGTGGCAGCATTTGGAAATCGTTCTCTGCGACGCTGACGAGTTTTCCAGAGTCGAAAGAAATGCCGCTGGATTGAATGCGTGGCATAAGTGCTGAAGCGGAAGCCTCTGGCATAGTCAAAACGATCGATGGCCCCCATCAGGATCATGCAGCCGTCACTGCTGAAGTCGTCCACATCGCCATCCCGAGATGAGAACTTTCGAGCGATGCTGGCGACCAGACGCATGTTTGAATTCACAAGCTGCCCGCGAATCTGTTCGGCGAGATTCAGTTTTCGATCAATCTCATCCATCGCCTTCTTCGCAGGTGACGTCGGAGACAGCCGACTGCGCATTCTGCTAACTCGGAATCGCAGCAGGTTCAGAGCCCTGAAGAGCACTTGTTCTTCTGCGAAAGTTAACAGCGGGGCATCAGAGTTCCAGTCGCGGAACACTGGTGCCTCTGTTTGGACCAAACGGGCAGCGACCGCCGCAGT
>CAMAVB010000243.1 GCA_945861465.1 Candidatus Kuenenia stuttgartensis
ACCAGCCAGATTCAGTTTGTTCTCGTCGATGCAGCTCAGGCGTTCTGCCAACTTCCAATTGAGGAAAGTGTCGCTGTTGCTGATTTCGTTGTCACCGGCGGTCACAAGTGGATGAGAGCCGGGCAGCCGATGGGCATCGGCCTATTCGGCAATCACTCGACGGAGCAGTTAATGAGCAAGACGCTCCATAATATCTCCAATACCGGCAGTGACTTGGACCCATTGCTGCAATTCACTGAACAACTCGACGGCGGTTCTCTCAACGGCCATAGCGAGACCGTCAACCTGATGCCATTGTTTTCAGGAGCCGGAGCAGCAGCGGAGCAACTGAATGCTCAAAAGCGATTCACACTCACTGTTCCGAATGACTCTCACCCCGCCATGGACTGCGTTCCATCCAGCCTGAACGATTGGCAGGCGGTTCTGCCGCACCGTGACCTGCGGAGTCGAGTCGCAATCTTCGCCAGAAATCGCCCGTGGGAGGACACCAACGCTGCAGAGCCCGCCCGATTGGCCTGGTTGTTGGCGAGATGCATTGTCACCGCCTATGCAAATGGCTGGGTTCGAGTGTCGATGCCATTTTCAGCGGATGGTCAGCCGCGTGATTCGGGATCTCACTTCCCGGTCATCACCAATAACCCGATGTTCTCGGCATTTCCGATTGAAGACTCTGTCGACCGCCTCTTCGAGTCGCCTCTGCGAAGGAATGTCAGTCGCTGAAGTCAGCATTGGAACGAAGGGAAACCGACAGCGCATTCAGCCATTTACAGCCGCAAAATGCCGCGAATCTCACCTGGTATGCGACATCTGACTGTTGCCCGGCATAACACTTCATGTCGATCGTGATTCGTTCCGTGAATGCATCACGTAACTCTCTTCATCATTTGTCCCGCATGTCATCAGGCAGCCGGGTAATTTCAGCCGGGTAGACGCCAGAACCCACCGCTTCCATTGGCGGGTTTGCGACGGTTATGGCGGGCACGGCCTCAAATGACGCGATCTCTGACGACACACACACGGCGCTGATCGAGCGTCATCGCAATTGTGCCGCGACGGTCCGACTCAGCTGCGCCGGCCTCGTTCTTCAGCAATCGCAGCAACAGACCGGACGCAAAACAAAAGCTCTCCATTGGAGGCCGGTGGCTTGCATTCCAAAGGTTTTCAATTGTTTGTGTTTCCGTCTGCGGCATCGCCCTGCGTGGGGCAATGGATCTGCAGGACTCAGTTAATGAGACAGGAGAGCAGTATGAATCGAGAAGGTCCGCGACCAGGCGATTTGATCCATGTGGTCAGAAGCCAATGGTCCGCATTGAACGACGGCGAGTGGCTTCGAGTCTGCGAACAGCCCTATTGGGCGCAAGATGGGCAGGAACTCAATGTCGCTCCTCGACAACGGGTCCGAGTGTTCCGCGGACCGGACCACGGTCCTCCAGACGGCATCACACCTGAACATGTGAGGACATCAGGCGGTCCGTTTCTAACTGTCGGAATAGAAGAACTCGTGGGCCTGAAGAGGCGTTGCACCGCGACCGACATATTCTGGTGCTGGAGGGACCAGCCCAGAGCGGGCGATGAGATGGACCGTCCTGTAAACGTGACCATCTGGTGCTGCCAAAGGCTCGCGAACACAGGCATTGACTATCATCGACCGGTTCCGGAAGTGACGTGGACAATAGGCAGTCCGGCACTATTGCCCGATATAGAAGACACCGCGACACGACCTGCTTCGCTTCCAGCGAAGCAGATCGCCGCATTTGAAGGTGATGGTTCACCCAGGCGAATTCGGCTCGGTTGCGCTTACTGTGATCGAGATGACTTTGACGGAGTGTCGGAACTCCCCAAAGACTGGCTCGACTTGAGGGAATGGCAGAGCTGGGAGGCATCGATCCGACCACCGAATGCTGCTGAAACTCAGCGACAAGTTCACGACTGGCAAACGCATATTGGGATCTGCCCGGAATGCTTTGCCGAGATGGAACGATTGGCTGACGAGGTATCAGCAGACAACGGCAGTGCGATCGATGTAGTCGGCGATGGGGAGGACACTGCTTTGGTCCCTCCAATCGTTTGCCATCAGGCGTCGAGTCTACAGACTTCACTGGACGTGTCGGCCGGATTGTCTCGACCTTCAACGCAGAGCGCCGAGACTCCGATTCCACCTTCGCTCCTGTCCGGTCCGAAGCTTGTCAGCCTGATGCGCGAGCACAAGCTGACCATTGCAGAACTGGCGTTTCGGCTCGGTTCGACACAGAAGCGGGTCCGACAGATTCGAGAAACGGGCCTGCAAAATCCCAATGTGATTCGCGACTGGATTGAGGCGGTTACAGGTCAGGACCCCGGACGGCTACCAGAGAAGTACCAGATCACAGGAATTGCCAACGAAGCCGAATGCGGATTCTGCGGTTGCCCGTTGGTGTGTGGAGACGACGCATGGGACTATTTGGGAGAGATTTTCTGTTCTGTCAGCTGCTGCCAAAAAAACTGTAGCTGGTAACGTGAACCACGCGGTTCACAATCGGAGGTCCATTCAGGAATGCACGCCATCTGGACTTCTTTCTTTGCTGGATAGCGTTCAATGTCGGGAGAGTCAATGCCATCTCAGTCGTTTTAGATGCCCGTGATCAATCAACGATTGGAAATGCAATCTCAGATCTCTAGCCAATGACGCGCTCTCTGAAAGGACACCCGCCTCGATGTTTCGTTGCTGTGCGGCTTCAGTGAAATTGGCTGACGATATGAAAACCTGCCGTGAATCTGCGATGACAAACTTGGCGTGAAGGCAGGCCGACTTGCCGGCTTCGTCATGTTCAAGCGCTCGCGGGTCGAAATAAACATCGGGAAGACGCACGTCGTTCGGCCATTGGGTTTCCCGGAAGCGCTGCTGAAACTTGGCGATCAGGGTGTCAGAGGGCGATGAATCTCCGTATGGCCGTTCGATATTCAGGTACATGCGGACACTCAGATCTGGCAGTGAGAGCATGCGATTGGCCAGCGACAGGAAAATGTCTTTTCCCTGATAGACCGCAAAGCCACAAATGCAGATGGAATGAGTGGCATTCAAAAACATCTGACGGACTACGACGCCCGTGTCACGAATCACTGCTCCCGGCGGTTCGGGGCCCGTCATAACAAGTTCTAGTCGCCCGCTCTCAGCACGGAGCTGCTCTCTTTGCTGCAGCAGGATGCGGACCATTGCTGCAAGCAACGGCGCTGTCAGGCCCGATTGCTGGAGTCCCCGGAGTTCGTCGAGCAGCGAATGCGACTGTTCCTGCGGAACGAGCTGCGCCAGCGTCAGACTGCTGAATGGCGAGGTGAGCAATCCGGAATTCAGTGCTTCCAGCAGGCGATGGAGGCTTCGGTCACTGAGTTTAGTCAGAGTGGAGTCCATCAGGGATCCATTCTGAAGAATTCAACGCCGAGGTTCTCTACAGTCGGCACAACCAATGCCCGGTCGAGATAATCGTTCTGTTGTTCACAGGATGTTTCGGCAATCAGCAGGCAGCCGTGGCATGCGGCTCCATGCAGAAACCGGCGTTCGTGCAGATTGTCCGGTTGATGCTGCGAGCAGACGGGATCGTTGGAACACAATTCCGCATTTGTCAAAGCCTGCCGCATGTGCTCATGAATTCGCCGCCCCTCCTGAACGAGTCCACCGAGAGTACCTTCGGAATCGGGCGATCCTGTATAAAGCAAGATGCCATATCCGACGTCATCGAACGCATAGATCCGCTCACGAATCGAGCTGGCCGGATACCCGCACTCCAGCGAAATCGACGTGATCAACATGTGGGACAGTGAATGCAGCATGTAATACGGCAAAGGCGGAAATTCGCGTCGGGAACCCTTGTGTTCCGATTTCCAAACCTCGAAACCCGCAAGTAAGCTGGTGCCGTAACTCTGAACAGCAGACTGCATCGCCCACTCGTTCAATGCTTCAGACTTGAACTGGATAAAGATGCCTTCACCCCGGTTCTCAATTGCTGGCACCCATGTGATTTCCCGAGCCAGTAGTGCCGGTTGCACGCCGATCTCAAGCTCACCTTCGACGTTGGTTGTTGCAGACTCAAATCGTGTGAATCCTGCCTGAGCAACAACTTCTCGCAATCGATGAACAAGAACAACTTGTTCAATGCTGGCCATCCACGGAGCGTCCCAGACTGGACGGGGAAGAACCCGAGCGAAGAAGTCATCACCAGGGTGGTCGTCTCCACGTTCCTGATCACAGGCGATCAGCGTTTTCAATTCATCGGGTTTCAGTCGAGAAGACGATTCAGCGGACGGGTTTCGTCGCCGTTCGATTTCCATCCAGACTTCTTCATTGCTGATTCCTTCCAGCGCCTTTGCGACTCGGTCTTTCTTCCTTTCACGCCGCACGTCATCAACCGATTCCGCGACCTCCAGGAACATCCATGCCTGTTCAACGGCTTTGGCCACCGCTTCATTCCGCGGTGGCAGCGAGATTACTGCCAGCTTTTGAGGAAAATAGGCATTGCTTGCAGTCCGAATCAGAAATCGACTCGGTTGCTCACATCGAGTATTCGCGAACGGCCCAAGCCAGGGTTGACTGCCGTCACACAATCCGAGAGCACCGGCTTTATGATGACCACCGGTTTCGACAGCTTCGCTAAGCAATCGTGACTGCCCACATTCGCAACGCACTTGAATCTCTGTGATGTCTCCGCTGGTGCCAACATCATCCATCCAGAGATGCGCACGGCAGTTGCTGCCATCTTTATGAACGAATGCGTACCAGTCGATGTCGCCAATGTGACCATGACGACAGGCCCGCACGAAACGAACTGGCACAACGTTCTGCCGTTTTCTGTCATCACCAATGAACTTGCCACGCGAAAGGGAAGTTCGATGCACCAACTGGCGAGACCGGACCTGATGACCGCTCTTCGACGTCGATTGACGAACGTTCTGCGTGACGAACCATTCCGGGAATTGCCAGCCAACTACTCCGGAGGCTGACGAAAAAGCATCACCGGAATCCCGTGGCGGCGCAAACATGCGAAGATTTTCCAACTGCAGGTGCTCCTTCAGCTTTTCCAGCAGTCGCGGTTCCAGAATCTCCTCTGTCACACCAGTCCACTGATCGAGACCGCTGATCAGGATGGAATGATTTGGCAAATCCACCATGGCACCTGGGCCGAATGTCGTGACAATTTGACTGCGGCGAACCTGACCATGCGGTCTTTTGGGGCGATCTTTAGCCATCTTCGCCGTCCTCCAAAGAAACATTGTCCAGACTTCGCAACCATAGATTCACTTCGGGTTCCACATCACGCATGGAACGATTCGCACGGAACTTTCGGAACCGTGGGCTGACTTCGTCCAGCTCCGGATCGAGAAACTGGTAAAGCAGTCGCCGAGCGGAACCGACCTCGGATTGATACTGCAGGGTGGTTCCGTTCTGCCGATACTGTTCAGCAATCTGCTCCCATTCGTCCAGCAGATCCTGACAGCGTTTAAAGACGGTGTCCTTTAACTGCTGCCGCTCCAAAGCATTTCGATCTTTGTTGTGCTCTTCGGCTCGCTCAGCCATCAAGTTCGAGATCCACGTCAGCTCCTGACGCTTTGACAGAATCTGAGTCGCTCCTTTCGGAGGCGTCATTTGTGCCAAGCCGTGTCGAGCCAGTGCGACCACGGTTGCGGCGAGCCCCCGATCCATTGCTCGAGGACTGAACGGAGTCACGCTGGTTGCTTCGACATTTCGATAGAAGGATTCATGATAGACGCCGAAACGTTCGTAGTGAGAACGGTCACGGGGCCTGTTAAGATTCAGGATTGTGACAACAAGCCCCGGCCGGGTGTGGTCACGACCGACGCGGCTGGATGCCTGAATATACTCCGAACTCGTCTTTGGCTGACCATAGACAACCATCAGTCCAAGTCGCGTGATGTCGAGACCGACAGAGATCATGTTCGTCGCCAGTGCGATATCGACTGACTCCTTTTCCTTTGGACCAAAAACCTTCTCCAAACGCCTTTTCGTGTCCGCCACTTTGTCCGTGCTGACTCGACTGGTCAACTCAAGCACTTCCTTGAGTGGCCCGCGATTCATGAACATTCCCGCCGATTCCCCGATTCGCATTCTTTCTCCGAAGCCAACCAGCGAATTACTCACTTCGTCCTCGACAAGGCGACGGGCTCCGCCGAGTTCTCGCAGGCTGTTGAAATAGCCCAGCAGCGTCATGTACGGATCAGCAGGGTTCTGTTTCTCATCTTTGTTTTCGACGTATAGCCTTTGTGCTGCCGCCATCAACGCGAGGCATGTGCGCAGGAAGACTCGCTTTGGGCTTCGGCCCTGTCCGGTGACACCGAGATACATTCTGGCATTGGACACACTTGGCGACACGGTCTTCGCGAAGAAGGAATCCCGGCGATCTGGCCCTGGCGGCGGAAAGATGTCAACGCGGTCACGATTGAACAACGCTCGAATCTGACTCTCGGCACGCCGCACCGTTGCGGTCGATGCAACAATTTTCGGTCGAACTCGTCGAGGTCCGTCAACGCTGGTGCAGAGCTGATCCAGCGCTGTCTCGTAAAGCCCAGCAATGGTCCCCAATGGCCCCGAAATCAGATGCAATTCGTCCTGGATGATCAGTTCCGGCGGCGGCAAGTGCCCGGCGGGAATCGGAATACCGCCTCGGGAGCTGCAGGGCCCGTAGAATCCGGAATCGTCATAGCGATCCACCTTGCCGAAGAATCCACCGACTTCGCCAGTCCATGGCATCGCCGCAAACTTGTCAACGGTCGCGATCATGAAACACGGCAGTCGCCGATAGATTGGTTCGTCAACAGCGACGATCGGAAGTCGCCGCCGGTTCGCACCTGAGAACTCGCAATTGCGATTGACACACTGCACTCGCAGGTCGATTGGTTCGTCGTTGTCTGGAACAAGCCGAAACGCCGTTTCTCGAAACTTCGTGTTACACCACGGGCAGTTTTCGAGCGGAATGGGCGACGGCTTTCGGTTGTCGTTTTGGTATGCGATCGTTTTGGCACGCGCCGATTTGTCGTTGTTGTCACCCTTTTTCCCCATCACGTTCGGCGTGGCCGCCTGCCCAACCCACAGTGCGATTTCAAATGGCCACCGGCCGAGTTTTTCAACGTCCTGTTCGCGAAGCAATTCCAGAGCACAGATTAAGGCCGCGGCACGACTCAACTGATCCAGCGTCAGCAGTCGCAATGTATATCGCATCAGCACGGTCAATCCGCAGGATTCAATGCCAGGGTTCTTCAGGCGACGGTGAACCAGCGTAAAGGCCGCCAAACCGAGATAGGCTTCCGTCTTACCGCCCCCGGTGGGGAAGAACAGCAAATCGACAGTCGACCGATCGGAACATTCCGGGTTCACAACGCCGTCCAGATTCATCAGCAGAAACGCCAACTGAAACGGACGCCATTCGGGAATAATCTCGGCTTCTGACTTACCGCTGGCCAGGCTGAGACGTTTTTTGGCCTGCATGGCCATTGATTTGTTCGCCAGGCGGAAAGCCTCAAGCACAATCGGCGAATCCAAAAGTTGAATTCCCCGTTCGATACGGCTCGCAGCGACACGGGCGCGTTGAAGAAGTGCTTCAGCTGTTTCCAGTCGGCGACCGGCAAGGATTTGCAGGATCTCCTGTTGGCTTTCAATCCACTTTCGATACGACGTCACAAACGGCTGCAATGCCGCCGTGGCATCTCGTCCGTCTTTCAACAGTGCGAGTGCTTCCATTTGAAGCTGAACCTGGTCCATCCGGGGAACTGTGGTCCGTTCGACCTCGCCCTTGGGAATCCAGCATGTTCGAACACTGAAGCAGTTTTCCTCGACAACAGTGCTTGTTGTCGAGACGTTATGCCCAACGGCAAATTCAAAACAATCTCGAAACTGCAGGTCCGCAATCCGAAGGTCAGGATCCGTGCTGTCTAATCCATGCACATCAGCTCGTGCGACAAACCCTGCATCGCACGTCACGGTTAATTCTGCCTGAAAGGCGAAGGCTGTATCACGGGTCTCATCCGGGGCAAGTTTGCGGTGATTGACAAGAAAGACAGAAACGCTTTGGCAGGAACGCCCGTAGGCCTCGGCATGGCGTGCTCCGGACAGACTTCTTCCGGTCACGCTGATCCGCAGACCATCACTGCCCGGAATCGGAAAATCTTCCTTCCAGCGGTCATCTTTCTTAATCCGGACAGTCAGAGTCTTGTGCTGTGACTTTCGCAGCCAGGCATTTGGCTGATCGGGTTCCGGTTCCAACGGTTGGTAGTCACCCCATTCCACGGTGACCTGCAACTGTGACGCTTCAGTCGGCAGCAGGACGCTGAGCCCCATCGACGACGGAAAGCGAGTTTTACTGGCGGCCGCTTTTTCCGGAGCCGTATCGTCATCAGTTCCGCCGCGTTCGCCTGCCCCGTCAATGTCATCACCCGCATCTTCATCATTGGCCTGATTTTCGCCCGCGTCGAAAGGGACCAGAAATCCCGTCAGATACCAACGGGAAGGATGCTGCGGCAGAGTTTCCGCTGCATCGCCGATACCATCATGAGGCCCCACCAGGTCCAGTTGCAGAGCGGAGACAAGTTTGGAACGAACTTCAACGGGAGTCATAATATTACCTGGCTCTACTGGATTCGTCCGGAATTGCTGACGCTGCAAACAGCTGACTTCAAGTCGCTCATATTGTATTGGTTCGCGCGACGTCCTATTGCCACTTGTTCGCACGTCATTTTGTCCAACCCTCTACTCATGGCAAAAGTGAGTTGAGTCGACGAAGGACCTCTTCACAAAACTCGTCGGGCCAACGCAAGCGAACTTCTTTCAAATCTTCCTTCGTTCGTGAATAATCTCGATCGCGCGTTTGTCTCGGCGAAACAAGAAACTCGCAACGCGCCGAGAGTGCCAAGTCTTGCCAACCGTACGCGTTCAGAACTGCTCGGTCCATCGCTTCATGAAAGCCGCGGAGCTTTTGGATTTCTTCCGAGACTTCGCTCCGATCGTGAAAACGGGCCATTAACTTTATCAAGCCAGCATCGGAATCCGAAAGCGTTCGTGTTCGAAAATCGAAGTAGTCCAACGTCGCCCTCTCCAAAAGCTCATTAGAGCTCTGTGGATTCGGCATTTCACGTGGACGTGCGACGCATCCCTGGGACGAAGCCTCCGCACTACGCTTTTGCTCATCAATACTCCACACTTCAGAAACGCGTGACAACGAAACCGCCAACTCCAACCACGAGTCGCAGCGATCGCGAGGACGCGACGCGTTTAACGCCCAAACGCTCGTTTCTCGCTCGCGTAATTTGTCGAGCGAAACCATTCCGCGGTCTCTCTCAACAAACACTTTCAGAAACACGCTACCACCAGATGACTTCCGGTTCGGTTCAAAAGCTCGACTGACCTTCGTGAGTGCTTCATTGATACTGTCTGCTCGTTCATCAATGGCAGGAATATGAACTTCGCCTCCCATAAGCACTCCCTTCTTTCCTGGCGTGAGCAATAGAGCTGCATCTGATTTCAACGTCATGCTGACAAACCCGCTCGGGTATCCCGCGACATGCTTCTTGTCTAACACCTTGTCCCTAAGCTTGGTCGGAACACGATTTAGACTGACCTGTGCGAATAGAATCGACCCGCTTGTCAAAAACGGAACTGTTTCTTCAGCAGTCCAACGCGATCGCTCTTCATCATTCGTGAGCGCGAACGCAGGCATAAACAAATCGGCAATCATATTTGGCTTGATGTCCGGTAGCTTACCGCCTCCAAATAGCTGCCACTGTCCGTCGATCCATTGTACGGGAATTCGAATAGTACGTTCGCTCGGATCAGGAATCATCAGCCATCGTCTCCGTCTTCCGTTGTGTCGAACAGCGGTGCCTGATCGCCGCGAGATTTCTTACTTCGTGCTTTCTTCGCTGTTCCAACGTGCTTCTGTGTTTCTCCCGGCTCGGCTTTGCCGACCAACTGTTCTTCTTTGTGGCGATGTTCGTTGAGTTCGAGGAGGCGGGCGAGGACTTCGTCGCGGAAGTCGTCGGGCCAGCGGCGGTGCCAAGGCACTTTCCTGCTACCTGGATCTGTCGAATATGTAAAAAAAGTCGTCGCTGCAGTGCTACATCTCTTTAAGTCCGATGAACCTCGACTTAATTCATTACAGAGTGGTGCGTTCACTACTGTTCGACCTCCTCGTCAAGCCTACCGCTGACGGAGACACCTTGTGCCTCAAGAAACTCGTCCGTTTCCTTATCGACAAGCTGGAATGCATGTCCATCAAAATCAATACGATTCCGTGCATCTGTGTAAAACTCTTCGAGTTTCTTCCGGAACTCCCAATCTTGAAGCTTTTCGCCACCCAGGCTCACAACACGATCAATGATGCGAGCCCCTAGATCAGACGGAGTTTCGCGTGCCCTCGCGAGTTGATGCGCGAGGGCGGTTAATCGTGACTCGGAAATGCTGAGCCCATCTCCCACGATGTCCGCAGCCTGGTGTGGACTTACCACCCAGCCGCAATCCTCTAACGATCTAGCAACCGCAATCATTAGTGAGTCCCAGGTTAAACACATGCGAACTTCGCCGCGTTCTGCAATGGCCTTGCGGGCGTTTGCCAACACCGTGGCGTCGTGTCGTACGAGGATAGACGCTCGACTCTTACGCATTTCTTCCATCTTGTACACATAGGTCTCCTGAACTTCCCGAAGGAAATCATCGGAGACGTTCGAAATGTCGTCGGCAACAATTCCGTACTCAGCGAGCAGCGGCTGCACTTGGGCCATTACAGCGCGAATAAGTTGGTCTTGTGGTTTTTGACTCTTCACGACGGGTGCAAACTGAGCAACAAAATCTTTCAGTGTTCCCGGTACGTTTCTGCCCTCTTCACGGAGTTGAAAGTAATGGGCCACAAACCCGTTCTTTGAGGAGACTAGCCCATCCTTGAAGACTTCACTCTCTGGATACTGTCCGGCACGACATAAGTGGGCTGCGATTTCGTTGATGTAAACACCCGGGATCACCAAGCGCGTACCTGCCTTTTCCAGCGTATGGACACATCGCGTGGAACCGAATGAGAACGTACCTTTCGTCACGGAAAACAATGATGAGCATAGGAAGGGTATCGCTACTGAAGCGTCCAACGTTGCAACCACGTCGGACCAAGATGAAGCGCCAAGAACTTTAGATGCCTTCAAAACATCCTGCCCCTCGGTGGCAACGAAAGTAACAGCTCGTGTCAGTTTCTGAACAAGTGGCGTGTTAGACGCATGTTCCACAAACTCCTCTAACACCTCGCCAACACTCCCAGACTGCACGCCAGCAGCTCGTATCGATTGACGTAGCTGTTCTTCCGGGTTTCCAAGGACTTTTGAAAGGCCTAATCGCGAAAGTGACATGGAGGCATGTTCTGCGGACAATAGTTGCGCTTGCATAAACATGCGACAAAGCAAAGTCGCAGCTTCAGCAGATTGATCTGGTCGCCAAACGACCTTGCAACGATCTTCGAGAATCTGGGCTTGAGCGGCAGACAAGGATTCCAGCTCATCGGCATAGACACCACTAGAGACCACCAGGGTTTCCGCAGTGATGGCGCTGAGGAATAGCTTGCCCTCCAGTGAAGTGATAATCCTCTTTGCCATTAGTGAGTCAAGCCGACGCTCAAGTCGCTCCTTCAACGCTTCATGCTCCCCGAAAAGTGCGGCTGACCGTTCGACTAACTGCTCCTTTGTCAGTGGTTCTCCAGCATCGAATAAGGCAATCTTAATCGAGTCGTCGTAAATCTCATCCCTAAGGTTGTGGCGGTCAGCGCCCAGGGAAATGTATGCATGCAGAAGCACTTCTGACCTATCTGGTCGTTTACGTGTCTGGATGTCGAGCGGTAGCCCAATAGCTTGGGCGAACTCTCTCAACAGGTTCTTCTCCACCACGAACCCAGCTAGTTCTTTGGCACCCAGGCACGTGGCGTGTAAACCGAGTTCGGTGCTGATTCGATTTTCCACGGGTGCATTTGCGTTTTACGTGAGCAAGAAGGCTGAATTATACAGTGTTTTGAGCAGATTTGGAATTAGATTCAACCTTGTTGCTCATAGGATGGGGTTCCCATGACCAATCCGTAAGGTTAATTGACTTTCGCCCCAATCGCATCA
>CAMAVB010000244.1 GCA_945861465.1 Candidatus Kuenenia stuttgartensis
AGGCGGAAGCACGCTGGATTCGCCTACGCCTACGGCTCGCCGTTAAACGATTTGTGCCAACTTACTTATGCACCAGTGCTTAGTTCACCCAGACACAGGCTCCGAGTTCATCCGCAGCGCTTCGCATTCGCCTTGTGACGTTGGAGGGCTCCCGACGTTCTGTTCGGCCAGTGACCCTCAGTCAGTCGTAATTCGCCGTATTTCGGGATCAATCTGCCGACGTCTGGATTGACAACACTGCCATCGGTGAAGCCATGCCCGGATGGACCCAGTGGAACTGGTGGTACAACCCCAATGCGGTGACTGCGACTTGTGCAATTCCGTCAAACGCTGTGCTGAAACGGCCCAAGAATATTGGCGACTGGCCAAATAACTATTCTTTCGCCAGCAAACACATCGGAGGCGGCCAGTTCAACCTCGGCGACGGAGGTGTTCGCTTTGTCAGCGAGAATATTGACATTGGTGTTTATCGAGCATTTGCCACGATCAGCTCAGGTGAAGTCCCTGGTGAACTCTGATGCAACTGCACGGAAAGCTTGTGCCCTTATCTAAGGGCACAAGTTTCTTTTAAGTAAGGTAAAATCATTTCCCGACAGGGTCTGGTGCTCTGTCATTCGTGTATTGATGCGAGCCACTGGCTCTGCGAGTGCTTGCTGCAAATGAAGAGCAACTGAAGAACATTGGCAAAGCCAGTGACACGCAGTCCATGAATGCATGCTTGAACGAACACGAGTTGCCTTTTCGGCATCCTTCCAGGAGTTTCATTTGTGATGTACCGAAAACAGTGTCTTGTTCTTCTCTATTGTTTCGTGGCGGCCCTCGGATGTGGCGGAGTGGGTGACGCGCCGAAAACTGTCGCCGTGACTGGGGTCGTCAAGTATCAGGGAAAACCAATGCCCAATCTGTCAGTGGGCTTTATCCCTGAGACGGGGATGCTGGCATCAGGGATGACTGACGCGGAGGGGCGATTCGAAATGACAACGAGCGCCCCATGAGACGGTGCCATTCCGGGATTGCATAAGGTCGCGATCAATTTTGTACCGGAACAGGTTCCGGAAATGCCGGGGTTTCCGGGCTCTGAAAACGCACCAGTGTCTCCCATCCCCACGAAGTACGCTGACGCCAGCACGTCAGGTCTGACAGCCACGGTCGATAAAGATTCCTCGAAAAACGATTTCACCTTTGACCTGACAGATTAATCTCCTGGCGCGGGCTTCGCCCGCAACCGAATCTTTTATGCCGCAACAATGGATTCGGCGGCGTGTCTGGTGCGAGCCGACGGAGCGGCTCGCCTACGTAGGTCCGCCGCTCCGTCGGCGGACATCTGCTTCTGTTGAAGAGGCGCGCCAGGCGGCTGGACGCTACGGTGTCTGGCACCGCTGGCCCATCCCACCGTTTTGGTCAGGTCAGCTTCATCCGTTGGTTCGACCGGGCACGATGACCGGGCTTACTGATTGAAGACGGCTCGAAAACCAGCTTGCTCGAAATGGTGGTCTGCCGTGAGCGCCTCGGACAGCTTGCGCTCGGTCATTAGGCGAGCGGCAGGATAGAACTTACCATTCGCAATTTGTACGACGGACTTCCAGTCCGTCGAGTAGCACCATGCGACGGACTGGAAGTCCGTCGTACCGGTAAATTCATTTCTGCCGCTCGCCTTACTCCGAACGAAATACAATCCGTCAGGGACCAAGCTTTGTCCGGTCGGGCTGCAAACAGGTCGAAGCCGGCTTGGTACACGCTTGGAACAGAGCCCACGATACCAAAGAGCGGGTCCGCGCGAACGGCTTGCAGGAATGCCAGGACTGCCGCACGCGCCTCCGGAGCAGACAATGCGTCGGCCAATTCGACGAGCACCCATTCGGTCGTGACTAATCACCCGGTGAAACCGTTGAGATACGCCACTACGAGCGAATGTGCGTTATCGCGAGGGTTCAGCCAGGCGATTAGCGCGAAAGTATCAGCGAACACGGTCATCGCTTCTGTGTCCCCAGGCGATAATGATCATGTTGCTCGGCCAGGTCCTCTGGCAATACAGGGACGGCTCCCTTGAACTTCGCGAACCGGTCGCCGAATGGCCTTGGCGTTTCCTCTGGAGCCGGGCTGATTCGCATGCGTGTTCCATCGGCTATCGGCTAATGACGCTACGGTGTCTGGCACCGCCGACCCCCGCCCCGCCGACCCCCGCCGGCCCAATTGAGGAGAAGCCGTGTCTGGTGCGAGCCGACGGAGCGGCTCGCCTACGTAGGTCCGCCGCTCCGTCGGCGGACAACTGCTTCTGTTGAACAGGCACGCCAGGTGGCCAACCGCAAACGCGGCGATCGCCAAAAACGCCGCGAAAATGTCGCCGCCGCTGCTCTCCGCGTTGCGAAGCGTGCTGGCAACTGATCCCCGCCGGACCAAATGGGTTCCCCGGACGCTTACTTTCATTTGACGATGAACCAAAATCCGTTACAACTACCCGGGACCGCTGGATAGACTCCGCGCGGTCAGAAATGAGACTTTCGCGAGCATTGGATCGTAACCCGAAGAGTCAGCGAGGGACTGGAATTTGCGGCCACTCTAACCCCGGCCACCCCTCAATCCATCAGTGACATAGCACCGCACCGCTCATGAATTCACCCCCCCGCTGGCCAACGCCGTTAACGATTTGATAGAGTCAGAACCAGCGAATCACCCCCACATCCGGCCACCTTCTCCGCCTTGCCAGGGGGAGGAGTGACTTCGAGAAACCCTGTGAAAACACTACGATAAATCCTTCACGGCGTTTCCTGCTGGCGCACGGTACGTGAGCAAACAGGACGCTGTCGCGTGGCAGCTGATTGGGTTGCAGGCGAAGCCCGAGACCTGTCTTTTTGTAGCCTTGAAAGCAGTTTTTATGCGTTTGACAACAATTCGTTCGGGTAGTCGAGTCGATTTCAAGACATCAAATCACACGCAGTCGCGATTCTGGCTGTGGCTGACGGCGACCGTCGTTCTCAATTGCGGCTGCGGCGACGCGCCCGAGCAAGCAGTTCAACCGCGTGCAGATCGTGCGTCGCAAGCTCCCGTGTCGGATACAACTGCGGGCTCCAATGCATCAGGCGGGCTTGGCGAGTCACTCAGCGCGCCTTTCAGCCACGGGGGGGAGAATCCTGCTGGTTCCGCTGAAGTGGTCACGGAGGATGTATCGGAAGCGATCGGTTCGGCGCGAGAACCGCAGGGTGGAAAAACAGCATCGGCCTCCAGCGGGAACAGCGCGGATGCATCGCCAAAAGTTGTCAGACAAAATCCTGAACCTGGGCCTGAACAACTTGCTCGATGGGCACGTGCGGAATTTGAACCGCTGCAGTTGTTGGCGTGTCGCGAATCCAGCGTGGCAGGATTTGTCAGTCATCTGGCGCATCCGCTGGACGGACGCCACTTCATAACAGCAGGCACAAACGTCACGCTGTGGTCGGTCGAGACAGACGTGCCGGAACATGTGTTTCTGGAATTGACTGACGAACAGACGATCAAGTCGCTCGCCGTTTCGCCTGATGGAAAGTGGTTCGCGGCTGGCGACAGCGAGGGAACGCTTAGGGTCTGGGATATCGCTGACCGCCAGGAGTTGAATTCGAAGAAGCTGTACTCCACGGGCATCATTCAGATCGCGATCTCGCCCGATTCACTGCAAATTGCCACGATCAGCTACGACGGTGAAATCGCGATCTGGAGCGTGGATCCGCTGCAAAATACGAATCGCTTCAAGGTCGATACGAATGGCCTGGAGCGGATCGAGTACATGACACCGCAATTGTTGGCTGCCGCCGGCGAGACAACCAGCTGTTGGGATGTGCTCACAGGCAAAATGGAAAAGATGCTGCCTGGCGGAAGTTACAATTTTACGATGGCACGATCGCCAGACGGCAGCAGGTTTGTCACCGGTGGCGAAGGCGCATTGCAGTTTTGGAATGCTGCCGATGCAGAGCCTGCTTCCAGGCTGGCTGGCAGTTTTTCAACTGAAGAATTCATAGCGTTCTCCTCGAATGGAGAATTGTTGGCCACCGCGAATGGTTCATCTGTCCGAATCTGGAATATCACAGGTAGTGAACTCGGACAGATCATCGACGCATCTGGCTGGCGGATCACGGGATTGAGCTGGCTGCCCGACACAAATCTGCTTGTCGTTGCATCCGAGAATGGTCGTACGCGAATCTGGGGAACGACGAAGGACGGAGCAGCGATGGAGATGCAGCCGATGCACTCTGTCGTGGCCATGCCCGACAGGAAGTCACAAGAACCTGCTTCGCCGGTGCAGATGTTGCAAATGATGGACTTGCGGATATTCCCACAACTGCCTGAGGGCGAGCGTGATGGCAGTTCCATCGATGAGTTCAATGTCCGTTATGACGCTGCCGTGACTGCCGACGAAGCGGGGCTGTTTTACCGCTATCAATTGGGTAAAGCCGGCTGGGAAGAAGTCGCATCCGCAGTGGCAACAGCCAATTCGATTCGATTTCAAAAAGATAGCTTCATGATCGCCGCCTCGTTTTACGAGGGGGCTGAATCGAAAACCTCAATCAGCGTGAACTTCGCGGGCAACTACGATGTCCGGTGGGCTCCGAAATTTGACGCAGCGCCGATCGAATTGGTCTTTGAGAATGAAGACACCGTGATGTATCGCACGAAAGCCGATCTGATCCAGCTTGAAACCACTCTGTTGCGCAAGATGCACGACGCAGGCTGGACAGCCTATGCGAGGCTCCATGCGTCACACAATGAACAGGAGGATGGCCGTGATCTGGAGTTCCTGCAGGGCGGCGCAATTCTTCGAGTCACTATCGGTCGTGTTCCGGCTGATCCGGCAAGTTACAATGTGCAGTACTCACGGGACCTGACAACCAGGTCCATTCCAGTTCCGGCGGATTCAGGTTTTGTCGAATTCGATGGAATGACGGAACCCTTCCTGGTCGCCACGACCGCGATGACTTTGGAACGGACTCGAGAGTTCTATGACACGGAGCTGGCGGCTGAGGGCTGGCTTGCGCGAGATTCTGGTCGAATCATTAAGGATGATCACAACTGGCTGGTTTATGTTCGTGGTCAGCAGGACCTGACCATTGGCCTGCAATCCCTGCCAACCGGCAGAACACTCGTCCGCGTGGGCGATGAACTTGAGAACTCATCGTGGCAGTTGGCAAAGCCGAAAGCACCTGATGCAGCTGACATGCCGGCGGTGGGCATCGAAGCAGCAGACTTTCCAATCCTGAATGAATCGAAGATCGCGAAATTTGACGCAATCGATGCGGGCATCGAGTTTTCGATGGGCGACCTGCCGCTACTGGAAGTTGGCGAGCGTTATACCAAAGAACTTCAGGCGTTGAGTTGGCAATTGGACGGCCCTGGGGTGAAATCCGACGAATACGTTTTCCTGACGTTCGTCAAGGATAAAGTTGAACTCGAGCTGCGAGTCCGAACGACGGATGACAAATCCAACGTCAGCGTTCGGGGTGACGGCCTGCTGTGGACTAAAGAGTTGCCGAGTGGCAAGAAAGTGATTTCCTACGAAACCTGGTTGCGAATCAACCATCATCCCGCCGGTCTGGACCTGCTGGACCAGTATCAGACAGACATGCGTTTGATTGCTGACGGGAGACCGAAAGCTGAACAGCCTGAATAATAAGCCAGTCTCACAATCCATAAACACACCCCTGCCAGAGACCCGCCATTTCGGCCTCACCACGATGACTTGTGTCGTGATTGCCGGCATGATTGGTTCAGGGATTTTCACGACATCCGGATTTGCTCTCGCTGACCTCCAGTCGCCCGGTCGCGTCCTGATTGCCTGGTGCGTGGGCGGGTTGATCGCCTTGTGCGGTGCCGTGGCGTATGGTGAGTTGGCTCGCCGATTGCCACAATCCGGCGGCGAGTACCTGTATCTTTCGCGGCTCGTGCATCCGTTCATCGGGTTTCAGGCAGGCTGGATTTCGCTGACGGTGGGTTTTAGCGGCTCAATTGCTCTCGTCGCGCTCACGTTCGAAGAGTACATAGTGCCCGCTGAGATCCGGGGGTCATGGTTGCCAGCCGGCAGCGCGGCGATTGCGATCATTGCGGTTTTCGGATTCGGGCATGCGTTTCTGGTGAAATTCTTTGCAGCGCTGCAAAATGCCATTGTGGGAATCAAGCTGTTTGCCTTAATCAGTTTTCTGGTGATCGCCGCATCACGGATCTCAACACATGTGTGGCACTGGGAACCAGTCGCTGAAACTCTGCCACCGCTGTTTGCGTGGTCGACATTGCTGACGATGTCTACGTCCGTGATGTTTATTTCACTCAGCTATGCAGGATTCAACACGTCAATTTACGCAGCGTCGGAAGTGTCCGATCCCGACCGCACAATTCCACGATCGCTGATCCTGGGAACGGTGCTTGTGACGGTCCTGTACCTGCTGCTCAATCTGGTGTTTGTCACCGCGACGCCGGCCACGAAGATTCTGGGAAGCCCGCGAGTGGCCTCGATTGCGGCGGAAGCCATCGGCGGCGCGTCACTGGAACTATTGATTCGGACGGCCATCGGACTTGGAACATTGACCTCGGTCGCCGGAATGATCATGGTTGGTCCGCGTGTGATTTCACGCATGGCGGACGACGGGGTGTTTTTCGCGGCATTTCGCACAGGGCCGAATTCGATTCCCCGGTCGGTGCTGCTGCAGGCCAGTCTGGCAGCATCCCTGGTGCTGGTGAGCAACCTGAAAGATTTGCTGGGATTTTTGGGAGCAACATTGTCATTGTCGTCAGCCCTCACGGTCGCAACATTGTTAATTCCGGTTCGAAACAGTCTGGCGAATGACACGTATCCGGCGCTGCGACCTTCGTTGATCACATTGGCGGCAGCGATGTTTTACGTGCTGAGTACGCTTGTGCTGATCGCGATGATGCTCCGTCACGACTGGCACGACCTCATTCGCACGGCGACGACTCTGATTTGCGGCGTGGTCGTCTGGCTGTTGATGACAGGCAGTCGCCGCACGCAGGGATAGTGGCTGGCCGGAGGGCTCACGCCGCCGCTCGCCGGACTCATTTTTGACCACGCGAAGTGTATCATGTGCAGATCGGTTATACTGGCGCGAACGAAAATGACACTGAGGACTGAGACAGAAATAAGTGGGGCACGATTCGATCGTGCCGGGCACGTTATAAACGTGCCCCACGTCCAACAGACGACAGTTATTTCTGCGCCGGTCCTTACGACCGCATAAGTTCAATCTATGAGTTCAGGCAGAGAGTTACAGATGAGCCATGATGTCTCGATACGATCAATGTTTCCGTCGGCCTCAGCGAATGAGCTTTCGTTTCATTGCCGCATTTTGATCGGTGTCTGCCTGGTGTCATTGTGGGGCAGATTCTCCGGCACACTGTCGGCTGACGAACGGTCTGTCCCTTCGTCCGTTGCTGCCGTCGCAGATTCTGCGATCGTCGTCAATGGCATCAAAGTGCCAGCGGGGTTTCACGTCGAATTGTTTGCCGATGATGATCTGGCTCACGACGTGCATTCCATGACGCTCGATTCCAAAGGCCGGGTCGTGGTTTCCGGGCCGGGTTATATTCGCATCCTGATCGACAGCAACCACGATGGCCGCGCCGACACGTTTAAGCAGTTTGCCGACAAGCCGGACACGGGTTCTCAGGGGATGTTTTTTCTGGGTTCCAGTCTGTTGTGTTCCGGCGATCAGGGACTGCAGATCTTTCGCGACGACAATCAGGACGACGTTGCCGACGGGCCACCGCAGGTTTTTTTGAAGATCTCCGCTGGTGGCGAACATCATGTGCATTCGATCCAGAAAGGTCCGGATGGCTGGTGGTATGTCATGGCAGGGAACTTTGCCGGTGTCACAGCATCGTATGCGACCGTACCTACGTCACCAATCAGGACTCCCATGTCGGGAACGTTGCTGCGTCTGAAGCCGGATCTCTCGGGCGGCGAAATTGTCAGCGACGGGTTTCGCAACGCTTATGACTTCACGTTCAACGGCACAGGTGATTTCTTTACGTACGACAGCGACGACGAACGTGATATTTCATTGCCGTGGTATCTGCCGACTCAGGTGTTTCACGTATTGCCGCTTTCGAATGCAGGCTACGTGACGGCGGGACTCAAGCGACCTGGCAGTTATCCGGATATGCCTCCGGTGCTGGCAACCTTCGGACGTGGGTCTCCGACGGGTGTCACTTGCTACCAGCATCATCAGTTTCCACCAACGTATCACGGAGCGTTGTTCATGCTCGACTGGACTCTGGGACGCATTCTGACCGTGCCATTGGTTCAGGAAGGTGCCGGGTGGAAGAAGGATGGCCACGTGTTTGCCGAAGGCCGTGATCAATTCGGATTTGCTCCGACCGACATCGAAGTCGCTCCGGACGGAAGTTTGTTTGTCAGTGTCGGAGGTCGTGGAACTCGCGGAAGTGTGTTCCGAATTGTCAGCGATGCTCCCGAAACCCCGACAGCGGCAGCGCGCACAAATGCCGGCTCCCAGGAGTTGAATTCGGTTCTGAATTCGCCACAGCCGAACAGCAGCTGGTCCCGCGCGACGTGGGTTCCGCTGGCAAAATCGCTGGGCTCTGATGTCTTCCGCGACGCCGCGCTGCTGGAAACTCGCCGAGTCCCCGAACGCATGCGGGCGATCGAGATCCTTGTCGAAATGTTTGGTGGACTGGACAGCGTCACGGCATCAAAACTGACGCTGGCCGGATCAAATCTGGTCCGCGCGCGAACGGCATGGGCAGTTGGGCGCAGTCGCCCGGATTCACCGGAGGCAGAGATCCTGCGGAAGCTCATCACTGACCGAGACCCGTTCGTACAGCGGTTTGCATTGGAAGCACTTTCTTCCGCCACGTCCAGTGCCACGTTTGTCGTCACGGGGCCTGCGATTGCCGCAGCTTTTGCTTCAGATGATCGCACCGTACGACTCTCAGCCGCGTTGCTGATTTCGCGAATGAATGATGATCACCGCACCGTAATCGCGAAGAATCTGGCGGGAGATCCGCGCGCGCTGATGTGGTTTCACATGGGGCGCTGCCTGCGTGCGCCGCTGCAAAGTACACCTGCGGCAGCCGTTGCAGCGAACGTGCTTGTATCCCCGGCAGCCTCGCGCGAAGACCGCTACGACGCGGCGCGCATTCTGCAGATGACACTGGGAGACGTCGGGCCGGTCAAAGATCGTCCGGTGATGTTCGATGGCTACGCACCAAGGTCAGCGCTGGCGTCCCTGGAACGTGAACTCAACCCGATCATGACTCAAGTTGCGGCAGCGTTTCCGTCCGGTGATGCCCATCTGGATCACGAATTGATTCGTCTCATCGCCATGACGACACCTTTCAATCGCGAATTGTTCACTCGGCTGCTGGCGAGCATTACCGATTCCACCCTTCCGGCAGACGATATTCATCGGCTCGCAGCGATCAGCCAGTTTGACATTGAACGTTCGTATGATGAAAGCACGACAACCGCCAAAGCGCTGGTGGGCATCGACATCAAGATTCGCAGGTTTGGGCTGAAGCAGGACACGAACTGGGATGATCGCATCGGCGAACTGTACAAAACCCTGTGCAAAGTCGATCCGGCGATGCCCACGCTGCTGGCCGAACAACCCGGCTTTGGCGAACCGGGGCACGTCCTGTTTCTGACACAAGTGCCGCAGGCATCCATTCCGAAGGCGATTGCAGGCCTGGTGCATACGATTCAGTCAGACCCTGAATACCGATGGTCAAACGATGTCGTCTTTACCATTGCTGAATCCAGCCAACCTGAACATGATGCACTGCTTCGCGCACAACTCGACAATCTTTCGGTTCGCGATTCGGTGCTGATTGCGATTGCCGACAAGGCCTCGAACGAGGACCGTGAAGTTCTGCTTTCCGGCCTGGAATCACCCCAAATCAATGCCGTCGAAGCCTGTCTGAAGGCGCTGGCCAAACTGCCGCCCAGCAATGCGGCAGCCGCACAGTTCCAGTTACTGGCCGCAGCCAGACGGCTGAGCAATGACAAGCGTGAGTTTCAGTTACGTGAGATTGCCATGCGGCTGCTGGAGCATAACACATCACAGGCGCATCAGTTTGCGTTCGGCGAAGGCGGATATCGCCCGCAGCCGGAATCCATGCAACTCTGGCAGACATGGCTGGAGGACCATTATCCTGACTATCGCCCGCCGCAAACATCCGATGTGGCTCAAAGGGTTCTGCTGAGTCTTGATGCAATTGATTGGAACGCCGGCAATGCTGACAACGGACGGCGATTGTTCGAACGGCTTGCCTGTGCCCGCTGCCACGGCGGACGTCAGGCACTGGGGCCGGATCTCAAGGGAGTGACGAAACGCTTCTCGCGCCGCGATCTGTTCGCATCGATCGTGGACCCCAACCGGGACATTTCACCCCGCTATCAGACAACTTCGATCGAGACGACAGCAGGCAAGGTCTACACCGGCCTGATCGTCTATGAATCCGTCGATGGAATTTTGCTCCGCGATGCGGAACACAAGACCTGGCGGATTGAAGCTTCGGACATGGAACACAAAGTGCTCCAGCGAAACTCGCTGATGCCCGCAGGTTTGCTCAAGGACACTCAACCCAGCGACCTTGCGGATCTCGATAAGTACATGCAGAGTCTGTAGACTCCAGGATCGTGAGCGGCATTCCGCTCACTCAGTCCACGCCGCTTCAGTTGACGAGTTGGCATGGTGAACGTTACCCTCGTAAATTCCTGCCCTTCATTCCAGCCGGAGCCTTGCCATGATCCCGCCTCGACGTGAGTTTCTGAAGACGAGCGCCGCTGCTGCGGCCGCGCTGCTGACGTCATCGACGGGTCCGCATGCCGCCATCCGGGATGACCAACCGATTCGCATCGGATTGATTGGTTGCGGCGGCATGGGCTCAAATCATCTCAAAGTGCTTTCGCAGCGCCGCGATGTGCAGTTGACCTGGGTCTGTGATGTCGATGCGGAACGGCTCGCTGCCGCTGCGAAGATCGTTGAGGATGGCTCTGGCAAAGCGCCACAATCGACTGGTGAACTCCGGAAGATTCTGGCTGATGCAGAGGTCGATGCGGTGTTCATTGCGACGCCCGATCATTGGCACACTCCGGCGGCAATCCTGGCGCTGGATGCCGGCAAACATGTTTATGTCGAAAAGCCCTGTTGTCACAATATCCGCGAAGGGCGACTCCTGGCAGAGGCCGTTGAACGCAGCGGCAAGCGACTGCAGGTGGGGACTCAAAGTCGCAGCACGCCATGTGTGATGGATGGGATCGACCGCATCCGCAAGGGCGAAATCGGTGAAGTGCTCATTTCGAAAGCCTGGAACAGTCAGCGCCGTGGTTCGATCGGAAAATCGCAGCCGGGGACTCCGCCGAAACCCTTGGATTTTGATACCTGGCTCGGTCCCGCACCCGTCGTTCCCTGGCGTCCCAATCTGCTGCACGGCGTGTGGCGCTGGTGGTACGATTTTGGCTGTGGAGACATCGGCAATGACGGCGTTCACGACATTGATGTTGCGCTGTGGGGACTGGGTGTCGATACGCATCCAAACAGAGTGACGTGCTTCGGTCAGAAGAACTACTTCGACGATGATCAGCAGTTTCCCGACACTCAATACGCGATCTGTGAGTACCCGTTCGCGGACAAATCCGGTCGATGCAAACAGTTGATTTTTGAACAGCGAATCTGGTCGCCATACGTTCAGGAAGGCTACGAAAACGGCGCGGCATTCTACGGCACCGAGGGCGTGCTGATCCTTGGTCACACCGTGGGCTGGAAGCTCTACGGACCACGCGGCAAGCTGCTGGCCGAGCAAACTGGTGTGGCGGATCTTTCAGCGCATCATCAGAACTTCTTTGATGCGATCCGCGACCCAGCGGTCATGTTGAGCGCTTCTGTTGAAGCAGGTCGGCTTTCTGCGACGATCGTGCATCTCGCAAACATTGCGGCACGCACGCGACAGATTCTGGAATTTGACCCCACGACCGAAACCATCACCAACAGCGAGGCATCCAATGCGATGGTTCGCCGTCAATATCGCGACGGACACTGGGCTGTTCCGAAGAATGTCT
>CAMAVB010000245.1 GCA_945861465.1 Candidatus Kuenenia stuttgartensis
ACGTGCCGACATCAGGTCATCGGCGAGGCTTTCAGGATATCGGTCACGACCTTCGCGGGACGGTTGGCGGTGAGGACCTGAGGTTGGCCGTTGTGGTGATAAATCAGCTTCGAATGGTCGAGGCCGAACAGTGACATCAGCGTTGCCTGGTAGTCGTTGGGTGTAACCACGTTCTCGACGGCGCGGTGGCCGAATTCGTCTGTCGTGCCGTAAGCCATGCCGCCTTTGATGCCGCCGCCGGCGAGCCAGATGCTGAAGCCCTGGCCGTTGTGGTCGCGGCCTGCAGCGGCCGGGTCGCCCATGACCTGAGTCACCGGAAGTCGTCCGATTTCCCCGCCCCAGTGTACGATCGTCGAATCCAGCATTCCTCGCTGTTTGAGATCGGTCACGAGCGCTGCGGCTGGTTTATCGACTCGTTGACACACAGCTGGAAGGGCTGTGCGAATGCTGCCGTGGTTGTCCCACGGCTGACCGCCAAGGAACAGTTGCACAAACCGCACACCGCGTTCGACAAGTCGCCGGGCGATCAGGCACCGAGTGCCATATTCCCTAGTCGCATCGTTGTCCAGCCCGTACAGATTCTGAGTGGCCTGAGTTTCCTGACTGATGTCCAGCGCCTCCGTCGCGGATGTCTGCATTCTGGCGGCGAGTTCGTAGCTGGCGATGCGGGCTTCCAGATCTGCGTCGCCGCCGCTTTTTTCCAGATCCCGTGAATTCAACTTTTGAAGAAACGCCAGATTCTGCTGCTGCAGCGTGCCCTGCAGATGGGACGGTGCGGCAAGATTCAGAATACGAGGCTCCTTGGGACGCAGCACAGTACCCTGAAACAAGGGCGGCATGAACCCGTTGGACCAGTTGTTCACGCCGTCCACGGGATGTCCGCCCGGATCGGTCAGCACCATGTAGGCTGGAAGGTCCTGAGTTTCGGATCCCAGAGCATAAAGCAGCCATGACGCGAAATGTGCGCGACCGAGAACTCCCGGAATGCCGCCATGAAAATAGCGGATCGAGACTTCATGACCATTGGCCCCAGTGTGCATGCTGCGGATCAGACAAATGTCATCGACGATGTCCGCAGTGTTCGGAAGGAGCTCGGAGATCTCTGTCCCGCATTGGCCGTGTTTGCGAAACCGAAACGGACTGCCCAGGAGTTTCTTGCTGGCCTGATTTACGAAGCTGAACTGCACTTCTCCAGGATAGTCAGACCCTGAGAATTTCGTCAGTTCCGGCTTGGGATCGGTGAGATCCATGTGTGACGGGCCACCGTGCTGAAACAGCGAAATCATCGCTCGCGCCTGAGGCTGAAACTGCGGTGCGCGGGGCTTCAGATCCGTCACGGGCTTTTGCTTGATTACAGGCGGGACGGCTCGGGCAGCTTCCTGCTGCAACAGCCACGCCAGCGCGACGGACCCGATGCCCATGGCGTTGTGTTCAAGGAATGATCGGCGGGAGAATGGGAATGGAGTGTTCATGAGGCAGGGATTTGTGAGGTGAGGAGATGAGGAATGGCGGGTTTGTGTTCGGTGCGATCTTGCATGCATGATTCAGCGAAGCGTTCAGATGTTTAACCCGATGCCAACGGCGAAGAGCACGGAGAACTTCCTCGCCGTTGGCGTCGGGTTAAACCAGTTGACTTTTTGAAGCGATCCGTGATCTTGAAACATCTATTTCACATACAAGAACTCATTCGATGTCAGCAGCACCTGGCAAAGGTCTGTCAGGGCCTGCTGGGATTCTGTGAGACCGGCAGGGATCCGGTCGCGGTGGGACTGAAGGTATCCGATCTGGTCGGCAAGGAATGTCATGGAAGTCACAAGTTCGTCGGGTTCAGGATTTCGGCAATAAGCCAACTGCCAGGCACGATTGACCTGCCCGGCAAGCAGTCCGCGAGATTCGGGTGGTCCATGGAATCCGGCGGTCGAGTCAAACGACTGAACTGTGCCATCTGTCGTTGTCAGGCTGATGATCGCCGGCCACTGAAAGGAATCCGAAGTAATTTCACCAAGGCAGTCCACAATCAGATCGATCGTGTCGCCCGTTTCAACGGTGGTCATCGGGACCGGACAATCGACATTTGAGTTGAAGCACGTCCATTCACCCAGCAGACCGTTTCCCAGCTGAGCTGCTCGGCTGCTGACCACGCGGGCACGAACACCATCGCCGTTCGGACTGCCGTGCTGCAATGAACCGGAAATGGTCAACGTTCCGGATTTTGGAGCGACCCATCGTCGAATGACCGCTCGGCCTGGCTGATCCGGATGGCCCCCGGCGGCATGCAGAAGGACAAAACCAAGTGTCGGATCGGGCAA
The DNA here is from genome assembly GCA_945861465.1 of Candidatus Kuenenia stuttgartensis. GTDB lineage: Bacteria > Planctomycetota > Planctomycetia > Planctomycetales > Planctomycetaceae > SXXK01. The sequence goes on from CAMAVB010000245.1 coordinate 2,310, forward strand.
CACCGAACTCGCCTGCCACTGCGATCCCGTGAAGTGAGCCAGCGGCGTAAATGATTCGGTCTGTTTTGTCGTTTCGTTGAACGCTCCGTAGCCATACTGCCAGGATTCATGCGGCGGTGCGGGAAGAGTTGGCAAGCTCGCCAGCTGATCGTCCGGGATCGGAGTCGCTTCGGACCGACATCGTTCCGCCAGCTTCGCCGCATGATTCAGGATGGAGCCGGAGTTCATCAGCATCAGAGCCTGCGTGGCCACCGTTGACACCGGACGACGTTCGCAATTCACTTCCATAACCGGAGCGTCAAAGGACTGCAGCATGGCGACTGGCTGTGAGCGACGCACTTTGATGTACATGCTTCGGCGCGTCTCGTTGTCATCAATCACAACCTGGCCCGCGTCGTCTTCAGTGATCGGAGCCGGAGCCCCGAACTGTTGCGGGTTCAGTCGCCCGGTTGTGGACAACATGCGGTCTCGCACCAACTCCGCATCGAGACGTGTGATCGACTGACGCGAATAGAACTGATTATCGGGGTCCAGCGAATGATGCATCGCAGTTCGACGAGACGACTGACGCCATGCCGAGGATGAAAGGATGATGCGATGCAGATGCTTGACGCTCCAGCCGTTCTGCATAAATTCATCCGCCAGCCAATCGAGCAGTTCCGGATGCGTCGGCGGGACGCCGAGTCGACCGAAGTCTGCAGGCGTCGGGACCAGACCTTTGCCGAAGTGATGCAGCCAGATCCGGTTTACGATGACTCGTGGCACGAGCGGGTTGTCGCGACTGGTCAGCCACTTCGCAAATGCGAGACGTCGCCCCGAAGTTGGCAGTGATGGATCGTCAACCGGAAACTCGACGCGGGCGTCTTCCAAACAGGCCACGGTCAATGCGCCGGGCGGAACAACGGCCAGAGGTTGCTGAAACTCTCCCCGATGGAACAGGTGCGTTTCCGGAAGATGTCCCACGGGTTCTGTCAGCACAGCCAGGAATTCTTCGAGCGGTCGTTTTGCGGTCGCCTCGGCGATCCTTGCATCATACTTCTTAAGATCCTCAGCGGCCTCCGGCAGGTACTGATACAACACGCCTGGAGAAATGTTGACGCTCGGATTTTTGGCAAGTAGATCCGTTTGTTCGGGTGTGCGTTTTGAGGCTTCCGTTTCGTAGGCTGCTTTCAGCGAGGCACGCAGCGGTTCTGCATATTTCTGCAACTCCTTTGCCAGAGCCTGAGCCATGTATTCTGCCTCCTTCGCGGAACGTTCAGTCCCGATCGTACCCGCTTCCGCGTTGGCTTCGGCAGCTTTCTGACGATCGGCTTCTGTGTACAGGGACATCAATCGCTGCGATGGAACTCGCCAGTTCTGCCAGTCCATGGCCGGGGCAAATATGGCACGGAGCGCGTAGTAATCGGTTTGCGGAATCGGGTCATAGCGATGGTCATGGCACTGAGCACAGCCGACGCTGAGACCAAGCAGTGACGTGCTGACGATCTTCAGCGTGTCGCCGATCATCTGATTGCGGCCTGTTGGATTATCTTCGCCGCTGCCCGTCCCATCGGCCGCCATACGAAGGTAGCCGGTGGCGGAAAGCAGCTCGATTTGCTCTGCGGTGAGATCGCCCTGTTGCGGACCTGCGAGTTCATCACCGGCCAGTTGTTCTCTGATGAATCGGTCAAATGGCTTGTCGGCATTGAAAGCCCGAATGACATAATCGCGATACTTCCATGCCCAGGGCCGTTCGGGATCGCTCACGGTGTAACCATCCGAATCCGCGTAGCCAGCCACATCCAGCCAATGCCTGGCCCAGCGCTCGCCATAATTGGGGGAAGCAAGCAATGACTCGATCAGCCGAACGTACCATTCTTCCGATGGATCATTGATCCACTGTTGAAGTTGCTCGGTCGATGGAGGCAATCCCGTCAGATCAAAGTGAGTTCGCAGAATCAGCGTATGGCGATCTGGTTCATCAGCAAATGTCAGACCCTCCGGCATTCGTGCGAGAAGAAACGCATCGATCGGATTGCGAATTCGGCCTCGGATGTCATCACGAACATTGGGTTCGCCTGGCCGAGGAATCGGTTGAAACGACCAGAACGCTCGTTCTTCCGGCGTGATTCCAAGTCCCGGCGGAATCGTGTCTGGTTCAGGCCGCGCGGTTTTGGCTCCACCAGCGATCCACAGCGCGAGCGTATCGATTTCCTTCGGAGTCAGTTTCGCTTCGCCGGGTGGCATGTCTCCTGAACGGACACGAGCAAGCATCAGACTCTCATCAGCATTGCCGGGAACGACTGCAGCTCCGGATTCACCGCCCTTGTGCATCCGGCGGACCTGCCGCAGGTCGAGACCTCCCTTGGGTTCGTCGGTTGCTCCATGACAATCAAAGCAGTGGGCTCGGAGAATCGGACGAATGTCGCGCTCAAACGCGAGATCAGCAGCAAGTGCCGAGGTCGAGGTGAGAACCGCAATCGCGGAAATCAGAAAGATCCCCGCGAATCTACGGGCTGTGTTTTGAATGCTCATTTTCATTCAGGTTTTCCACCCTTGTGAACGGAATTCAATCGGTGCCCAGAAACATACCAACGACGGCATCCATTTGAGACAGCGATATTTGAATTGTATCGTCCTGGTCCTCACAGCAGTACTCGCAGTATGTCATTACCACGGCTGGCCAATTTGTGAATTTGTAGGGTGTGACAAGCGGCAGCGCAGGCACACCAGACCGGTGGAGGACTGAGACAGAAATAAGTGGGGCACGATTTCATCGTGCCCGGCACGTTAAAAACGTGCCCCACGTCCGGAAGACGACAGTTATTTCTGCGCCGGTCCCAGGGTGTGCCTGCGCGTAGCTTGTCACACCCTACGAGTTGCCCATCATCAAGAATTGGCCATCCGTGATACCTTTAAAAACGGACAATAGGCGGGGCGCGGTCGTGGATCTTCGGTGACAGTGCATTCCACTTAAATTCTCTTTTGCGGAGATCCTTGCGGTGGCGCGTGGCAAGTGTCATCATCGCGACCCGGATGGGCCCTTTTTCGGGGCTGATCCATCGTAGTGACAACCGATCGCTAAGCCAGTCACATGCACGATTGTTGATGAGTTGTCATTTTCTATCATGACAGAAGTCCTCAGGAGTAACAAAGTATGAAGAACGTCAAAAGGTGTCTGATCGCGGCTTTGGGAGCATTGCTCGCAGGTGTCGCACCTGTGCAGGCCGATGTTCGGTTGCCGGAAGTGATCAGCAACAACATGGTCCTGCAGAAGGATATTCCACTTCCGATCTGGGGCTGGGCTGATGCTGGCGAAGAGGTAACGGTCACGCTTGGTGACTCCAGCGTCAAGAGCACGGCAGACGGAGCTGGCAAATGGATGGTCACGCTTCCCGCCGTCAAGACCGCTGGCGGTCCGCATGAGATGACGGTGAAAGGCAAAAACGAGATTAAAGTCTCCAATATCCTGATCGGGGAAGTCTGGGCCGGCTCAGGCCAGTCCAATATGCAGTGGAATGTTGCCCAGTCGATCAACGGTCAGCAGGAAATCGCGAGTGCGAACTTTCCAAAGATTCGACTATTCATGATTCCGTTGATCCCGTCGGGCACGCCGTCAGAACATGTTGCGGCACAGTGGGTTGAGTGCTCACCGGAGACTGTTGCGGGGTCTTCTGCGGTGCTGTTCTTCTTTGGTCGCGAGATCCATCAAAAGTTGGACATGCCCGTTGGTCTGATCACGACGGCATGGGGCGGAACTCGCATTCAGCCCTGGATTCCGCCACAGGGATACACGGCGATCCCCGAGCTTGATGGCGAGAAAAAAGAATGGCTGGGAATGCTGAATGGATATGCAGATAACCTTGCTCACTACGCAGACGCGATCAAAGTTTACGACCATGCCGTCGAGACCGCAAAGCCCGGCGATGTGCTGCCCGCAGTTCCTTCGAATCTACCCGGCCATCCGCTCAACAATAACTTCCAGCATACAGGGCTCTACAACGGGATGATTCATCCGATTGTTCCGTTCGGCATCCGCGGGTTCCTGTGGTATCAGGGCGAGTCCAACAATGGACAGGGAATGCACTATTATCAGCTCAAGCGAGGGCTGATTGAAGGCTGGCGTTCCGTCTGGAATCAGGAAGGCAACCGTGATTTTCCTTTCTTGTTTGCACAGCTGGCTCCATACAACTACGGCGGTGATCCGACTCGTCTGGCTGGAATCTGGGAAGCGCAATCGGCAACCCTCGCGGTAAAGAACACAGGGATGGCCGTACTGACGGACATCACGACGCTCAACGACATTCACCCGCCGAATAAGCAGGAAGTCGGACGCCGATTGTCGCTTTGGGCACTGGCGAATACGTATGGCAAGGCCGATCTGGTCTACTCCGGCCCGCTGTACAAGTCGATGAAAGCGGACGGCAACAAGGCGATCATCACATTTGATCATGCGGCCGGTCTGAAGTCCCGCGATGGGAAAGACCTGTCCTGGTGGGCGATTGCCGGTGAAGACAAGAAGTTCGTCAAAGCGACTGCGAAGATCGTGGGTGACACCGTCGTCGTAACCGCTGAAGGAGTCACCAAACCCGCAGCCGTCCGCTTCGGCTGGCACCAATTGGCCGAGCCGAATCTCAACAATGGCGCTGATCTGCCTGCGTCACCATTCCGAACCGACACATGGACTGATGCGGAAAACGCAACTCCATAATCGGGCGATTTCACTGTGAAATGCTGTCTTCTCGCACAGGACGGGTCCCCGGATCCGTCCTGCAGAGGAAATTCCTGTCATAATTCCCGGGCTGCGGATAAATAGAGAGGGGGAACAATTTTCGGAGCGAACGGTGGACGATCAGACACGACAGGCAACGCGACTCTGGACACTGGCTCAGCCAGCGGTTTCGGCGTTTATCATGTCTGTAGTGCGGGATTTTCGAGATCGCGACGATGTGCTTCAGGATGTGGCGGTTGCCGTGATTGAGTCGTTTGATCGCTGGGATTCGGAGCGACCGTTTGTGGCATGGGCGATTGGTGTGGCTCGAAATCAAGTGGGGCTGTACCTGCGTCGCCGTCGTCGGGATCAACGAGTGCTGGAATTCGATCCGCAGACGATGGATTCGCTGGAAATTGCGTTTGCGGATGAGGTTGCCGATCAGTCCCTGCGGCTGGATTTTCTCCATGAATGCCTGAAGTCGCTCGAAGGACGGGCGCGCACGATGTGTGAACTGCGGTATCAGCAGGATCTGAAGCCCGCTGCGATTGCCGAATCTATTGGCATGACCGCAAACTCAGTTGCAAAGTCACTGCAACGCATCCGGGATCAATTGCGTGAGTGCATTGATCAGAAAGCAATGGCGGAAGGAGTGCTGTCATGAGTACGGATGGCGGTTCACTGATGGACGGTTATCTGGATGATGTGCTCACGCCGGAACAGCACCAGAAGTTGTCCGCATGGATCAATGCATCGCCTGAGAATGCCCGCACATTTGCGGCTGCGGCGATGTTGCATGATCGCATGCGGAATGAATTGATCCTTTCAGGCGAGCGGCAGGGCGTCAGCCCTCCGTCTGCACTGGTGAATTCTCGGAGGGCTGACGCCCTGCCGCTCGCCTTTCAAACAACCACGATGCATCGGCACCGGACAGTGCGCTCCCTCGTCGCTTTGCTTTCCACCGTTTCGCTGATTGGCGTTGCCGTCGTCTTGTTCTGGCAGAGTTTCGGCGACAACCCGGCTTCGGCGGCTGTGTATGAGTTGGAGCGTCTGATTGCCACGAACGCCAATACCATGGATCGAACATACAGGATCTCTGTTGAAGAAACGGTCGTCTCATCTCGCGTTCACGGACGTCGAACTCCTGAAGACGACCGACCACCCAAAGCGCCGCTCGATGACGCGATGTTATACGTGCGGGATGGTCGGCAGTTCGTGCTCGAACGATCGACTGAAAACGGCCTGTTCGTCACTGGCAGCAATGGCAAGGTCAGTTGGGCTGTGCGTCCGGATGGCCCCGTGCGCTATAGCACGGACTTGAGTCAATTCAATCGTGACCTTCCCGGGCACGAACATGAGATGCCACTCGTCAATATTCATGACGGACTAGAACGACTTCATCTGGCATACGATGTGCGGTTGCTCCCTCTGGAAGATTCAGGCGGCGCGGAGCCGGCAACACGGCTTCTCGTGGCCGTGCGGCATCGGAAGGAACGAGGCCCGAAGCGCGTCGAGATCAGCTATCAAGTTGCCAGCGGTCTCATTCGCCAGATGCGTTTTATCGAAATGCCGTATGGGCCGGATCTTTTAACGCTGCGTCTAACACTGTTATCGGAGGCATCGCTGAATGAGCGGTTCTTTGATCACGAATCTCATCATGAGGCAAATCGCCGTGTGGAAGCGGAGTAATGGCTTCAAACGAATATCACTTGTGGGAGAATATCTTGAAATCAATCTGCATCGTTCTCACCATCCTGGTGGCCACGATCACCCACGCCGCCGAACGTCCAAATATCGTGTTCATGCTCTCCGACGATCAGGGCTGGGGGGGTCTGTCAGTGGCCATGCATCCCGATGTGGCCGCCTCGAAGGGTGAGATATTCCACACGCCGAATCTGGAAAGACTGTCGGCACAGGGAATGCGGTTCTCCGCCGGCTACGCGCCTGCGTCGGTGTGTTCGCCAACTCGCATCAGTCTGCAGACTGGCAAGAGTCCCGCACAACTCCACTGGACGAAAGCCGCACCTGCCGAAGCGGGACACAAACTCACGGAACCGCGTCTGATCAGGAACATTGGCGACAGCGAAGTCACATTCGCTGAGCTGCTGCGTAGCGCCGGTTATGCGACGGCTCATTACGGCAAATGGCACATCGGCAGCGGCGGACCCGCGAGGCATGGATACGATGAAAGCGATGGGGATACCGGCAACGAAAACGCATACAAGTTTGTCGATCCGAATCCTGTCGATATCTTCGGCATGGCTGACCGAGCGGCAGCGTTCATGGAGAAAAGCAGGAAGTCGGGGCAGCCGTTCTTCGTCCAGCTTTCATGGAACGCTCTTCACGCAGCGGAAAATGCCAACAAGGCTACGATCGCAAAGTACGAAAAACTGACTCGGGGAAACAACTCAAAGCAGGCCGCCACAGCTGCCATTACAGAGGATCTCGACACGGGAGTCGGCAAAGTGATGGAAGCGATTGACCGCCTCGGACTCGTGGAAACCACATACGTCATCTACATGTCTGACAACGGAGCGGGCGGAGGAAAGCGGTCAGGCCTGAACGGTGGCAAGGGCTCTATGTGGGAAGGCGGCATTCGTGTGCCATTTATTGTACGAGGCCCCGGCGTGAAGCCGAATTCGTGGTGTTCGACGCGAGTCGTCGGATATGACCTCCTCCCGACATTCTGCGAATGGGCCGGGATTGCACCGAACAAGTTGCCAAAGAACATCGAAGGTGGCAGCATTGCCGCTCTCCTGACGCACGACGGAAAAGGCGAAGTCAAACGACCTTGCGAAGAGCTGGTCTTTCACTTTCCGCATTACCAGAGCGGCGATGGACCTCATTCGGCACTCATCCTGGGTGATCTGAAACTGATAAAGTTCTACGAAGACGATCGCCTGGCCCTGTATGATCTCGATAAAGATATCAGCGAACAGCATGATCTCTCACAGCAGATGCCTGCCGAAACAGAGCAATTGCACGTACGATTGAAGAAATACCTCGCAGACGTTGACGCTCAGTTTGCAACATCCAATCCGGACTACAATCCCAGCGCCCCGGAGCCGCCTCGCAAACGCGGCAAGGGCAGGAACGCAGAATAATTCGGATCAATTTCTGTTTCTATAACTCTGGAATAAAGTCAGTGGAACAATTCATGCAGAATCGCATCTTCCTGTTTTGGTTCGTTCTGGTCTTCTGTGCAACAATGACGTCGCTTGCCCATGACGGCACTGATGATCATGCCCACGTTCGCACATCGCCGCACGACAACATTCACACGTGGACGATGCTTGATTCGGAAACCACGATCGCCGGGACATTTGTCGACTTGCGAGACGGCAAGGTTTTTATTCGCCGCGAAGATGGCTGGGTCCGGCCAGTGGAGATTCATCGACTGATTAAGGCAGATCGCCTCTGGATCGAATCGCGGCAATGTGAGATCGTTGCCATGAATACTTCGCCGGAATACGTTTTCACTGCGCAGCGAGGTCAATCTGCCCCTGGAAAACATGACGCACCAGCAATTGCTGACAGCTTCAAGCCGTTCGAAAAAGCTGCAAAGGTTTGTTGGGACGAGGATTACCTTTATGTCGAATCCAACGGCATGCCGGACCACAAGATGATGGTCGGGATCACCGCGTGGCAACAGCAGGTGCCGTTGCCTCAGAACTATACCGGCGAAAATGCGTGGCGGATTCCACTGCATCCGGTGCCTGCGAAGAATCCGATGTCCGCAAAAGACAATTTTTTCCGAGGTGCAATCGCGCTGGCGGTGAATGGGATTCCGATTTTTAATCCCATCAAGAACGACGGTCGAACCGATACGTTACTGGCCGGGGAACTGGACGAATTTGGTGGCCACTGCGGTCGAGCGGATGATTATCATTATCACATCCCACCCGCTCATCTCGAGAAGATCGTTGGCAAGGGAAAGCCGCTAGCCTGGGCACTCGATGGGTATCCAATCTATGGGTTTCAGGAGAAAGGCGATGACGATTATTCGCCGCTCGACAAATGGAACGGCCACAAGGACAAGGAAGGTAGTTACCACTATCACTCGACGAAGACCTATCCGTATCTGAACGGCGGATTTTATGGGGAAGTCGTCGAACGCGACGGCCAGGTCGATCCGCAGCCTCGAGCTGAACCGGTCCGCCCTCCTCTTCCCCCGATGCGGGATGCAAAGATCACCGACTTCATCGAGACGAAGCCTGGGAGTTATCGGCTGACGTACGATGTACGCGGCAAGAAAGGGACGGTGAGTTACACACTTGCCAGCAACGGCTCAGTCGCGTTCGAATTTGTCAGCCCCGATGGCTCGACAACAGCGGAAGAATTCTCCCCCAATCGACGCGGAGGAGGTGGTCGTCGACCAGGGCCACCCAACGGTTCGCCTCCACCTCGCGGTGATGATCGACCGCCTCGTGATGGGAAGGGGAAGAAGAAATCCGAAGAGCCAAAGAGTGCCTCCAGGTCCGATTCAAGGAGTACAAAGAACGAGAATCAGTTTGACGTAACCAGTTCTTCCATCGATTCCAAAGGCATGCTGTCCGTTGCATGCACATGTGATGGCGATCGCCAATCGCCGGCGGTCGCATGGAAAGATCTGCCGAAAGGAACAAAATTCGTTGCGGTCAGTCTGTGGCATACAGCTCCTGATCAGGAAAAATCGTATTGGGTCGTCTACAACATTCCGGCGGACGTTAGCGAACTGAAACAGAACTCCGGCAATATCGGAACACTAGGTCAGAACGATCGTCGTCGAGCCGAATACGATCCGATGTGCTCAAAAGGTCCCGGCGTGAAGACGTATCACATCACCGTGTTTGCGTTGTCTCAGGATGTGAAATTGTTGGCCAGCAAGGCCAGTCGAGCTGATCTTCTGGAAGCCGTGAAAGGCATCACGCTGGGCGAGACGACTCTGGATTTCAAATACGAACGGAAGTGAGTTTCCAGGGCGAGCGGTTGGGCGTCAGCCCTCCGTGTTTATTCTGTAACCCACGGAGGGCTGACGCC
>CAMAVB010000246.1 GCA_945861465.1 Candidatus Kuenenia stuttgartensis
GATCTGGCAGAGCCCTCGGAGATTCAACGACTTGGCGTTCGGTTCATCAATGCGATTGCTGTCGAGACCCTGGATCAGCTTCCAGGCCTTTTAGTGCTTCCTCCTGCTTCACCATCGGCCATGGGTTTGCCAATCCAGGAATTCATGCACCAAACTCGATATTCGCTTTCCGATTACGGGTACAGTCTCAACGTCATCCAGACAATCCAGCCTCCATCCGCAGACGACGAGAACCTCAAGTTGATCCTCGACCTGGACGTGTTCACAGAAGACACTGTGGAAATGGCAGAGGAAGTGCTGAGAAAAAGACTGGCCGAGATGAGGTGGATAAAAAACAAGGCGTTCTTTAGTATTCTCACACCAGAGGCAATTGGACGATTCAAGGAGTGACGTCAGTGGCAATAACTCATGACAGTGGAGAGAGTCAGACGGCGGGGTTTATTCGCCATCGAATGGCAGATTGTTCGCGGCAACTCCAAAAGTCTGCGGTGTTCGGTATCGAGCGCGTGATTCGGGGCGAGTTGGCTGATGTTTGGGAAGAGTGCTCATTGCCAAACTGGGATGGTTACAACTCATTGCCGGTTACATGGGATTCGTTCCATTTTGCAGAACAGTTCCTGAGATCACTCCCGCTGGGAACGGCGGTTCCGTCGGTCGGAGCCGAGCCGGATGGTCAGATTACCTTTGACTGGGGCAGAGCACCACGCCGTCGTCTCTCAGTCAGCGTGAGTGCTGACGGCGACTTGCACTATGCGGCGTTGCTGGGGCCAGGCAGGACTTGCGGTACAGAGCCATTCTTCGGTGAAATTCCACCGACGATTCTGCACCTGATTCGACAGGTTTGCTGATGCTTGATCCAGCCAACGTGCCGGATGTCGATCTGCACGAGATGCTCTCGCGATTCATCCTGACGCGACAATATGTGAACCAGCAGACAAAGCAACTCAAACCCGCTGCATTCGTCCCGCATCCGTATGAAGAGTTGTCAGTTACACGGGACCGTGAAGCAACCGATGCAGAAATCTGGACAGTCGGCCAAGGTATCGCGGGACTTCAGCAGAAGACACTGCATGGCCGCGGCGACGCGCTCGCAGCAAGTTATGTCCAGCAGAAACTGAAGACGATTGCCGATCCCGTTGAAGGGAACACCAACCACGTCAACATCACAAACTGGCCATCGGCGGCTGACAAGGCCGCTCAAAAACTGATCGCTCAGGAGATCGCCGCCGTGGCGAAATTTGTGCCTGCGCCAGAAGATTTCTCTTCTGCGAACTCAGTCCCGAAATAAGGCTCGGCTGCAACGACGAAGCACGCCAAGTCAAGGTGGAGCCTTGGCCGCAGGCCAAGCAGCAGCGAACGCCACCGGCGAGAGCGGACCTTGACGCCGTGGCATAATCAGGACTGCCAACGAGCGACCCATTCTATTGATTGATTTGCGTTAGGGATGTGCAGGGTGAGAAGCAGTCCGGCCTGCCGGACCGAGCGAATGCGGAGCCCGGAGCAGCCCGGCCCGCAGGGAAACGCCCAGATTGAAAACGGTACTATTTTGATGGCTGACGGCGTCACGACTATCGTCGGCGATATAGTGAAGTAGCGGACTCAATGAAACGCTACGTTGTCACCAATCAGTCTTCGGGAGTAAGTCATGCCCTCTGTGATACGCTCGGAGAAGCGATCGCATCTGCGGTGAAGTTGCAGGATGAGGGAAGTCGGGTGTTAATCGTTGATTCGCAAGGATCCGGTGTCATCATGGTAGGGCATTTTGATCTGCTGGAAGCCGAAGGATATCTGGGTCGTGATCTGGGCAGCGAACAGATGGACAGCGATGTGCCTGTTGCCGAAGTGATGATTTCTGCAAAACGTACCGCCCCGAAAAAGCAGATCTATCACTGGGACATCGGCAGTTCTGACCTGCAATAATCAGCGACCCTCAGATGCGCTTTCTCCCGCCAGGAGTTACGTGAATCTTCGTGGACACAATCCGTTACTCGGCAACATCAAACTTCTGAATACGCTGATTGCCGGAATCGGCCACGTACAGATGCCCGTTGCCATGAAGTCGCTCCTCAGAGTCGAATTAATGAAGTGTTCCCTGGATTCTGCACCAGCAGACATACTACGCTGGAAGTACACAAACACCTACCCCAGTGCGCGCATCCGACCTGCTGAAAATGCGGGTGTCGAATGTGATGTTCTCAAGGCGTATAAATGTCGGGTTGATGCCGGGTTTCTGGCAGGTTTGCCCACTCCGGTTTAATGATTGCATTCTTGTTTTCTCACCGGAACCCAGAGTTGCAGAGTATTCAAGGCGGGGAAACTGTAGGGAAGCATTTGGAGTTGGAACGGCAGAGTTTGTTGAATTGCATCTGCCAACAGAGTGTCGAGTAATGCGTGTTGGTCACAATATCTCGCAACAAGTTTTGTGTAACGACGCAGAAGCAGGATTGACGGAAAAGCATCTTTGGTTTGGTACCAGTCCAGAAGATCTCGTTCCCCTTTAGAACTGTTGCAGGATCGGCAAGCCCAAACAAGATTGTCGGAATGGTCCTCCCCGCCCTTGATTCGTGGAATCAGATGATCAATGCTCAGCTTTTCCGTTGTTCCACAGTAGCAACACGCCTGCGGGTAAGTGAACTTGACTTTCTCATCATCGTAAAACGTTCGCATCTTCATCGTGCCGGTCGTCAACCCTTTGAAGAGCTTCGCACGAATCATGTGGTGCATTCGTCCGTATGAATCAGCACCTGCCTCAACCGCAGCGTGTGCTCGGGCAAGATTTGCGTATGAACATGCAATGTGTTGCCTGACAGTTTCGATTGGCGGACTTGTCATTGAAGATGATCGATCTGACAGTGGGCGACAACTGTTTGTTTTGGGAGATTCAGGTAAAGGATTCGCGAAAACTAGACATTCCATCGCTAAGATGCCAGTAGCGCTGTCGCGCAACGGCCCGAATGTTGCGGATTTGATGGCGAAGTCCGAATATAAAGATCCGGTCGGACTCATCATTGAGTTGACCGACGACATCGGCAAGCAGCTGACCTACGCGGCCCTTGAAAAGCAAGGCATGTCGAAGCACGAGATTCCCGAACTCATCGCGTCTTACTGCAAGAATGCCATCCCGACTTTCAAATGCGTCGTAAGTTTCGACACCGCCAAAAAGATCCTTCACATCACCTCCGAAACCGCCGTCCAGAATCTCACCGCCCCTCGCAAACCGGGAGTTCACTGGATCGTCATCGTTGGCGGCGGCGGCAACAGCTATGCTCAGGTTCCAGTTCACGGTGCATGATATGGTCCGATTCCACAGGCAAGAAAGCATTACGATCAAACAGCATCCAGAATCAGTATGCACTGTATAAAGTAAACGCAGTTATGTTTCTGAAGTTGTTCTCGCATTCACCGAACCTGATGGAGAATGACTCAAGTCCTTTGACGCAGCGAATCCTTGACGCGACCATACGCTTTCGGTTGTTCCATTACGCCACATCGGTTGTGTCAAATTCATGAGCACACTCACTGACGACGAAACGAGTAACGTTTCGGGAACTAAAATTCCTTCGAAAGGGGAAATCGTACGAGTTCGGCAGCGATTTTATCTCGTCGAAGACGTTGTTCCTCCCCGGAGAAAGCCTGACAGCACGATTGTCAAGCTCTCCTGCATTGAAGATGACGCGCAAGGCCAGCCGCTGGAAGTGCTCTGGGAACGGGAACTGGACGCGGAACCGTTTCGAGGCGAACAGTGGGCCGGACTGGCAAAGAATGGGTTTGACGATCCGGATCTGTTCGCCTCCTACTTCAACACCCTGAAGTGGAACTGCGTCACGGCAACGGACCCGAATCTGTTTCAATCGCCATTTCGAGCCGGCATCAAGCTGGAAGCCTACCAGTTGGAGCCCCTGCGAAAGGCGCTGCGGCTGCCGCGTGTCAATTTGTTCATTGCTGACGACGTCGGTCTCGGCAAGACGATCGAAGCCGGGTTGATCGCTCGCGAATTACTGCTGCGAAAGCGCGTTCGCGACATTGTTGTGTCTGCCCCGCCTTCAATGTTGCTGCAGTGGAAGGATGAACTGGAATCCCGCTTCGGACTCACGTTTGAAATCCTCGACAAAGATTACGTCAAACGTGTCCGGCAGGAACGTGGCTTCAGCGTCAATCCGTGGAGCACACATTCACGTTTCCTGATCTCGCATCGATTGCTGATCGATGAACACTACGGTGCGCCCCTCAGGGATTGGTTGGGCACGTTTCGTCCCGGTTCTCTTCTGATTTTGGACGAAGCCCACCATGCTGCGCCGGCCAGTGGGCAGCGATATGCGATTGATTCCAAGATCACCCGAGCCGTTGAAGACTTTGCCAAGCGATTTGAACATCGCTTGTTTCTTTCAGCCACGCCGCACAATGGGCACAGCAACAGTTTTTCACGGTTGCTGGAATTGCTCGACCCGCAGCGATTCTGCCGAGGCGTCGCGGTGGAGCCCGCGCACCGTGATGAAGTCGTAGTCCGGCGGCTGAAAGAAGACATCCGAGCCGTCGGCGTTGAAGGCTTCCCGGATCGCAAAGTCGTTCAGGTCGATATCGATGGTCTGCCGGACGACGCTCCTGAACTGACACTGATGACTCTGCTGAATCAATACCGCGACTTGCGTGAACAGCGGATGAAGAGTCAGAACAAACGACAGCAGGCGGCAGCCGGACTGTTGATTACGGGCCTGCAGCAGCGACTTCTCTCATCCATAGAAGCATTCGCCCGAACATTGGGAGTCCATAAGAAAACCATCCAGCGCCAGTGGGATGCCGGAAAGAAGTCTGCGACACCAGCGCCGTCAGTCTCTGCCAACACACTGGATCTTCTCTCAGACAGTATCGACAGCGACGACGATCGAGCCAACCTGTCGGAAGAAGACCTGCAGGCCGAAGAAGATGCCCAGTTCGAAGCAGCCTCAGCCGCATCAGCTTTGTCGGCTGGTGACATCGACGCCGAAACGCAGTGGCAGGCAGAACAAAAACTGCTTGAGAAAATGACGACCATTGCCAACAGCGCCCGAGGCCAGGCCGATGCCCGCGTGCGCAAGCTGTTCGAATGGATCGACGCCAACATGTGCCCCGGTCTATTGAGCAAATCCGGATCTGCCAGGCCCGCGTGGAATGACATTCGGCTGTTGATCTTCACCGAGTACGAAGACACCAAACGCTACCTCGTCCAGCAGTTGTCAGCAGCGATTGCCAGGACAGACAAAGCGGACGTTCGCATCGAAGTCTTCCACGGGCCCACACCGCCGGAACGTAGGGAAGAAATCAAACGAGCCTTCAATGCCTCGCCGCAGAAGCATCCGGTTCGAATTCTGGTCGCCACGGACGCCGCCCGAGAAGGCTTGAACCTGCAGGCACACTGCTCAAATCTGTTCCATTTCGACGTCCCCTGGAACCCCAGCCGTATGGAACAACGCAATGGGCGAATTGACCGCAAGCTGCAACCCAAAGACAAAGTGTACTGTCACTATTTCTACTATCAGCAGCGGCCGGAAGACCGCATCCTCAAAGTGCTGATCCGCAAGACGCAGACAATTCGAGAAGAACTGGGCAGCTTGTCGCAGGTGATTGACGCTCGCCTTGCCGCCACAATGAAGCGAGGAATCCGCCGTGATCAGATCAACGAGATGGAAACAACGATCGCGACCGCGCATCTTGATCCGCAACATCTCAAAGCCATTGAGAGCGAATTGGAAACATCGCGTCAGCGTCAGGATGCACTACGGCATCAGATCGACCACCTAAGAACATTGGCCGCCAAATCTCAGGACAGCATCGGCCTGAACGAAGAGCTTTTTCAGAAGGCGATCTCCTCATCACTTCAGTTGTTGCACGCCGAACCGCTCAAGCCTCTAGCCGACGGTACGACTCATCGGGTTCCCCGGCTGACATTTCCGGCCCTGGATCAGCGACAGGGGGCTGACTCCACATGGGCCAACACGATGGATTCGCTGCGAGTCCCCCGCGAACGTGGTCAGAAGCCGTGGGACTGGCGTCGAGAATCGCCTGTTCGTCCGGTCGTTTTTCAGGATCCGGGCGAAGTCACCGATGAAGTCGTTCACCTGTTTCTGGAACATCGCATTGTCCAGCGACTGTTGGGCCGGTTCATCTCGCAGGGTTTTGTGTACGACGACCTTTCACGAGCCTGCCTGGCACAGACACGAGATGCGATTCCGCGAGTTCTCCTCACCGGACGACTGGCTCTGTACGGTCCCGGGGCAGCTCGATTGCACGAAGAGCTGATTATGGTCTCAGCTCGCTGGACAGACCCCAGCATTCGGAAGGGAGCTCTAGTCCCACACGCAGATGACGAACATCAGAAAACATTAACATTGCTCGACGACGCGCTCGCCAATTCCAATCGCCCCATCAACCAGCTGGCAGCAAAACAGCTCAGGGAATCCGCTGGGGACGACATAAAGCAATTGCAGCCACTTCTGATGGAACGAGGGCTGGCATTACAGCAGTCGGCATCTGACAAGCTGATGGCACGAGCCGAAGAAGAAGCGGCTGCGATGGCAGGCATTCTACGGACTCAGCGAAGTCACATCATGGCAGAAATCAAGAAGCATCAGGAAAAATACAGTGACCCAAATCAGCTGAAGTTCGACTTCGGCGACGATGAAGGTGAACTCAGGCAGCTGGAATCCAACAAGCGTTACTGGTCGAAGCGCCTTGAGATGTTGGACGGAGAATTGAAGACCGAACCTCGCCGAATCAAAGAACTGTACGAAATCAAAGCGACACGATTGGAGCCCATCGGGCTGATCTACCTCTGGCCTGCAACGGGTTGAGTAGGATGGGCATTCCTGCTCGTCGAATCGTGGTCGGACAAGAATGTCCAACCTACACCATCGCGTCGGCCTTAGTTTTGAACCACAAAACCCATGGCAAAAGATCCTGAACTTTCAGCTCACCTCGAATGGCTCGGATACATCCAGCCAGTCGGCCTTGTCGTGTCGCCACCGGCGCTGCTGCAGGCACAGGCACACATCAATCGCAACGTCATTCCACAGCATCAGAGGTTCCTGAGCTGCCTGCCGGTTGGCGAAGACGATGAACCCGTTCCGCAGGTCAATGACTTCCCTGGTTTGGTTCGCAACGTGCTCGACTGGCAGCACAGCGATCTGATTGCATTTGAAGACGCTCAGGCCGCTGGCATCGACGTATCAGGTCTGGAAGTGGTCCTTCCCGAATACAACGAAACCCTGCGACCAACGTGGGTCGTTCCCGAGTTTCAATCGAAGAACGCACCACCATCGACATCCGCCACTTCAGATTCGCCCGTTAAACAAAAAGCATCTGGCAAAACTTCCAAAAGCCTATATGCCGATGAAGACGACGACTCTGTCACTGCGAAATGTGAATCCGTAACCGAACTGGTTTCCGAAGACCACACCATCGTCACGTATCGCGAAAACGTGACCCCATCAACCGATGACAAGTCTTCTCAGCCATCGGCCGCATCGCAGCCCTCAAACGCCAGCCGTTATGTGATGCTCATTCAGCAAGTCCCCGCAAGCCAGGACCTCGACGAACCACTCGAAGAATCCGACCGACGCTGGCATGCGTCGCCTCACGCGCGATTTGAACGACTACTGCGAGAAACTCAGGTCCCGGCCGGGCTGTTGACGAACGGTCGCAACCTGAGATTGGTGTATTCACCTCGCGGTGAAACCAGCGGGTACCTGACATTCAATGTCGATGAAATGACAACCGTTGCCGGGCGACCGATCTTTGCAGCCTTCCACATGCTGCTGAACTCCGATCGGCTGTTCAATCTGGAAAAGAAGCAACGGCTGCCAGCCATTCTGGCCGAAAGTCGCAAGTACCAGAACACTGTTTCCACGCAGCTGGCTCAGCAGGTCATGGCTGCGATGTATGAACTGCTGCGAGGCTTCCAGGCGGCCGACGATCAGTGGAACGGACGCCTGCTGAAAGATGTACTTGCTCAGGATCCACAGCATGTCTATCACGGGCTGGTCACCGTCCTGATGCGAACGGTGTTCGTGCTCTACGCGGAAGACCGGAATCTGCTCAGCAATCATCCGGTCTACACCAACTACTATGCGATCACCGGCTTGTTTGAACGCCTGCGAGCCGACGCGGGGCAATATCCGGACACGATGGATCAGCGCTACGGAGCCTGGGCTCAGCTGCTCACACTGTTTCGCATGATCTACTGCGGCGGCAGTCACAATGAACTGCAAATCCCGCCGAGGAAGGGCTACCTTTTTGATCCGAATCGATATCCGTTCTTAGAGGGGTCGGGTATCGGGGGCCGGGGGTCAGGGGAATCGCAAGAGCCCACTGTCGCTTCCCCGACCCCCATTCCTCGCATCAGCGACGGTGTTATCTACCGCGTTCTCAACAACCTGCTGCTGCTGGACGGCGAACGGCTCAGCTATCGCTCGCTGGACGTCGAACAGATCGGCAGCGTGTACGAAGCCATCATGGGTTTCGAAGTGCAGGTCTCCACCGGGCGTTCGATCGCCATCAAGCCGGTGAAGAAGCACGGAGCACCCGCTACGATCAATCTGGAAGAGCTGTTGAATCAGAAAGCTGCGGACCGAGTCAAATGGCTGAAGGAACGCACCGACCAGTCGGTGACCGGACAGGCTTTGGAGGCACTCAAATCGGCCAGCACGATCGAAGACCTGCTCTCGGCACTCGACAGGAAGATCGACAATCTGGTCACGCCCAACGTCGTGCCTGCGAACGCCATGATTTTCCAGCCCAGCGACGAACGCCGTCGCAGTGGTTCGCATTATACACCGCGGTCGTTCACTGAGCCGGTTGTGCGGACTACGCTCAAGCCGATTTTGGACCAACTCGGTCCGCATCCACGCCCCGAGCAGATTCTCGCGCTCAAAATCTGCGACCCGGCGATGGGATCGGGAGCGTTTCTGGTGGAAGTCTGCCGGCAGTTGGCTGAGGCGTTGGTGGCCGCATGGTACTACCACGACTGCGTGCCGCAGCTGCCGCCGGATGAAGACGAACTCCTTCACGCTCGCCGACTGATTGCTCAACGCTGCTTGTACGGAGTGGACAAGAATCCGATGGCCGTCGATTTGGCGAAGCTGTCGCTCTGGCTGGTTACACTGGCCAAGTATCATCCGTTTACGTTTGTGGACCACTCCCTGCGTTGCGGCGATTCACTGGTTGGGCTCACTCGCGAGCAAATCGTCAACTTCACCTGGCAATCTGTGGCAGCTGGAACAGGCCTGGCACCCAAAAAGAAACCCTCGAAGCGATCCGTCGCTTCCCCCCAATCCCCGACCCCTGACCCCCGATCCCTCTTTTCCGACCCGATTGCCGAGCGGATGCGGACCGTCACCGAGTACCGGCAGCGGATTCTGGCCGCGCGGGACGACAAGCCCTACGAGCAACTCCGCCAGGAACTCGACGTGGCCGACGAGGCGTTGTCGCTCGCCCGGCTCACAGGCGATTGCGTGATCGCAGCTTTTTTCTCGGCCGCCAAGGACCGCGAGCGAGTCGCCAGGCTGGACACGCTGGCCCGGCAACTGGTGCAGTACCTCGGACCACAGCGCCGGATCGAAGACCGCCAGCCGCTGACGGAAGCCGTCGCGTCGCTGCATGGTGGTGACCACCCGCTCCAGCCGTTTCATTGGCACATCGAGTTCCCGGAAGTCTTCACGGTCGATGCGAAAGGGAAACCGACCGGCGGCTTCGATGCCATCGTGGGGAACCCGCCGTTCATTGGCGGCAGGCGGGTTCGAAGCGCGATCGGGGATGAGTATTTCGACTGGCTGGAAGTGCTTCACGAAGAATCGTCCGGTAATGCCGATTTGGTAGCTCACTTCTTCCGACGTGCGTTCAATTTGCTGCGTTCTTTCGCGTGCTTCGGACTGATAGCCACAAAGACGATCGGTCAAGGCGATACGCGATCCACCGGGTTGCGGTGGATTTGCACTCATGACGGTACGATCTACGCAGCGAGGAAGCGGGTGAAATGGCCGGGCCAAGCGGCGGTAGTGGTGAGCGTCGTACGTGTATGCCGTGGAAAGACGCCAGGGCCATTCGACCTCGACGGCTGCCAAGTGCCCATAATCTCCGCCTACCTATTCCACGCGGGCGGACACGACGATCCAGAGACGCTGAAAGCCAACGAAGGGAAGAGTTTCATCGGCAGCTACGTGCTCGGTATGGGCTTCACCTTCGACGACACTGACAACAGTGGCGTGGCCAACCCGTTGTCGGTGATGCACGAGCTGATCGCCAAAGACCCGCGCAACGCCGAACGCATCTTCCCTTACATCGGTGGCGAGGAAGCCAATGACGGTGCTACCTACGCTCACCACCGCTATGTGATCAATTTCGGCGACATGCCGCTTCGCCGAAGCGATCTCGGCGAGTCATGGCGACATGCCGACGGACACCAACGCAACCAGTGGCTCCGCACTGGCATCGTGCCGACTGACTTTCCCGAACCTGTGGCCGCTGATTGGCCCGACGTGTTGCGAATTGTTGAAGAGAAAGTCAAACCCGAACGCACTCGTCGAAAGCCCGATGGTTCGTTCGCTCTCCGTGATCCTCTCCCGCAACGATGGTGGCATTACGCGGACAAACGCCCAGCGCTTTCTCGCGCACTCGAAGCAATACGCGACATGGACCGCGTGCTGGTACGTTCTTTGACGAGCAAACACTTCGCTTTTGCATTTCTGCCCCAAGGCATGGTGTATGACCAAACGCAAATAGTCTTTGCTTTCACAAGTTCAAGTGCATTTGGTGCAATCTCGTCTCGAGTACATGAAGTATGGGCATCATTTTTTGGTGCGACTCTTGAAGATCGGCCACGTTACAACATCGTCGATTGCTTCGAGACCTTCCCGTTCCCCGCAGGCGTGCTGGAGAACGCGACGGGCGACTCACCGCCAACGGACAACCGCCCACTGACCATTCTCGAAACCGCTGGCCGCGAGTACTACGAGTTCCGGGCCACGTTGATGGTCCACCACAACGAGGGGCTGACGAAGACGTACAACCGGTTCCACGATCCGCACGAGACGTCGCCGGACATCCTGCAGCTCCGCGCGTTGCACGCCGCGATGGACCGGGCCGTCCTCGAAGCCTACGGCTGGCACGACCTCGCCCAAACCGCCACATGCGAGTTCCTGCTCGACTACGAAGACGACGAGGACGAAGACGAGGGATCAGGGGCCAGGAGTCCGGGAACCGGCCGCCAAAAGAAAAAACCGTGGCGCTACCGCTGGCCCGACCCCTTCCGCGACGAAGTCCTCGCCCGCCTCCTGGAACTCAACAAACAACGCCACAAAGAAGAACTCCTCGCCGGTACGACCAGTACCAAAAGCGACGCAACTTCATCCACGCCTAAATCAACGTCGACTGGCGCGACGCCCAAAACCCAATCCGGTCAACAAGAGATGTTTTAATTTTATCAAAGAGCAATAAGCAGATGGATCAAGAAACGATCACCAATCATATCAAGCATTTGAGTAAGGCGAAGTTCGATGCTTTAGCCGGATTAGTTCTTAGGAACTGCTTTAACTTCACTCCAATTAATGTCGATGGGAGTGGTGACGGCGGATCAGACATTCGACTGTTTGCCGATCAAGCAAATAACCAGATAGCAAGGTCGATCGCGCTTCAAATGACTGTCCAAGAGAAAGACTGGAAGGAGAAGGCTTTTGACGATGCTCGAAAGAGTAAGGACAAGTTGGGTGCGACACGTTACTTTTTTCTATCTTCGAGGGCTCATCAACAGACTTCGCTACGCGAAGTGGAAAAGGGTGCATTTGCGTTTTACGTGCAAATTAAGGGATCTTTTCACTTTGGCCTACGGGCAGTGTAGGTTGCTCGAGATGATATCATCCCAAGGAGTGGGCATTGAATCAATCGAGGAGTGAAACCGCAGGGAGGCGGAGTGATGGGAGA
>CAMAVB010000247.1 GCA_945861465.1 Candidatus Kuenenia stuttgartensis
CCGCCGTTCTCGCCGCCATGCAAATTCGTCTGCGTAGCGTGGAGCAGCAGGGAAGCAGATCGTGGAGTATCTGGCCGAACTTCGAGGCAGACTAATACATCGCCAACCGCCGCGAGCGGAGTCGCAGTACATCGAGGGCTGACGCCCAGCGGCTCGCCATTTGCTGCACCCCAAAACGCAGCCGCTTGGAAAGTCGAGGTGACAAGCCCTTCGACACCTTGTAGACTCAGTTGTCCCGCTGAGTGACCTCGATTGATTCCGCAGACTTGCGCCCAGATCCAGATCAAAAATTGTGGCACCCAGCGTGCGTCCCGGAATAAGAATTATGAGTTGCGATGTTGCTTTCTTTTTCGGGGATTCCAGGTCATCCTTCACCTTGCTTCATGTTTTCGAAAACGGTTAACCGCAGGCAGCCTGTCGATATAAGCCGCCCGCGAATGGCACGAATCTTTTCCTGCCGTTGTTCGCGCCAATTCGCGTCATTCGTGGGCAAACGCCTCGAAGCTGCTAATCTGTTACCGGTGGCTAGTGCCATTCCGCTCATAACAATCAACACGAGAATACGAACATGTTCCTGAGTGAACTCACATGGCCAGAAGTGGCACATCTGTCGAAGGACACGCCGATTCTGATTCCGATCGCCGCGGTCGAACAACACGGCCACCATCTGCCGGTTTACACGGACAGCATGTTGCTGACTGAGATTGTGCGACGTGTGGAATCAGCGATGCACGATCAGATTCTGGTGACTCCGCTGATGTGGCTGGGTAATTCGGACCATCATATGGATTTCCCTGGCACGCTGTCCGCGCCGCCACGGGTTTACCTCGATCTGCTGGTCGGACTGTTCGACAACCTGATCTTTCACGGATTCACGCGACTGTTCCTGATCAACGGGCACGGCGGCAATGATGTTCCGGGTAAGCAGGCTGTCTTCGAAGTGCGTCAGAAGTATCGCGATCGCAAGGATCTGCTGTTGCTGTTTTCAACATACTGGGGGCTGGGTGACCCAGTTGTCACGGGCCGCCCTGAGTTCACTCAGCACGAGATGGGCCACGCCTGCGAATGGGAAACCTCCATGATCCTACGGATCGCGCCGCAACTGGTGCGCGAGTACAAGAACCTGGAAGTCGTCAAACACGGCAATCCATTTCTGCCGGCGTCGCGAGGCTGGATTACGAAGGATCGGACTGTACCCGGCCATATTGGCTCGCCGCATCTTGCTTCCGCAGAAAAAGGTGAGACACTGTTTGCGACGTTCAGTAGCGGCGTGCAGCAGATGGTGAAGCGCATTATTCATTGGGACGGAAAATCCTGGGAGGGTTAGTTTATGCTCAATCGACGCCAGTTCGGGCAGAATCTCGCGGCCGCTTCGGTCCTTGCATCGTTCAACACTGCCAGCCGCGTGTGTGCCTCCACACCCAGCGCTGATGAACCACGAAAGAAGATCGCGTTCCTTGGCACCGAAGTTTATCAGCATTCGCACGCTCAGCACTTTCTGGATCGTTTTGCGATGGGGTTTGCTTCGGGCGGAAAATGGCATCAGCCGCAAGTGGATGTAGCGTCGGTGTTTATCGCTCAGGTGCATGACAAGGATCTCAGCAGGCAACGCATCCAGCGGTATGGCCTGAAACAGTTCCCGACAGTTGCCGAAGCTCTGACGCTGGGTGGTTCTGAGCTGGCCGTGGATGGCGTCATCATCATTGGCGAGCATGGTGACTATCCGAAGAACGAAAAGGGCCAGACGCTCTATCCGCGTTATGCGTGGTTCAAAGAATGTGTCAAGGTGTTCGAAGCCTCCGGTCGATCGGTCCCCGTGTTCAATGACAAGCATCTATCGACCGACTGGGATGAGTGCCGCGAAATGGTGGCGGATTCCAAACGCCTGCGTTTTCCGTTTTACGCAGGATCGTCGCTGCCTGTGACATGGCGGTTGCCATCGTTTGAACTTCCGCTCGACACGCCGCTGAAAGAAAGTGTGTGTGTCGCATACGGCGGGATCGACAGTTACGACGTTCACGCGCTGGAAACAGCACAGTGCATGTCAGAACGTCGTGCCGGTGGTGAGGTCGGTATCCGTTCCGTCCGTGCGGCGAAGGGTGAACAACTCTGGACGCTGCTGGAAGTCGAACAGCGAAAGCACACACGCGAACTGTTCATATCGGCCCTGAGCCGCAGTCACAATCTTCCGGTGGACAACGGCTACCCGACGGCACCGGTCACGTTTGAGTGGGCTCGCCAGGCGTTGCCGGACACAACCGGTTATCTGGTTGAACATCTCGACGGTTTCCATACGGCCATTTTTCTGACGGGCATTCGCGACTTCAATTACGCGGGTCTGCGAGCCGACAACGGAGAAATCGTCGGCTGTCAGATGTACCTCCCCATGCCCGGCCACAGTGCGACAACCGCCGATTTCTTCACGCCGCTCTGCCAGCATGTGGAGAACATGTTCGTGCAGGGCACAACGCCGTACCCGATTGAACGGACGTTGTTGTCGTCCGGCATGGTGATCGGCGGCGTCGAATCGCTGTTTGCCGGCGGAGAACCATTCGTCACAGACGACATGGCGATCAGGTATAAAGCTCCGGAACAGTCGATGTTCTGGCGGGTGTAGTGGCATTCGATTGGCCAATTTGTGAATTTGTAGGGTGGGACCAGCGGAGCGCAGGCCCACCGGATCGAATGAACGGTGGGCCGGCGCTGTCGCTTGTCCCACCCTACATATTGCGTCGGTTCATTAGCTGGCGACTGTGCCCCGCTGGCTCGCCAGGCTGCTGAAGTGACCATTTATTGCCGCCATTAACTTCGACATGCGTCAGATTCAGCAGTTTTGGCCGGTTCACGCTATTGGCCTGTGGCCCGACTCAACCGATTGCGTGAAATACGGATTCGCCGCGAGCGAGTTTTGATACAAGTCTCGTGCGTGCATGTGAAGGCAATGGCGCTCTCTTCAAGGATGAATTTATGTGGCGACATGTCTGCGGATTGTCTTTGTTGGCATTTCTGGCGAGCTGTGGTTCCGGTTGCTCGCTGGTTCAGCCACCCGATTCAGTCGTGAGCACGGAAGATCGACCGCAGCTTGGCGTTCAACCCGTGGCGACCCTGGACGTCTTCCTGTGCAACGATCAAGGCCCCCTGCCGAAGATCGACCCGCAGGAATTGAAACCGGGGCAACATGTACGGCTGATTACTGGCGAGACACCGAATGGTGACGATCCCGATATTCGAGACGAAATGTTGATGATGTCCAGATCGTTCGCTGGCACCGTTAAGGCGAATGATGGCGACCGCCTTGTGCTGCAGGATGTCGTGCTGATCAATGAAGCTCGCAAACAAAGCGGCGTACCTATTGTCAGCGGCGTGCCGTATTTCAGTCGTTTTTTCAAAAACACCGGCGTAGGCCGAAAGGGCGTTTCGATCCCGGGAGAAGTTGCCCTCGAACGATCCAAAATTCTGCACGCCTGTGAATTGACGGACGACAATTTCAAGGCGATTCGGCAAAACGGCGGCTATGAACGGATTGGGGTGGATTTTGATTTTAATGTTGCAGATGACGGGGATGCGACACTTCAGCAATAGTGCTTCATCCTTCTATCGTGTTCAGTTCATGCTCGCGCGCTCATTCGCTTCTTAATCTTAATCCTACTCTTAATCATAATCGATTCCGGATGAAGCAGCCGTCGAGCATCACGGACGCCAGCGGCGAATCGATTAAGATTATGATTAAGAGTAGGATTAAGATCGGGAGAAGACAGACGACGGTTCCTTGCGGCTATTCAATTCCCTGCGCCGCCAGCCAGCGTTCGGCGTCGAGGGCCGCCATGCAGCCGGTTCCTGCTGCCGTGATCGCCTGGCGGTAGTAGTCATCGGCGACATCGCCTGCTGCGAAGATGCCTTCGACGCTGGTGTAGGTTCGCTGAGGCGTGGTCCAGACGACGTAGCCTTTCGCATTCGTCGTCAATTGCCCTTTCAGGAAGTCCGTGTTGGGTGTGTGACCGATTGCGGCAAAGTAGCCGGTTGCCGGAACTTCCTCCGTTTTTGAAACATCCACGGTGCTGCGAATGCGCACGCCGGTCACGCCTGTTTTTTCGTCGCCCAGAACTTCATCAACCGCCGAATTCCACTTCACCTGAATCTTGTGGTTTGACAACACACGTTCGGCCATGATCTTGCTCGCTCGAAACGAATCTCGGCGATGGATGATGTACACGACCGAAGCAAATTTTGTCAGGAAGTTGGCTTCTTCCATCGCACTGTCCCCGCCACCTACAACAACCACCGGATGGTTGCGAAATCGAGGCAGAGCTCCGTCACAGACGGCACAGGCGGAGACACCCATGTTCTTGAGACGATCCTCAGACGGCAGTCCCAGATAATTCGCACGGGCACCAGTGGCGATGATGATCGCGTGCGATGTGAACTTGTCGCCACTAAGCGTCGTGAGTTCGAACGGACGCTTGGACATGTCGATATCGACGATGTCGTCGGTGACGATGCGTGTTCCGAAATTCATAGCTTGCTGGCGCATGAGTTCCATGAGTTCGGGACCACTGACGCCGTGTTTTCCGTGCGGAGCCATGTACCTGCGTTTGGAATCCTCAATCGACGTGTCGAGGTAGCCCGTCATATCGCCGGACGGGAATCCCGGGAAGTTCTCGACTTCGGTGGTGAGCGACAATTGTCCGAGGGGCAAAGTGCCCTTCTGGCGATTTTCTTCATTGAACGCGCCTTCGTAAACGACAGGTTTCAACTCGGCTCGCGCTGCGTAAATTGCTGCCGTCCAGCCTGCAGGGCCTGATCCGATGATTGTGATTCGTTCTGTCATTTTGCTCGCCTTGTCACGTGAGTCCATGCCACATGTTCAAATTTAAGAGTAACTGGTACGTCGTCAGGACCCGGAATTTGGGTTCAACTTGTAGGCCGGACCAAGCGAAGCGCCGTTCCGGCAATTGCCAGACACGTGCCGGAAAATCGCTCCGCCTGGTCCGGCCTACCCCAAAATTAAATCCTGATCAGGAACCTCGGCATGGAACACTAACGAACGACACACAGTCCAGCAATCCTGCCCTGTACGACATTTTCCCGAACTCCGACACTGCGTAGGATTTCCCCGCCATTTGCAATGCTGGGAACGCGATTCTGCAGAGATACGAGACGTTCCGGGCAAGTGACTTGAAAAACGGACGTTGATCGCCTTAACTCTCTGCTTGCACGCAGTCTGAATGACTGATGTCGCCGTTGCATCGGACGATCCTTCCTCTTGAGAGCCCTCGTTGCATGTCCTCACCTTCCGCACCTCGCCTCACCGGCGTTCAATGGCTGATCTGCGCGATCGCTGCCATTGGTTTTGCGTTCGACATTTACGAACTGTTAATGCTGCCATTGATCGTGAAGACGGCAATTGCAGACCTGCATCCACAAATCGGGACACCTCAGGACTGGTTGCCAGGTGGTTCGATGTATGTCGGGTGGGCACGAACGCTGTTCTTCGTTCCGGCGATTGCAGGCGGCGTGTTCGGACTGTTCGGCGGATATCTGACCGACCGACTTGGACGACGCAGTGTCCTGAGCTGGAGTATCCTGCTCTATGCGTTCGGTGCCTGCGCGGCCGGGTTTTCCACAAGTCTGTATCAGCTACTGTTCTTCCGTTGCTGTGTGTTTGTCGGAGTCTGTGTGGAGTTCGTGGCGGCTGTTGCATGGCTGGCGGAATTGTTTCCGAATCATGAACAGCGAGAAAAAGTGCTGGGATATACGCAGGCGTTTTCATCATTCGGTGGCCTATTGGTCGCCGTGATGGCCGGCCTTGCGGCGCAATACGCGCTCCTGCTTCCTGCAATACACGGCGATCATGCCGCATGGCGATACACGCTGATTTCCGGTCTGATTCCTGCCATTCCTTTGATACTGGTTCGACCGTTTCTGCCAGAGTCACCCGCATGGCAGAAAAAGCGTCAGGAAGGAAGTTTGAAGCGTCCCAGCATCATGGCACTGTTTCATCCGGAACTGCGAAAAACGACGATCGTGACGACGCTTGTGTTCGCCACAACATTTGGATTGGCATTCGGTGCCATTCAACAAAATCCACAAATCCTCCAGGGACACGTGGATGTCGAAAAGGCTGTGACCGAAGCGCAAACGGCGGCGAAGACGAAGGCCGAAGCTGATGGAAAACCGCTGACTCCAAAAGAGCTGGGCGCGATCAAGGGTAACACGACGGACAAAATTGCGGCTGGCGTACAGGGTTGGCAGGAAATTGGCGGGTTGGCCGGTCGAATCCTGCTCGCCTTCCTCGCCGTCAAGATCGTGAGCCGTCGATCATTGTTTCGCCTGTTTCAGATTCCAAGTCTGTTGTTCGTACCCGCTTTGTATTGGTGGTTGTCCAATAATCTGAAGACGGAGGGATCGCTGCAACTGTTCCAGTATGCGATTTTCATTGCCGGACTCGTGGTTGTGGGTCAAATGAGTTTCTGGGGAAACTACATCCCGATGGTCTTCCCGGTTCACCTTCGCGGAACTGGAGAGAGCTTTGCCGCGAACATTGGTGGCCGAGTCCTCGGCACCGCTGCAGCTTTCATCACGCTGACACTTTCGGCTTCAGACAAACCGGACCCCGCAAAGATCGCCCTGATGGGGGCCTGTGTTGTTGGCTGCTACGCTCTGGTCGGCGCGATTCTCACCGGATTTCTCCCTGAGCCGAAGCTGGGCGATGAGTCGATCGATTCCTGAGTTCCTCATTCTTTCGAATACTTTTCCCTGTCTCTGCTTGCTGAAAGTTCTCAAATGTCTGATGTCAAAGTGCTTGTGAAAGATAACGGCCCGCTCCTGATTACCGGACCGGTGACTGTGACCGACGCCGCTGGCAATATGTTTGATCTCAAAGGCAAAGAAACGTTTGCCCTCTGCCGCTGCGGTGCATCCGCAATCCGCCCTTTCTGCGACGGTGCCCATAAGACGTGCGGATTCCTGGCTGCAGAGCGAGCGGTCACCGGCTGACCTTGAAACATTGTTTGCCCCAGTCAGTGTTTGGTTTTTGGGTAGGCCGGACCAAGCGCAGCGCAGTTCCGGCAGGTGTCTGGCAATTGCCGGAACGGCGCTGCGCTTGGTCCGGCCTACAGATCCCCAGAAAGTTGCTCCGATGAAATCTGCCCTACTTCGTCGCACGGCATGGCTGCGGCCTGTGCTGCTCTGCATGGTCATGTTTTCGCGGGTCCCGGTGGTTGCACAGGAGAAAGAAAAAGTTGATCCACCGTCTGCTGCAGATCTGAAACCGATCCGGGCGCAGAAAGACTACCTGCGTGCAACGCTCGATGTCCTGCAGGGAAGACAGGAATTCCAGACACGTGATGGGCAGGCTCTGTTGGCAGACGTCGCTGTCTTCGAAAAAGCGGCGGCATGGATGCTGCGCTTCGAAGAATTCCCAAAGAAAGACTACATCGATCAGCTTCGAAAGGTTGTCGAAAAAGGCACCGCCCGTGCCGAGAAGTTGCAACAGGGAAAGGCCAACTGGCCACTGCAACCCGGCACGACAGTTCTCGGATACGTCAGTGCTGTGGATGGCAGCGTGCAGCCCTACGCGATCACGCTGCCACAGGACGTCAATCCAAAAGAAGCGCGCCGCTGGCCGCTGCATGTGGTGCTGCACGGTCGTGCGGATCAGATGAACGAAGTGAATTTCATTCATCGCATGGACGGGAAACCGCTCTCAAAGAAAGAAGATCAGCCTCAGCAGAACTGGATTCAGCTGGATGTCTACGGACGCGGCAACAATGCCTACCGCTGGGCGGGCGAAACGGATGTGTTTGAAGCCATGGCCGATGTGAAGCGACGGTTTCGGATCGACGAGGATCGGATCACGCTGCATGGATTTTCGATGGGCGGTGCCGGAGCGTGGCATCTGGGAATGCACGATCCGTCAATGTGGTCATCGGTCGGACCTGGAGCCGGCTTTGTGGATTATTATCGTTACCAGAAGAAGGATCCGGATCAGCCTGATCAGCGGCTTCCCGAACCGCAGCACACAACCCTGGGCATCTATGATTCGATCGACTATGCATTGAATGCGTTCAACGTGCCGGTCTGTACCTACGGCGGCGAGAACGATCCGCAGTTGCTGGCAGGAGCAAGTATGACGGAAGCCGCGAAGCAGATGAATGTTCCAATCAAGCTGATCGTCGGGCCGAAAATGGGTCATGCGTTCGACCCCGAGAGCCAGAAGCAGTTCATGGCGTTTCATCTGGAGAATTCCGCGAAGGGAAAACCACGCTTCGGTGAACGAAAACAGATTCGCTTTACGACGCGTTCACTGCGCTACAACACATGTGACTGGTTGACAATTGAAGAAGTCGAGACGGTCTATGCACCGTCGGTGGTGGAAGCCAGGGTCAACGAAGATGGGGATGTGGAGATCACAACCACCAACGTGAGAGCTCTGCGACTGGTCCGCGACGTCGGGACCGATGCCATCATCGACGGCACGGTTCTGGAATGCCGGGCCGCTGCGGACGGGCTGCTGCCGGATGTGTACTTCGTCAAGCCGGACACGGAATGGCAGGTTCTGGACTATGAAGATTCGCGAGGATTCAGCAGCAATCCCGAGCGTCACAAACGCCATGGACTCCAGGGACCGATCGATGATGCGTTCATGAGTTCGTTCGTCTGCGTTCGCGGAACAGGCAAGCCGTGGAATGAAAACGCTCAGCAATGGGCCAACTGGACGCTGGATCGATTTTCGCAGGAATTCGCTCAATGGATGCGCGGTGACGTTCGCATCGTCGATGATTCCGCAGTGGACGATACATTGCTCGCCACCAATCATCTGATTCTGTTTGGCGATCCTGGCTCCAATGCCCTGTTGAAGAAAATCCTGGGAGATCTGCCTCTCGAATGGACAAAGGACCGCATTCGGATCGGCAAACAGGAATGGACATCCGCAGATCACGGTCTGAGTTTGATCCTTCCAAATCCTCTCAATCCCTCAAAGTACGTCGTGATCAATTCAGGAAATACCTTCCACGACAAGGAATTCCGTTCCACGAACGCCAACCTTTTCCCGCGCCTTGGCGACATCGCTGTGCAGAAAATTACGGGGGGCACGTCTGGCGGATTCGATGAGCAGACCGTCTGGGCTGATCTATTCGACGCAAACTGGCAACTGGATGCGACGCCATGAGTGAATTCACGCATTTTTCTCCGGATGGCGCGAGTCGCATGGTGGATGTGGGCGGAAAGGCGGTGACACGCCGCACGGCGCGTGCTGAGGGAATTGTGTTAATGCAGCCCGAGACTTTGCGGTTAGTCCGGCAGCGTGATTTTGCCAAGGGTGATGTGCTGGAAGTGGCTCGCGTGGCAGGAATTATGGCGACCAAACGCACGGCTGATCTGATACCCCTGTGTCATGTGCTTCCGCTCGACAGAGCGGATGTTCAGTATTCGTTCCCAACGGAAAACAGTGTGCGGGTGGAAGTGTGCGTTTCCACAGAAGCGAAAACCGGTGTGGAGATGGAGGCACTGACGGCAGTCAGTGTGACGTGTCTGACGATTTACGATATGTGCAAGTCAGTCGATCGAGGTATGGAAATCAACAACATTCGCCTTCTGGAAAAGACCGGAGGACGTTCCGGACATTTTGTCAGGAATTCTTAAACCAGACTCACTTTGAAGAAAAGAGCGGAGTTCTTGTAGGGTGGGACCAGCGTGCCACGCGAGCGCCGGCCCACCATGTGTGCAACTCGAGAACCGTGGGCCGGCGCGGGTTGTCGTGGGCTGTTAAAAAGTTGCTATTGACGAAGACATTTGAAGGAAAGATTTTCGACAGATTTGTTCCATACTTGTCCCGCCTCCATCGACCCTGCGTCGATGGAGCGACGACTGATCGGCTACAACAGAACCGACAGAAATCCACCCTCCCTTTTTTCGTTTTTGCTCGCCTGCGGCGAGCAAAAACGAAAAAAGGGAGGGGCCGTGGTGGAGACTTTGCTTGTAGCCCACCAGTCATGCTTCCACCGACGCAAGGTCGGTGGTGAGCCAATCATGTTGGGAATACCGGAACAGAAACTGCGCAACCCAGATTTCGTGTCAATCCCTTGTTTTTAACAGCCCAGGCTTGTCCCACCCTACGTGTGCAAATCCCGGTTGTCAGTCTGTATCTGATTTGGTGTCTTGCATCTTTCTTTAATTGAGCGACCAATGAGAGCGGACCATGAAGCTCCGAGCGGTAGCAGAAATCGGGGCAAGGGATTTCAGCCCTTGCAAGGATTAGTTTCATCATGTCGGTAGTCGTAGCAAATCGCGACGAACTCAGGCAACGGATTCAGCAACTTCTGGCTGCAGATCTGATATCGGTCAATGCGCTGTTGCATAGGCAGTTTCGCAACCCGAACATGTTCGTGCAGGACGTCGCGTTGCACGTCAGCCGATTTCGGGGCAAACAGATCCGCCCGATCCTCGCACTCCTGAGTGCTCATCTGTTTCATCCCACATCCCCAGCCCGCGAGAATGTGCATCGACTGGCGGCTGTCGTTGAGATGATTCACACCGCGACACTGGTTCATGACGATGTCATCGATGACGCAAGCCTCAGGCGACATGTGTCGACAGTCCATCGCCGCTGGAATACAGAAACCAGCGTGCTGTTCGGAGACTACCTGCTTTCGAAGGCCTTTCATCTGGCAGCCACAACGGGAGACGCTGAAGCGTGCCGTCTGATCGGTCTGGCGACAGATCGTACGTGTGAAGGCGAACTCAATCAGATTGCCGCAAGATTAGAACAGTCCACATCGGAACGCGATTACTTTCGAGTTGTCGGCGGTAAGACCGGTCAACTGTTTGCAGTGAGCTGCCTGCTGGGCTCTCGCGCGGCTGGTGGTTCAACGCCTCATCAAAGGCAACTGCGGCAGTTTGGAATGCGAATCGGTTTGGCCTTCCAGATCGCTGACGATGTGCTGGATCTGACGGAGGCCACCGAGACGACCGGCAAGGACGCATCGAACGATTTGGCTAATCATCGCCTGACACTGCCGCTGATCCGCGCACTCAGACTGGGTTCGGATCAGGATCAGCAACGGCTGCGAAACCTGCTGACGTCCAGCGACGGTGATGATCTGGCTCGCCTGCGTGATGAACCAATCGTTCGGCAGGGAGTGGAATCAGCCCATTCCACTGCGGAACACTTCGTCCGCCGAGCGCTGCGTAATCTGGAATCGCTGCCGTCCTGCCCCGCTCGCGAAATTCTCGCATTGATTGCACAATTTGCGATCCAGCGCACGGCTTAGGACTGAGACAGAAATAAGTGAGGCACGATTCCATCGTGCCGGGTACGTTATAAACGTGCCCCACGTCCAAAAGACGACAGTTATTTCTGCGCCGGTCCTTAGTCCGGGAGCACCGAACAGGTCGTTTCGAAAGTGGGGAGCGGCAGGGCGGAAGCCATCCGAGCGATAATGGAACGAACTCGGAGGGCTGACGCCCTGCCGCTCGCCAACGGCTGAACCCCGCTGTGTCGTTTGTCAGATTGCTAACTCGGCACCACCGTGATCGAAAATCTCTGCGATGGATGCTTCAATTGTGTGGCACATGCCCTCCAGATCCAGGTCATCTTCGTCTGTTCCGAAGGGCTCTTCGGTGTGTTCCGCCACGGTTTCAAGTCCGAGCATAAAATAGCTCAGAATGGCCGTGATCGGTACGGTCCACCAACCGAAACTTTCGACGATTCCCCAGGGCAGCGTGGTCAGATACAGGAATACGCATTGTCGGGCGAAGGCTCGATAGGACCGCGCCAGTCGCGTATTGCGAATGCGTTCACAACCACCGACGATTTCCAGCAGCTTTCGCAGTTCTTCATCAATCACGATCAATTGCTGACCATCGATCCTGCCAGCCTTTTTCCATTCACGAACGCGCGAGTAAATGAGTGACACCAGAAAGCTGGG
>CAMAVB010000248.1 GCA_945861465.1 Candidatus Kuenenia stuttgartensis
TGTCCGTCGTTTGTTTCGGCGGACTTGGAAGTCCGCTGTACGGTAAGAACTTATCTGCCGCTCGCCTAAAAGCCCAATGCAATCGAAGTCCCAGCGACTTTTGATCGCGTTCGGGCTTTTTCGCTGCGCCTGCGTGCCGCTCAGTGAAAAGCGCTTAAGTCCACGCCATCGGCGGAGCTGTTCCACGGGTGAAGCAAGCCTTA
The DNA here is from genome assembly GCA_945861465.1 of Candidatus Kuenenia stuttgartensis. Classification (GTDB taxonomy): domain Bacteria; phylum Planctomycetota; class Planctomycetia; order Planctomycetales; family Planctomycetaceae; genus SXXK01. The sequence continues at coordinate 204 of CAMAVB010000248.1, forward strand.
GGATTTCTCAGATGCGACCGATCAATAAAGGAAACCCTCCAGCAGATTCAACCATGATCAACCAGCATATTGTCGAAATCCGTGTGCGTTACAACGAAACCGATGCGATGGGATTTCTGCATCATTCAAATTATCTCTGTTATTTTGAAGTGGGTCGGACCGAGTTGTTTCGGGCTCAAGGGGGCAGTTATCGTCGCATGGAGGAATTGGGTCTGTACTTCGTGGTCGCGAAAATAGAAGTGCGGTATCGTCGACCAGCTCGGTACGACGATCAGCTTACGCTCAAAACTGAGATTGCCCGTGTCACTCCTGCGAAGCTGGAACATCACTATTGTTTGATGCGGGAAAACGAGGTTTTGACTGAGGCAGACTCGATTATTGCCTGTGTAAATCGAGCTGGAGAGGTGCAACGAATTCCCGAGGATCTCGTTGGGATGACAACTTTGAATGATCATCTTTGAAAAAATGGGCTGGTTGTTTGACAGATTCCGGTCAGTAAAGATAGGGTATTGCGGAGATAAGAGAGGCTGCCGCAACCTGGACGTGTGTCTTGGGAGAACTTGCGGGGGCTGTCGTGCATTGAAATGTGCGGCATCAGGTTAATTAAGTAAGGATAGAATAATGCGAAATCTTGGAATCCTGTTCGCGTTGGCCGCAATGCTGCTTGCCAACACCGCTGAAGCTGGCCGAAACAATTGCTGTCGGCCGACAAAATGCAGAACCGCTAATCATTGTGGTTCTCAGCACCACAACCGCCATTGTGCGGTTAAGAATCATTGTGGCGACGCATGCCAGCCATGCAGCGCACCCGCGCCAAGCTGCGAAGCATGCCCAACGGCATGCGCAACAGCATGTGCACCAGCACCAAGCTGCGATGCCTGCACAACTGCAGCGCCAAGCTGCGGCTCATGCCAGCCATGCTGCGTTCGAGCATCACGCTGCGGTCGTCGCAATTCATGCGACAGCGGCTGCAACACATGCAGCAGCGGCTGCAACACATGCAGCAGCGCGTGTAGCACAGACGGATGCGCAGTAGCGACACCAGCAGAACCAGCAGCACCAGCACCAGCGGTTGAAAATGCTCCAGCTCCTCCGGCTGAAGCACCTCCAGCTGAAGCGCCTCCAGCACCAGCTGCGTAACTGCATGGTGTTCGATGATGGCATCAGTCAGCAGTGTGATCAAATAGGATCATGTGGTTGACACGCGGATTTTATGACAGCGGCAGCAATGCCGCTGTTTTTTTGCGCCGATCCAGGATTGACAGGACTCAGAAAGAACCGACGTATACCCCGAGCGGTCAAATTTGAGGTTTTGTGGGTTCAATGACAAATGAAGTGCGCGGAGGAGGACTGGTGTTGAAACCGCGAATGGACGCGAATACACGCGAATAGCGGCAGGGACCCAGTGTGGATTGATTTCGAATGACTCTTCAACAGGCGCGGGCTCTGAAGTTATGTCGCGAAAACAGCACATTTTACCCGTTTTTTGAGTTTATTCGCGTTCATTCGCGTCCATTCGCGGTTTAGATCTGTTTTCCATCGACGCTTCCAAAGTTGTTGACGTCCCGATCTGTCCTCAGTTCGTCTTCACCTAATAATTTCCTTGATTCTGCGCTGCGCACATCATTTGTCGTTGAACCGTTGTGTGAGCGGCAAGGCGCTAGTCGCCGGTGTTGACCGAATGCACAACCCGCAGCTAGTGGAGTATAGAAACGAATCTGGCTGCCGGCACGTTGTTGAACCAAACGAAGCTATTACAGAGACAAGCACGATGGCGGGCTGCATACTGGAATGAGTTTCGCAATCTATACTGCACGCGGCTGATAACGCAGGGCATCATTCCTGACCGCGTGAAGTATAGTTGCCAGACGGGGCTTCCATCCACGGAAGGTGGAAGGCGTGCCGGGAAATACGGGCAGTCGTACTGACGCCTCGGGTTACTGTCACTTTCAACCACGAGTGGCATCAGAGCGAAAAAATCTTGGAAAACGGCCTTTCCGGAAAACGGTTGTCTTGACAATTATCGTCGCAACGGTGATGCTTGAGGCATGGCAACGTCATCTGTACCAGCGCCTTCTCGAAAACCGAGGTTCGATTCACCGGAGCAGGAAGCATTCCTGAACCTGTGGAGGACCTACGATTGCCTGAAGGCTCTGGAAGAAGAGTTGTTCACAAGTTTCCAATTGTCGGCACAACAATATAATGCACTTCGATTGCTGCGTTCTGTCTATCCGGCATCCTTGCAAACTCTGGCGTTGGGAAGGCTGTTGATTTCTCGCAGTCCCGACACGACGCGCATGCTGGATCGTCTTGAACAACGGCAGCTGATCATTCGAGAGCGTCGCAGTGAAAATCGGCGGGTCGTTGAGATTGCAATCACACAACAGGGACTCAAACTGCTTGATGAAATGGCATCAGACGTTCAGGCGATGCATACGAGACAACTGGGCCATTTGAATCGCACTGAACAACGGGAACTGACTGCACTGCTGAAGCGAATCAGAGAACCGCACGAAGATGCCAGCTGCAACTGGCTGGATGAGTAGACGCACGGATGTTCACAACGGCTGTCTGGTGTCCGAATTCTCACGAATCCGGCTACGGACGATTTTCTTCTTCAAAGACTGAAGCAACCATCAAGGACCGGAATTCGGCGGAGAAAACAAATCATGAAAATGTCGCAACTCACATTCCTCGTTTTGTGCGTCCTGAGTCAAGCCTCCTTTGGCGAAGACTGGCCGCACTGGCGCGGACCGCACAACGATGGTCAGTCGACAGAAACCAACCTTCCTGATTCCTGGTCACTCGAGGGTGAAAACCTGTTGTGGCGGAAGCCGGAATCCGCTTCGCGATCGTCGCCGGTCGTGATGAATGGACGCGTCTACGCTGTCTGTCGGTCGTTTCCTGAGACCACTCAGGAAGGCGAGAAGACAATGTGCCTTGACGCAGAGACCGGCGAACTGATCTGGGAGAGCATTCACAATATCTTTTTGACCGATGCTCCGGCAGAGAGAGTCGGCTGGTCCAGTGTTGTGGGCGATCCTAAAACGGATACCGTCTTTGTCCTTGGACTCGGCAGTGTGTTTCAGTGTCTTGACGGAAAAACGGGCAAGACGATCTGGGAACACTCGATGAGCGAAGAATATGGAATGCTGTCGACATATGGCGGTCGCACGAATTTCCCGGTCGTGTTTGAGGATCTCGTGATCATCAGCGGAGTTCTGACCGGCTGGGGTGAGACAGCCATTCCCGCTTACCGCCTGATCGCATTCGACAAGAAGACGGGAGTGGCTCAGTGGCTGAAGAGCACAAAGTTGCGGCCGGAAGATACGACCTACAGTACTCCGGTGTTGACTTACTTCAATGGCCAGGCCGCGATGGTTGTTGGCGCAGGCGACGGGGCGATCTACGCACTCCAGCCGCGAACGGGAAAGACGATCTGGAAATATCAGGCTTCGACGCGCGGGCTGAATACGACTTCTGTGATAGATGAAAACGGAATCGTATACGGCAGTCACGCTGAAAAGAACGCGAATGATACCAAGACGCTGGGTGCGATTTTCGCGTTCGACGGAAATACGGAAGGCGACATTTCGGAAGACAAGTTACTCTGGAAGATTCCCGGTAAGGCTGTTGGCCGAAATGCTCCTGTGAAGCTCGGTGGCCGGGTTTATTTCGTAGACGACGGTGCCTCACTGGTCATTGTTGATGCGAAAACCGGCGAACTGATTGGTAAGAAAAAGGCCAACGGAACGGTGGAGCAGATGAAGCTCGGTCGAACCATGTTTGGCAGTCCCGTCGCTGGCGACGGCAAGATTTACGTGGCCGAGAACTCCGGTCGGTTCCATGTCCTCAAACCAAATGACACAGGCGTGGAAAAACTAAGCGAAGTTCGCCTGTCATCGGACGAACTCGTATTTGGTTCTCCGATCATTGCGAACGGCAGAATCTATCTGCCGACGATTGATGCATTGTACTGCATCGGCAAGCCGGGTGCTGCCACCGTCAAAGCCACCACGCCGAAACAGACCGGGGAGACCTCAGCAGACAAAGACAAAGTCGTTGCCCAAATCATGCTGACACCTGTGGAATTACTGCTGCTGCCCGGCCAGAAGGCCAACCTGCAGGTGAGAGGTTACAACAGGCACGGACAGCTCATCCAGACGATGAAGGATGTCGAAATCACGGTGGCCGGTGGAGGTACAATCGGAAAAGATCATGTCTACAGGGCTCCTGCTTCGGGACTGGCTGCGGTCGTGCTGACGGCAAAATCGGGCGAGATGACGGCGACTGCGCGGATTCGCGTCATCCCCATGTTGCCGTGGAAATTTGATTTCTCTGACGACAAAGTTCCGCCGGTCTGGATCGGTGCGGATTATCGCCACAAGCCGGCTCCGCTGGATGGCGAAAAAGGTCTTGTCAAGATCAGCACCATTCCAAAAGGGACTCGGAGCCAGGCATGGCTCGGCTGGACGAATCTACATGACTACACGATTCAAGCCGACTTCAATGCAAGCCAGAAGAACGGACGCATTCCGGATCTGGGGCTGATCAATCAGCGATACACACTGGATCTGCAGGGTGCTCAGCATCTGCAGATTCGATCGTGGACCGCGAGGGCGGAATTGCGATTCGCAAAGACGATTGACTTCACTTGGTCCGCCGACACGTGGTACACCATGAAGTTTCAAAGCGAAACAAAGGATGGCAAGGCCATTCTGCGCGGCAAGGTTTGGCCTCGCAGCGAGACAGAACCGAAGGAGTGGCAAATCGAGGCCGCCGATGCAACTCCGAATCTAAACGGAAGCCCTGGACTGTTCGGGAACTCCACAGACGGCGAATTTTTCATTGACAATGTGCAGGTTACGGCAAATTAAGAGTCTGTCCTGATACTTAAAGAACGTGAGCCGCAAGGCGCTAGAGGTCTGTTGACTTAATACCAACCCGAAGCGCCAGCGAGGCATAAATGGCTGTATTCTTCGCTTGCGATTCGGGTTGGTATAACCATGAGATCAAAACATCAACACCCCGCCAGCCGCAGGTAATTTGACTGCAAAAACCAGCGGCTAGCGCCTTGCCGCTCATACGAACAGCGGTATTCAGACAAACTCCTGGCAGGTGCAATTGGAAAAACTACAAAAATCAATAACTCCCTCCATAAGGATTTTTTGTCCATGTTGAAACTGAAGGATCAATTCGTCGCAGGGTTGTGCGTTGCTGCAACAGCTATCTGGCTCGGCGGCAGTCTTGCTGCAGAAGACCCGACTGAGTTTGTTGTCAGCCAGATCACGAAAATGAAGGTCGGTCCCCATGACTGGCCTCAATGGGGCGGCAGTACATCCCGCAATAACACGCCGGATGGCAAGAATATCCCCATCAGCTGGAATGTCGATACCGGTGAGAATATCCTCTGGTCCATGCCGCTGGGTTCGGAGACCTACGGAAATGCTGTGGTGGCCAACGGTAAAGTGTACGTCGGCACAAACAATGGAAACGGCTACATCAAACGCTATCCCAGTACAGTCGATCTGGGATGCCTGATCTGCTTCAACGAAAAGGACGGAAAATTTCTGTGGCAACATTCCAGTGAGAAGTTATCGAGCGGGAGGGTCAACGACTGGCCGGATCAAGGGATCTGCTGTTCGCCTTTCGTTGATGGCGATCGAGCATGGTACGTGAGCAGCCGCGGGGTAGTCGTATGTCTGGATACGGAAGGGTTCCACGACGGCGAAAACGACAGTCCTTTCGTGGAAGAAAAAGTCACAGACAAGGACGAAGCGGACGTAGTCTGGGAGCTGGACATGATGAAGGTACTCAGTGTTTTCCAACACAATATGTGCAGCTGCTCGATCACCGGCGTCGGCGATCTGTTGTTTGTGACTACAGCCAATGGTGTCGATGAAGGACATTTCGCGATTCCCGAAGAAGAAGCACCGAGCTTTATCTGCATGAACCGCAATTCCGGTGAAGTGCTGTGGACCGATAAATCGCCGGGTGCCAACATTCTTCATGGCCAGTGGTCGTCTCCGGCGTACGGAGAGTTTGACGGCGTGGCGCAGGTACTGTTCGCCGGTGGCGACGGCTATCTTTACAGTTTTTCCGCAGCAGGCAAAGACGGGAAATCCGAGCTGCTGTGGAAATTCGATTGCAATCCGAAGAACACCCTGTACACGCTGACGCGTGCGACGCGAAACCACTTGATAGCGATCCCGGTGGTGTACGACGGGCTTGTTTATATTGCCGTGGGCGAAGACCCGGAACACGGCGACGGTCAGGGCCATCTGTGGTGCATCGACCCAACCAAACGGGGCGATGTCAGCCCCACGATCGTGTACAACTCAAAGGACCCCAAGACACCGATTGCACACAAACGTCTCCAGGCATTGGATGAGAAAGTCGGAGACTTTGAACGTGAAAATCCCAATTCCGCAGCTGTCTGGCACTATATCGGAGAAGATCCAAAAGTTTTTGAAACGACGATGCACCGCACTATGGGGACCGTCTCCATCAAGAATAACCTGTTGTATGTGCTCGACTTCGGCGGACTCTTCCATTGTGTCGATGCAAAAACGGGCAAGGGACACTGGACGTACGACATGTTTGCAGAATCATGGGGATCGCCGCTGATCGTCGAAGACCATGTCTACATCGGTGACACCGACGGAGATATCTGCGTCTTCAAGCTCTCACCTGAAATGGAACTCCTCAGCGAAGTCAGCATGCAGTCCTCCGTCGTGTCGACTCCGATCGTCGCGAACGACACCATGTTCATTACGATTCGCAATCGCATCTTCGCAATTCAGGAAGGCGCGAAGAGTGAGCCTCTGAAGTAAGGTCCTCAACGATGAACGATTTGAAGCCGCGATGATTTAATCATCGCGGCTTTCTTTTTTGTCACGGCGAGCGGCAGGGCGTCAGCCCTCCGAGACCATGCGCCGTGATCTACTCTGATTGAGAGAATTGGCGAGCGGCAGGGCGTCAGCCCTCCGAGACCACGCGCCGTGATCTACTCTGATTGAGAGAATTGGCAAGCGGCAGGGCGTCAGTTTGCCGGTACAAAACGAGATACCGGAGGGCTCACGCCACTTCGCTCGCCAGACCCATTTCTGACCGCGCGGCGTGTGTTATGGTGACGAGTCCAAATCGCTTGAAAAGGGTCGCGCACCAGTGCCAGCGCCATCACCCGTGCCAGGGTCGCTGGGCAAAGGGACATTTCCGTCGGGTGGTGTGAAGAATCGACCGCTGCCGGCATCAACAGGCTTTTTGAAATCATCTGCCTGGCCAGGTGTTGTACCCGGAATGCTGTATGTCGAACCATCAGGCTGATAGGGCGGAGCATTGGATGGAGGCACAACGATTGTGCCCGATGGGGCAAAATTCCCTTGTGGTCCGTACATTTGCTGTCCGTACGGCCCCTGCTGGTACATCGGCGGATGCATGCAACCGGCCAGGGCAATCAATGACAAAGGGGCGGCAAATTTTGTGGAGAACCTGGACATCCTGTCGGTTTCCTGCAACGTACGTTTAAGACTTTCTGACTCTGCACGAGCCGGACTCTGCGTTCGGATGCTGATGCCAGCAAACCGTGCGGTTTCAACGCATGAACGGGCAGAATCTGCCGGATGTTTACCGGATCGGCAAAATTGTGTCCAGATCAGTAATCGACGCCCAGATTACGTTCAATTGCTCGGGCTTTGTCGGAGACGAACATTTTTCCCCACCACGGATCCGGGTCACGCTCGCGATCGTAGTCCACGCGGCCTTCGTCACCGACGAAATCCCACTGGCCATCATCTTCGGCGGCATCCTCCCCAATGTCGGTCGGTCGTGGGGTAAACGTCCGCGTCATCCTGCGCATCGCCGAGCGTGGTGATTCGACCATCGCACATCCGGCGAGTTGCAATCCGATCAGGGAGGCCAACAGTAGTATCAGTCGCGATCGGATCATCGGAAATTCCTGCACAATGTTACGCCGAGAGCGCTGACCCAGGAAATGAGAATCGTCACACTTCGTCACGTCCCACGGTCAGGATGTGCCAAATGCGGCGACAGAGTTACAATGACTCGATCGCTCCAGAAGTGTAACCCCGAACCAATCTGCGCACAGAGGACTTCATGCCGCCACTCGACATCCTTGTCGTCGCACCTCATCCCGACGATGCCGAAATCAGCGTAGGCGGCACAATTGCCGTCTCGCTCCAGCAGAATCTGCGCGTCGGCGTTGTGGAATTGACGTCCGGGGAACCGACACCACACGGCTCAGTTGAAACTCGCCGCCGCGAGACACAAAAGTCGAGCGAGATACTGGGACTCACCTGGCGAGGTAATCTGGATCTTCCAAATCGGAGCTTGCAGCCGAATCTTGAATCACGCCGGAAACTGGCGGAGATCTTTCGAACGGTCCGACCGCAGATCATCCTGGCACCATACTGGCAGGACGCCCATCCCGACCATGTCGCTGCCAGCAGTCTTTGTGACGACGCCCGGTTCTGGTCGAAACTCAGTCGCTCCGACATGGCAGGCGATCCTTTCTGGCCGCCACTCCTGCTGCATTATTTCAGCATTCATCTGCGGATTCATCCAGCACCTTCGATTGTGATGGATATTTCTTCACAGATTGATACCAAGATGGCAGCAGTGAAAGCTTATGAAAGTCAATTGATCATCGGGCGCAAGCAGGAATTCCCGACCGTCATCGACGACATCCGCGACCGGGCTCGCTACTGGGGCTGGTCCATCGGGAAAGCATTCGGCGAACCCCTTGTCAATCGCGAGTCCACCGGGATTGCATCGCTGTCGTCATTGCTGCATTGATCAGCTGCTATCGCAAACGCGGTGGTCTGCGTGGGCGGCGGACTTCATTGGTGACAATCGGCACATCATTGATGACTTCAATGTCGTCAAGGACTTCAATGTCGTCAATGACTTGAACGTCCTCAATGACTTCAACGTCCTCAATGACTTCAACGTCCTCAATGACATCGATCTCATCTGCGAAATCCAACACCTGAATGAAGTCATCAACATTTTCTACATCTTCGATCACATCGACGATCCCGACCTCTTCAAGCAAATCTGCATCATCGAGGATTTGTGCGTCGATGATTTCGGCGTCCAGTATCGGCACAGCTTTATCGACCAGCGCTGGAACAACTTTTGTGCCGCCCTGTGAGCGAACGGCAACTCGTGTCGGGGGTTGAACATTGGTATGAAACTTAAAGACAACGTCGCCAATGGACACTTCAACACCGTGAACCAGCTTTGCTGTTTTTTCAACACGTTTACCATTCACCATCACGCCGTTCATGCTGCCCAGATCGCGAATGTAGTAATCCGCATCGACCTGCACTAATACGCAGTGCATGCGGGAGATCTTGGAGCTGACATCGATGATGGCATCGCAATCCGCACTGCGACCGACCAGCACGACCGCTCGATCAATCACAATATGAACCCCCGGTCCAGTTGGTTGCAACACCGCAATCATTGATGATTTCCGGGAAGTCTTCCCGGCTCCGCCAGCTGAAATCTGATACCTTCAGCCCATACCAAACGAACGGCAGGACTCAGATCAGAGGTGATTTTGGCGGTAACCGAACTGGCCCGCTACTCATTTTGTCGCCGTTCAGCAGAAAAAAAAAACAGAATGAGTCTGCCGGACCGGTCAGAACGGCTCGGAGACCCCGGTATACTGGGATTAAATCGTACAACGACAGCGTCTGACCGGATGAAAGTTGGTTATGAACCTTTTTGGGGCAGCAGAACAGCAGAATCGCGACAGTGCCAGGCCGCTGGCGGCGAGGATGAGGCCGATCGTACTTTCTGAATTCGCAGGCCAGCAGCATATTCTGGCCGACGGGAAGCTTCTCCGCCGAATGCTGGACGCTGACCGCATCGGTTCCATGATCTTCTACGGCCCTCCCGGCACTGGAAAAACAACGCTGGCCGAACTGATCGCCAAACAGACTCGTCGCCATTTTGAACGCCTGAACGCCACAACTTCGGGAGTTCGAGAGGTGCGCGAAGTCCTGCAGGCCGCTGGCGATCGCCTGGCCGCCGATGGGACTCAGACGATCGTCTTCATTGACGAACTGCATCGCTTCAGTCGCAATCAGCAGGACATTCTGCTGCCAGACGTTGAAAGTGGTACGATTTCACTCATCGGTGCCACCACTGCCAATCCGTTTTTCTCACTTGTCGCACCGCTCATCAGCCGCAGTCAGGTCTTCGAATTCAAGGAATTGGAAAAGGCAGATCTGATCGCTTTGATGCAACGTGCGTTGCACGACAGAACACACGGACTCGCCGGGCACAATGTGCTGGTCCACAGTGAGGCACTCGATTTCATCGCCACGTTGTCGGATGGCGATGGTCGGCGTGCACTCACCGCTCTCGACATTGCTGTGCTGTCTGTTTCACGCACGACAAAAATTGTGGACTCGGCAGTCGCCGGAGAATCCATGCAGCGGCGAGTACTGCGATTCGATCCGTCCGGCGACGATCATTACGATGTCGCCAGCGCGTTCATCAAGAGTATCCGCGGCAGCGATCCGGACGCCGCACTTTACTGGCTGGCTCGAATGCTGGAATCGGGAGAAGATCCGCGATTTGTCGCACGACGCCTGGTGATCGCCGCATCCGAAGATATCGGAAACGCTGACCCGATGGGTTTACTGATTGCCACTGCCGCATGGCAGGCCACGGAAACGATCGGGATGCCCGAATGCCGCATCAATCTGGCGCAGGCGACCACATATCTGGCCTGCGCTCAGAAGTCAAACGCATCGTATGCCGCGATTGACGCCGCGATTGCCGACGTGCGACAGAATACGCTTGTCCCTGTCCCCATGCATCTGCGCGACGGGCATTATGCCGGTTCCGAGCGACTCGGACACGGCGTCGGATATGAGTACGCTCACGATTCCGCCGACGGCTGGGTCAGTCAGGACTATCTGGGTGTCGATCGACAATACTATGATCCCGTGGATCGGGGCAAAGAATCCGAGTTTCGGAAGCGTTTGATTGAACTGCGAACACGCCGCAAATCGGCAGACAAATGACAGCGAAGCAGAATTGATTCCACACGCAGTTGTGTACTCGCAAAAGGGGACTCGCAAAAGGGGACATTGTGTGCCGGGATAAACCGGTTTGGAATAGCGAATGAAAGTATCTTACGAGGAAAGTGTAGCCAACTACTTCGGCCTTCAGCGGAGGGGCGGACCGGGAGACCGTTCTGTCTTGAGCGTCCGTGCGAAGGATAACGCAGGCCAGCCATTGAGTTCCCGCCCCAAAAGCATGAACAGGGCACCACTTCCGTGTGCCGATCCTGTAATGTCAGGGAGAAGGCCACATCGTGCGTACCCCTTTTTGTGTGCCCCCCCTGCGGCTAGATTTTTTTGCCGACACATTTTTTGCCAAGTCGATCCTTGTCGCAACATTTGACGAGGTGACGGACGAGATGTTTGTTCCTGGATGGAATCTGTACTGCCAGACGCTGAAAAGTAACAACCGTGGGATGGGCAAAAAGATGGACGGGCAAAAAGATGAGGGAAAGACAATTTGAAAGAACAGGGTCTATGCTGCGGCTAGATTTTTTTTGCCCACACATTTTTTGCCAGGTCGATCCTTGTCGCAACATTTGATCAGGTGACGGACGAGATGTTTGGTCCTGGATGGAATCTGTACTGCCAGACGCTGGAAAGTAACAACCTTGGGATGGGC
>CAMAVB010000249.1 GCA_945861465.1 Candidatus Kuenenia stuttgartensis
CGCTGCAACCAGGAGAACGTCATTGAGCAACTCAAGAATGGTCCGCGTGCGTTTCGAGCTCCCGTGGATAATCTGTATTCGAACTGGGCGTACATGGTGATGGCGTCAGTGGCGTGGTCACTGAAAGCCTGGAGCGCGTTATGGCTTCCAGAAACAGGTCGCTGGAAAGATCGTCGTCACAGCGAGAAGTTCAAACTGCTGAAGATGGAATTTCGGACGTTCGTGAATACGATCATTCGTATCCCGTGTCAGATCATTACCACAGGTCGCCGCACGGTGTACCGCCTGCTGGCATGGAATGATTCGCAACCCATTTTCTGGCGCATGGTGGAAGTGCTGAATTTGTAGACCTGGCGTCCGACCACTCGTCCTCGGCCACGAGTGTTCGGAGGCATCTGATGTCGAAGTTTTGTGCTTCGACCGGTCGTCCCGCCTCACCGCAGCCACGCTGCTGAAGTCTCCGCGATGCAGAATCTTCAACCCGACGAACCTCAAGCGACTCGCCCGCTTCGTTCGCGGCTGCGCGCCGCGAAATCACAAAATCTCACAAAAACGCCTGTCCGGGGTCACTTGTTTAAGGACTATTGACTCCTGACCCCATTTCAAAATCTGGTCAAAAAGTTTCAGTCGTTCGTGTCGGTCGCTGACTTTTATTGTTGAGCTCTACTTCTTGAGTGTCTTTGTGTTTTTTGTGGCAATCCATCCATCGCACAACAGTTGGGTATCAAACAACTTGAGCAACTGCAGTGCGGAAATCTTCGCAGTACAACAAGACTTCAATCGTTAGTAGTACAGGTGCCCGTGTTCACTTGACCGGACACTTTTGAATCCCTATAATGCGTCGCGGCGGGTTGGAAATGCCACCAAAATGCTTGGTGGCTCCGGTCCGCTCCAGTTGTAGGGAATATGTTTGTTCACCAAAGGAGCTTCATAGATGTTTCGTTTCACTTCGGCCCTGGCAATCGCTTTGATTCCTGCTTTGGCCACAACGTCCTTTGCGGGGATCATCGTCGATAACGGCCCCGCCACCAGCATGTCGTTCCGGATTGGCGGGCCGAACAGCTAGGTCGAAGGTGTCTTCTGGTCACAAGTGGGCGCCTCCCCCGTCACGATCTCCGCGTTGATCGGAAGCCTCGATGGCAATTCACGAACAGTGGATGTCTATTTGGTACAAAACGGTCCGTCGAACGTGATCGCCACTGCGACGGTCAACGTCGGCAGCTTCGCTGCCTCCGCCGACTTTACACCGGTTACGCTTTTCAGCGGCCTGTCGCTCGCTGCCGCCGATTATGGAATCTTTCTTTTCAACACCGACACGTCGGGGGACACGATTGTCCGATGGGCTGTGGGTGGCGGTACCACTAACACTCCTTTCGGGACTTTTCAATTCTCGGCATTCTCTAACGGTTCCAACACAAACGTCGCATCCCCGAATCTTTCAAACTTCACAATATCCCCTTTCCCCCTGGGTTTCACCGTTTCTGGTACTGTTGTACCAGAACCGAGTTCATTGGCCTTGGCACTATCCTCGATGGTCTTGCTGGGCGTTGGCCTCCGATTCCGCCGCAAGGCATAACCGTCGCCCCGTTGTCTCGAGTCTCCCAAAGCTGTCAGGGACTGATCGAATGTCGGTTCCTGACATTGTTCACGAGGTTTTCTGACATTGCTGAGTAGCAAATAATCAAAAAGGCGGTCGCCAGGCATGGTCCCCGCCTTTTTTGCTGCGCAGTGCTTTGTCACAATCATCGTCAGACTTTCAAACGTGCGGGCACAAATGGCATGTAGCCGGATTCGTAAGAATTCGGTCGTGGGCATTATTCATGGTCGAATTCTCACGAATCCGGCTACGACAAAACATCTCCATCAGACCCTCGCCGAGCATAAACAACATCATGGGAGTTTTCACATGTCGCGTTGGCGAATTTTCAATTGCATCCACTGCGTAATGGCGGTTGTGTTGGCATGTACAACAAACAGTGTCTCACGCGCCCAATCTCCGGCAGACGAACCGCTGACTCTCCAGGCGCGCACGCGCGTGGAAGTTGCGCCGGATACGGATCGCTGGCACTCGGTCGTGAAGCCGATGACATGGACACCGTCCGAAACATGTATCGTGGTCTGCGACATGTGGGACGATCACTGGTGTAAACAGTCCGCGGCGCGAGTGTCGGAAATGGCACCAAAGATGAATGAGGTCATCAATCAGGCTCGCGCCAGGGGCGTGTTCATTATCCACTGTCCCAGCGACACCATGGATTTCTACAAGGACTTTCCGCAGCGTAAGCTGGCTCAGGCAGCACCGGTCGTCGAAACGAAGATCCCGCTGGAACGCTGGTGTTACCTCGACAAAACTCGTGAAGGCGAAAAACTGCCGATCGATGATTCCGATGGCGGCTGCGACTGTGATTCTCCCGTAAAGAATTATCGGGCGTGGAGCCGTCAGCATCCTGCAATTGAAATCGCCGAACAGGACGCCATCACCGACAGCGGCGAAGCGTTTTATCTGATGAAACAGCGGGGCATTCAGAATGTGATTGTGATGGGCGTGCATACCAATATGTGTGTCCTGGGACGTCCGTTTTCCATCCGCCAGATGGTGCGACAAGGCCAGAACGTCGTGCTCATGCGAGACATGACCGACACAATGTACAATCCGGCGATGGCACCGTTTGTCTCACACTTCACCGGCAATGATCTGATTGCTCAGCACATCGAACAGTACTGGTGTCCCTCGATCACCAGCACGGACATCACCGGGACCGCACCATTTCGATTTGCCGACGATTCGCGGAAGCACATTGTGATCGTCACATCGGAGCCGGAGTACAAGACGGAAGTGTCGTTGACTCAGTTTGCCAAAGAAGAACTCGGTAAGGATTTCAAGGTGAGTCTGGTTTACGGCGACGCTCAGGACGGCAGCATTCTTCCGGGTCTTGATGTCCTGAAGTCGGCGGATCTGGCTCTGATCAGCGTGCGACGTCGAACACTGCTGCCGGACCAGCTGAAGCAGATTCAGGAGTTCATCGGTTCCGGCAAACCGTTGATCGGGATTCGAACAGCCAGTCACGCATTTTGCCTCCGAGACAAGCCGGCACCGGACGGACGAGCCGACTGGGTGGAATTTGATCGTGATGTCATCGGCGGAAGTTACACGAATCATCATGGAGAAGGTCCGGAGACCTCGATCACCGTCGCGAGCAATTCTGCCGAGCATCCCCTGTTGATGGGCATCAACCTGGCGGACCTCAAAGGAAAAGGTTCGCTGTATAAAGTCAGCCCGTTGCAGCCAACGGCCACGCCTCTGCTGATTGGCTCAATTCCGGACACCGCTGCCGAACCGGTTGCATGGGTCAATCATCGCAGCGACGGCGGCACGACTTTCTACACGTCGCTGGGTCATGTCGGCGACTTTGAGCAACCCGCCTTCCGCCGGTTACTGAAAAACGCCTGCGCATGGCTCGTGGAACGACCCGCTGAATGAAACACGCAAGTTGAACCAGACGAGATTCAATTGGAGAAGGGGAGTTTCGTAGGGTGGGACCAGCGAGCAACGAGAGCGCCGGCCCACCATGAGCTACCGTGACAAGTGTGGCTGGCCACAAAAGGACGCAAAGATCGCAAGGGCGACCTGAGTGAGGGATTAATTCCGATTGATTGCTCGTTCGACTGTGGCTTTGTCAAGCATTGTCAGCAGGCGATCTGCGATTGCGGCACCCAGCAGTCTGTGACCTTCTGCGTTGAAATGACACCAGCAATCAACATACAGCGGTTGCTCAACAGTCGCAAACACCATGGTCTGGTCGCTGAACTCCACTCCTTCAGCTTCCAATGCACGTCCCAACTCTTGGAGTCGCGGGAACATCGAACGTACGAACACTGCTGAACCTTCTTCTTCAGAATAACACACAAGGCGTTCTGCGGTGCCCATTGGCTTCGAATTCGGCACATACTGATTGGGTTGCAGTACATGCAGGTAAAGCGTCCCGTTGGCTTTGCAGAGGTTGTGCATCTGCCGTGAACAGCGTTTCCACATCGCGGTAACTTCCGGTTCGAGTTCAGGACCGGAAAATCGGTTGGTCGGGCCATGCGTCGTAAAGCTGTGGCGTTTCGATTTGCTCACAGAGATCCCCAGGTCCGTCAGTTCTCCTGACGCAAACTCGTCGCGAATATTCCAGACAAGATTGCAGGTAGCGGACCATCGAAATCGAGAAGCCAGAATCGATCGAGCCATTTGCTGCCGCTTGCCGCGCAGGTACAGCAGTCGCGCGGCGTCCGCTGAAGAGCGTGGATCAGAAACCGATACGACCCGCGAGTGCCACCCGCGCGGATAGGAAATCGCGGTGTTTGACTGAGCGTTGTCGCGAATGGCAAGAACCGTTTCGTTGTAGCCATCCATGTTCACGATTAAATCAAACTCAGCTCCCAGCGTCAGCAGAAAGTTGTAGGCCATCAATTGTTGAGGCTGTTTGTAGCCGGGCAGCGCCATGCGGATAAACTGAATCCTGCGACCTTTGAGGGCAGGATGAGCGGACAGTTTTTCTCGCAGGACGTTTTGCGCTTCCCATGAAAATCCCCATGCAACCGAACCACCAGCGATCCCGACAATGAATGTGTCATCAGCCCGGTGACAGACGCTTTCACTGTCATCCTTGAATCCCAGCCAGTTAACGGGAATGTCTCCGCCGGAATACTCCTCCGGTCGAACAAGCTCTGGATTATGAACCCATCCCAGATACGGATGAAACGATTCACTCGCTCCATCCGAAACACCAACCCCTTCGGCGATCTGCTGCTGCTTGAATCTCAGCCTTGGCATCGAGAACACCTTGTCCGCCAGGTGCAGCCCGGCCCACGAAATCAGCTCACATGCCAAAACCACAATCCCGGCCAGCACGGTGCCAAACACGAGGCGTTTCTTCAGTGACAGTTTGAGACGCACCTTCGTAGACGGAGTGATTGCAGTCGATGCACTGGATGAATTCATAGACTTCCTGCTCTGCGGCATCCCTGCGAGTGACGATGGACGAAAGTACTGTCGGACGACGACCTGATTGCCTCAATGATATGCACTCTCTGCCGTGAAGGAAATCATCAGCAAAGCTGAGACATGGCTGACTTCCTGCGACAGGCACAGTTGCCAGTTGGAGGTGAATCGCTGATCATGCGGGGTTGTAGAGACATCTCTGTTTTTTTCCTGTTGTGAGATCAGGCATGAAGCTGCTGCAGACATTGACGCAAACGCCTTCGGTTCCGGGGCGTGAAGATCGGATTCGAAAGGTCATTCAGGACTATGTGACGAAGCAAAAACTGTTCGACGAAGTCACCGTCGATTCGATGGGATCGCTGATCGGCGTCCGCAAGCCGCGTCCGGAGAACGGCAATGCCGCCAGGAAACCCGTCAAGGTGATGCTGGCGGCGCACATGGATCAGATCGGGTTCCTCGTGCGTCACATCGACGAATCCGGTTATTTGCGTCTGAATCCGGTCGGTGGATTTGATCCGCGGAATCTCTTTGCCCGCAAGGTGCGTGTCTGCACGACGCAGGGTGATCTGCCGGGCATTATGAATGCCTCCGGAAAGCCGATTCATATCGCAAGCGACGCCGACAAAAAGAAAATTCCTGAAGTCACGGAATTCTTTGTCGATCTCGGCCTGAACAACGATCAGGTGCGAAACAAAGTTCTTATTGGCGACATGGTTGTGCTTGACGGGCCGTTCGAAGAAGTCGGCAACTCGGTCGTCAGTCAGTGTCTGGACAATCGTGTAGGTTGCTGGGCACAGCTGAAAGCGCTGGAGGCGCTCAAACATCACAACTGTGAAATTTATGCAGTCTGGACAGTGCAGGAAGAAGTCGGTTGCCGCGGCGCGCAGGCGGCGGCCTATGGCGTGCAGCCGGATTTCGGCGTATCGTGCGATACGACGCTGTGCTGCAAGACGCCGGGTATTCCCGACGAGGATCGCGTGTCGGTGGCCGGTGACGGCGTCTGTCTCCACGTCATGGATTCATCCATGATTTCAGACATTGGTCTGGTGGAACAATTTGAAGCCGTGGCGAAGGCACACTCCATCAAATGCCAGCGGGCCATTCTTCCGCGCGGCGGTCAGGACGGATCCGTGATTCAACGCAGTCGCAGTGGCGTGCGAACCATCTCGCTGGCGTGCCCCGTGAAATACATTCACACCGTAACTGAAATGACTCATAAAGACGACCTGAAATCCTATCACACACTCCTGACCGCCTGGCTGGAGTCGCTGTGACATTCATGGATTATAAGTGGTCCCGATCGATCCTGCGTCTCGCATAAGATGTCTCAATTGGACAAGGTTTGGAATTCAACGTACACTAGCCGTCCTCGATAATTTTCAGTCAAATCAGACCAGCCGAGAACTTTGAAATGGACATTTCCTCCCCGGGTAATGTTGCCCTCGATCAAGTGACGCTGGAGCTGATTTCCGATGCCAAAAAACTTGCACGACTGGTCAACGAAAGCAGACCTCTTTCGCAGGAAGTTATCAGAAACATAGAGAAAGAACTTTTGGGGGAGCGTGTTTACAACAGTAATGCCATCGAAGGAAACACGCTGACACTGCGTGAGACGAGGAGTGTCCTGCAGGCGGGCAGTATCGCGGATGTGAGTCGCAGACGTGAAGCCGCCGAAGCCCTGAATTTGGCAAAGGCGATTGCGGAAGTCCAGGAGATGATCCAGGAGCCGGAGTCCTGGTCAGACATCCATCGTTTTACTGCCGTACATCGCACGATACTGAGTGGCGTCAAGGACGATGCTGCCGGACGCATCCGTTCGGACGGAATCCTCATTACGGGCGCGAAGTACCAACCACCCGA
This sequence comes from Candidatus Kuenenia stuttgartensis, assembly GCA_945861465.1. Taxonomy (GTDB): domain Bacteria; phylum Planctomycetota; class Planctomycetia; order Planctomycetales; family Planctomycetaceae; genus SXXK01. Next base: position 6,845 of record CAMAVB010000249.1, read on the forward strand.
TCCATCGCAGTTGGATATGCTTCTAAGTCAATTCTTTGCCACTCTCAAGGACGCGACTCAGCTGGAACCAATTCTCGTGGCATCGTGGGCACACTGGGTGATCGTCAGAATTCATGCCTTTGCAGATGGTAATGGTCGACTCGCTCGACTATGGCAGGATCTTATTCTCTTCGGCAATAAATTGACGGCGGCAGTGATCCAACTACAGGATCGTACCGAGTACTATGCCACTCTCGAATCGGCTGATGGCGGCAATCTCAATCCATTAACGCAATTGGTCGCGAGATCACTCAACCGAACCCTGCAGATTTACTTGAACGAGCAACGTGAGGTCGATGAACTTAAGGGCTGGGCCGCTGGAATTGTGGGTGAGACCAACGCTCGCGTCAATGAGAAACGCAAGCTTGAATATCTGCGATGGGTCCGCCAGATGGATCAAGTGAGAGACGCATTCGAGCGATGCGCAACGCAAGTGACGAATGCGTCGGATGGGGCCGTCGAGATTCAGGTAAACTCGTTTGACATCATAGATCAGCCAACATGGGAGACCCTTCGATCAGGAGGGAATGCTCCAAAGACATGGTATTTTTGGGCCAATTTTCGTAATGGGAACGTACGCGTTCAATACTGCTTCTTCTTTGGGAGACATTGGTTTTCGGAAGCTGACCGGGATACGCCCGGAATCGGGCCGAGTACATGCTTGTTGGTTAGCGAGCAACGTGGGGACGAAAAGGCAGTGCGTCTGAGCGAAATACAGAACTGCCCGCTCACCCTGCGGGAAACTCTCGTCGTCGATGACAAGCTCGCACGAAAGCGTTTTGATATCGCCGAAGAACGAGATGTTTATGATCTGGAGATTGACTCGCTTCAGGTGGCTCGTGAATTCGTGCAGGAAGTTTTCTTGAAGCGCCTGACGTGAACTGTCAGCGTTCGAACAAATCGGTGATGCACTCCACGGCTGAGGCTGCGGTCGCGATTGATTGTTAAAGTAGGTCCTTTCTGCCGGAAAGGACTTTCGCAGCAAGGCGAACCGCCTTGGGACGCACGTCGGCTCCACGTTGCCGCGTTGCCGTTCTATTCACCTCGTTCGGTCGCTGGTCGCGGCGAGCCGCGAAGTCCTGCCCGGCAGGCAGGACCTACCTATACTGCTGACTGGCAGGCAGGAACTTGAATCTTGCCAGGAACCGAAATCTGCGATTGCACCAACGGCTGACGATTTACGTCGCGACGATGCCACGTGCGTCGTTTCATGTTAGAATCGCCGCGAAGTGCCTGAATTTGAAACGTATCTATCCACGGTCCAGCGGACTTGCACGGAGATTTGAAGATGCCGAACCAACAACGACCTGGTCCACGACCGGGGGCTGTGTCTCGCCACCGCCGCGATTTTCTCAGGCAGTCGGGAGCGTTGGCTCTGGCCGCATCGGGGTTGCCTCTGATTTCCAGCGGGTCGATTGCCCAGACCGACAAGCGGACGCCCGAAACGCTCGTCAAAGTCCTGTACGATTCACTGGCCGAGAAACAACGCGCGCAAGTCTGTTTCGACTGGAATCATCTGGACAAGAATCGCGGCCTGCTGCGAACGCGGCTCGAAAACAACTGGAAGATCACAGAACCCTCGATCAAGAGCAGTTTCTACACGTCCGACCAGCAGCATCTGATCCGCGAAATTTTTGACGGCATGACCGATCCTGGGTGGCGCGAACGATGGGACAGGCAGCTCACGGATGACGTCGGTGGATTTGGCAATGGACAATCGATTGCAATTTTCGGAACGCCTGGGACCGACCAATTTGAATTTGTCCTTGCCAGCCGACACATGACCTTGCGCTGCGATGGAAACAGTGCGGAACACGTAGCCTTTGGCGGTCCGATCCTGTATGCTCACGAGGGCGAGGACCTTTACGAAAAACCAAATCACCCGAGCAACGTCTTCTGGCACCAGGCCCTCGCTGCCAACAAGTTGTACGACATGTTCGACGGCAGGCAGCGCGAGCAGGCGCTGGTGATCGAAGGCATGCCCTCTGAAGAACTGGTCGGGTTCCGCGGACCGAATGGCAAGTTTGACGGAATTGCCGTCACCGAATTTTCACCGGACCAGAAGGAGCATCTGCAGTCCGTACTGCAACTGCTGCTGGAGCCTTTCCGGAAATCTGATCAGGAAGAAGTCACACGCTGCCTGAAAGTCCAGGGTGGCCTTGATGCCTGCCGACTCGCATTCTACACGGAAGGCGATCTCGGCAGCGATGGGATCTGGGACAACTGGCGACTTGAAGGTCCCTCTTTCGTCTGGTATTTCCGTGGCAAGCCCCATGTGCATGTTTGGGTGAATGTGGCCGACACGCCTGACATCAAATTAAATTCTTATCAGGACTCTGTCGGGGTTTGACGGGGCATCCTGACCAACTTCTGCGGCAGTAAAACGAGTCGCTGAATCCATTGTACATCCGGAACGCACACTGTGAATCAACCTCCGCTGCCAGTCAGTGCCACTGAGACTCGCAATGCTGCCTCAGCCACGATCGATAGTCTTTCGCCGCTGCAGATTGTGCGGCTGATGAATGCCGAAGATCAGTATGTGATCGACGCCGTCGCGCGAGAAGAACTCGCGATTGCCCGCGCGATTGATGTGATTGCCGAACGGTTTGCGAGCGGCGGTCGGTTGATCTATGTCGGCGCCGGGACATCCGGGCGACTGGGCGTCCTTGATGCCAGCGAATGCCCGCCGACGTTCAACACACCTCCGGAAATGGTCGTCGGACTCATCGCCGGAGGCCGCCATGCACTCACCCGCGCCATCGAAGGAGCGGAAGACGATGCTCAGGCGGCGGTGTCAGAACTTCAAGCGCTGCATGTGACGGATCGCGACGTCGTCATGGGAATCGCCACCAGCGGTCGCACCCCGTACGTGCTTGCCGCGATTGAGTACGCATGCTCGATCGGGGCCTTTACGATTGGATTTGCCTGCAATCAGGGATCGGCTGTGGCGAAAGTCGCCGAGCTGATGATTGCGCCGATCGTCGGGCCGGAAGTGATCACCGGTTCCACGCGATTGAAAGCCGGTACGGCGACGAAGCTGGTGCTGAACATGCTGACGACCGGAGCGATGGTTCGCATCGGCAAGACATACGGGAATCTGATGGTTGATCTTCGCGCGACCAACGACAAGCTCCGCGATCGTGCGGAGCGGATTGTCGCGGACCTCACAAATCTGCCGCAGCCGCAATCTGCTGAATTGTTAAACCACTGCGGCGGCGAAGTCAAGACGGCCATCGTCGCAGCCCTCCGAGACGTCTCGCCCGATGAAGCGCGACGTTTGCTTTCACAATGCGCTGGTCATCTCCGAGCGACATTGCACGGCACGCCGTAGTACTCTGCCAGTGGCACGCAATCCATCATTGACTGTGTGACAGAGCACTATTTGACCGGCACGATCTCAAATGTGTTTGCTTTCATCGCCAGTGCCTGAGTGACTTCGGCGTCCATGGCAGGTAACTTAGCAAGCTGCTCTGCGATGGCAGCCTGTTTAGCTTCCTCCAGTTTGTCACGCGGCACGGCGTTGTAGACCCAGCCAGGCACATTGGACAACACGATGCCACGGAAGATCGCGTCGTGGTGAAACTGATTCTTTTTCTGAATCGCCTCACGGACTGCTTTCACCTGATCCGCGATCGGGCCGGCCGTCAATGCGGCCGTCGCCAGATTTGTTCCGGCCGCAAGCTCCTCAGCCGTCACTTGACCGACTTTCGTTCCGCCAATTCGGACTTCGTACGTGCCTGCCGCAAGTCCATTCACTTTGAGGTGATAATCGTTGAGCTCTTCCAGGATCGGAGCGTATGGCAGAATACTCATGGCGTCCGCCGGGAAGAATGGCAATGCTGCGTCAAGACGCGCGAAGCTGATCCCCCCGTCCTTCGCCGAGACATTTTCGATCGAACAGTTTTTTACGGCCACAACCTTACTTCCAGCCGCGTCGATTTCTGCCGACGACACAAGTGACGGGAAGTGCAGACCTTTCAGAATCGACGCGGCCATCAGAGCCTGTCCAGGTGGGCCCGGATGCACGGCGTCGCCGCCGGTGATCCGTTCGTATTTTGGTCCTTTGCTGCGGGCACCATCCAAAGCCGCGAGGTACGGATGAAACTGATCAACAAACAATCCATCGTTCCTGTCAGCAATCACTTTCACGCCGTCCGAGAATTTTTCAAGCGTCTGGTTGTAACCGACGAGCGCCGTAGGTCCCTGATCTCCGTTGTCCAGTGGCTGCGGAGTCGCCCAGGCAACGCGAATGTCAGCAGCTTTGGCCTGATCGGCCATTCCCTGCAAGCCATCCATATACGGCTTGAACACGGCCTCGCTGAATCCCCCGTAGCCGCCGTCGTTCATTCCGAAATCAACCGTCATGGCCGTCGGCTTGTGGAGCAGCACGTCACGCATAAACCGCGCGTTGCCGCCGACAGAACGATCTCCACCGATGCCGACGTTTCGAAACGTCAGTTTCCACTGCGGAAAACGTGTCACCGTCCACATCTCGACGTAATTGGAATACAGATGCTGTTCAGTAATGCTGTCGCCAATCATGACCACGGTATCACCGTCTTTGAAAAAGAAATCCCCTGCCGGTGCCGAGGCTGTCCCGATCACAGCCATGACAACCACGCACCAACGTACGATTTTCGACATCAGCATAACTCCCATCGATAAGTCACAAGACACGCGTTACAAAATCGCAACGGAAATTGAATTGTGGTGCTTTCACGTCAATCAGGCAAGCCAGCGTGATGCCCGATGGGCACGCGTTTAAACGAAGGAACTTCTGCACTGGTGCTTATGTCATAAAAAGACCAACAAAAACCCGCGAAAGGAGATCGCTCGCTCCACACTCCGGGTAGGATTGAAGGTTCACCTGTGTAAATGCCTGAAGAATCCGGATTGAGGTTAGTCTCCGCCTGCGTAACCTCATTGATATGCTTTGACCCCATGAGCGATTCGAAAGCCCTGATCCGTCAATGGCGTCTG
>CAMAVB010000250.1 GCA_945861465.1 Candidatus Kuenenia stuttgartensis
AAATGTCGCAGCCACCGCTTCATTTGTCACACGTCCATTCAGCATATTCACGGCGGCGGCGAGTCCCGGATCTTTCTGGCACGCCGCAAACAGGCCGTCGTTGGCGATCCTCAGCACATACGGGAATGTGACATTGCAGAGCGCGTAAGTGCTGGTTCGTCCGACAGCGCCCGGCATGTTGGTGACACAATAGTGCAGGATTCCGTCCACGATGTAGGTGGGACTGGAGTGAGTTGTGGGTCGGGATGTTTCCATACAACCGCCTTGATCGATGCAAACATCGATCACGACTGCCCCGGGCTTCATCAGCTGCAGGTCTTCGACCGTCACGAGTTGTGGCGCGCGGGCTCCCGGAATCAGTACGCCGCCGATCACGAGATCCGCGAGGCGAAGCTGTTCCCGAATATTGTGTCGGTCGCTGAACAACGTGTTGACGTTTGCCGGCATGATATCATCCAATTGTCGCAGGCGATCAATGTTGATGTCCATGATGACAACATCTGCCTGAAACCCTGCCGCGATTTTCGCAGCGTTTTTTCCCACCACACCGCCACCCAGAATTGCAATGTGCGCAGGTTCAACACCCGGAACGCCACCCAGCAGAATACCACGACCTTCCTGAGGCCGCTCCAGAAATTTCGCCCCTTGCTGAATACTCATGCGTCCGGCAACTTCACTCATGGGTGTCAACAAAGGCAAATCCCGGTTGCGGCCCTGAACGGTTTCATATGCGACAGCGGTCGCCCTCGACTCAAGTACATTACGTGTCAATGTGGCGTCGGCAGCGAAGTGGAAGTACGTAAAGACAATTTGCCCGGCCCTCAGCAACGGCCACTCAGACGCCATCGGCTCTTTGACTTTGACGATCATTTCTGCGGCAAAAATCTCGATCTGCGTTTCCACGATCGTCGCGCCGCTGGCTGCATAGGCATCGTCCGGAATGCCACTGCCCGCGCCGGCACCCTTTTCAATCAGGACCTGATGCCCTGCTTTGGTGAGTTCTTCCACTCCGCTTGGAAGCATGGCAACACGGTATTCGTCCGACTTAATTTCCCGGGGAACGCCAATAATCATGATTCAGTCCGTTCTTGTCGTTTTATGTTCTAAGACGCCAGCCCCGCACACACACCTCACGCGGTGGAAAGTCACATTAACCCGCAGCGTCAACGAGGGCTGCAAGTTCAAATCCTTCGCTGACGCTTCGGTTTAGGACCGCTCGAGAAATAACTGTCTCTTTTTATACCCCTCACCCTGCCCTCTCCCCTTCGAGGGGAGAGAAGGATGCGGTCAATTATTTCTCGAACGGTCCTTACGTTCTAATGTTCGCAAGAGTGTCATTTCTGACCGCGCGGAGTACAGAAAACAGGAGTGACAGCAAAAATTGATCAGGAAGTCGATCGACAGCCTCGAAAATACAAGCTCACAGTCGATACAGTCGTTATTGTATTGTCAATCGTGTCAGGAGCAATCGACTGACACGGCCTCCAATTTCGTCACGCAGCACAGCAGTCCTCAAACTCAAAGATTGATCGTGTCGAATCCACACTCGCTCACGGCATACGATGGCTTGCACGCTACCGTCATGGGACTGGGGCGATTCGCAGGTGGTGTTTCCGCTGCCAGATTTCTGGCTCAGCACGGCGCAGTCGTCACGGTCACGGATCTGCGGAGTTCAAACGAACTGGCAGACTCCCTTGAGATGTTGGCTGATCTGCCGATCGCACGATTTGCGTTAGGTGGCCATCCGGACGATGTGCTTACGGATTGCCGGTTGCTGGTGGTCAATCCCGCAGTGCGGCCCGACCATCCGCTCGTGGCTCTGGCCAGATCGCGGCAGATCGAAGTGTCAACGGAGATCGAGCTGTTCCTGCGGCACTGTCCTGCATCCCTGATCGCGGTGACAGGCAGCAATGGGAAATCCACAACGACAGCACTCATTCATCATTTGCTGCGGCACGCGAATCCTGATTTCGACGGCCGCATCTGGCTTGGCGGAAATATCGGAATCAGCCTGTTGGATCAGGTCCATTCGATTCAGCCGCAGGATCTCGTCGTGCTGGAATTGAGCAGCTTTCAACTGCATCTGCTGGCAGAAAGGCGGTTCCGCCCGAATATTGCCGTGCTGACAAATTTCTCGCCCAATCATCTGGACTGGCATGGAACGGAAACCGACTATCGCAAGGCCAAGCAGGCAATTTTCGACGCCCAGACCCCGGACGATGCGGCCATCATTCCCGATGACACACAATCGGACAGTCACTCAAACCCTGTTCCATGGCGAGTTCGCGGTGGCCGATTGCGATTTGGATTGATTGATCACGGCGACGACGGCGCTTTTCTTGAAGGCGGAATGTTAATCCTGAGAAGCCATGACTTCGAGGACGCCATTCGGCTCAGCGTGCCGCCGCAACTTCCCGGTAAACACAATCGACTCAATCTCGCGGCCGCAGCGTGTGCCGCATGGCTTGCTGGAGCCAACCCACCACAATTCTCAGCTGCCCTGCAGACATTTCGACCTTTGCCGCATCGCCTGCAACTTGTTGCAGAGCGTGCCGGTCGGCAGTTCTGGAACGATTCCATTGCCACAACGCCGGAATCTGCCATTATGGCACTGCGCGTTTTCCCTGGACGAATTATCCTGCTGGCGGGCGGATACGACAAAGGTCAGGACCTTGCCGCCATTGCGGCAGAGATCAAGTTTCGCGTCGCCGCCGTTGTCCTGATGGGGCAAACCGCACCCAAACTTCATGAATTACTCACGAGTGAATCGGTGGAACTGGAAATCAGAATTGCGACAGACTTTCGAGAGGCATTCCGGAGTGCAGTTGCGTTCAGCCAGCGAGGCGATATCGTTCTGCTCTCTCCGGGCTGCGCCAGCTACGGGTGGTTTCAGGATTTTCGAGAACGCGGTGACCTCTTCTCCGCAATGGCAAGGGATTGGAGCCCGGACACATGACTAAACAAATGTTCAAAATCACTCCGCAGGCCGTACTACTTTGCATTCTGACTTGCGCCGGATGCGGCGAATCCGAACAACCAACAAAATTGACCGCCGCCGAACTGGCGCGGCGCGCAGCTGAAAACGACACGACGACCCTTCGGGCCAACCACGCGACCCTCCGCGAGCAGTTGGGGGCCAACGAAATGTCAAAATTTTCCGTTGAAGGAAACGACTTCGTTGAAGCCAATCTGTTTCGCTCCGGAATCCGATCCGTCGAACCACTCAAGGGGCTGCCCTTACGACGCATCGATCTTGGCTTCACTTATGTTTCTGATCTGTCACCGCTGACCGGCATGCCACTCGAAAGTCTGGTCCTGGAAAACACCAACGTCGCCGATCTGTCGATGTTGCAGGGAATGCCTTTGAAGGTATTGAAAATCCAGAACACCAAAGTCACCGATTTCGGATTTCTGGATGGAATGAAGCTGACCCACTTCAATGTCCTCAATTTGCCGTTCAACGATCTGAACGCCCTTCGGGACATGCCATTAAATACGCTCTGGCTGACCGGGTCAAAAGTGACCGATCTTGCAGCATTGTCCGGTTGCCGAATTGTCAGTCTGGACGTTGAACGCACAGAGGTCGGTGATCTCGCACCGCTTGCAACAATGTCTGGTTTAAAGCGGCTGAATATCGCGAATACGCCCGTGACGGATTTGAGTCCTTTGGCCAATCTGAGCCTTGAACGCATCATACTTTCGCCGGAAAGAATTCGCACCGGAATCGAAGCCGTGCGGAATATGAAAAGCCTTGTCTATATTCAAACGTCGGTTGAACAGGATCTGGCAGCCGACGAATTCTGGAAAAGATACGACCTCGGAATCTGGGATGATTCCAAACAGTCCTCTACGACCGCACCCGAACCTGAGAAAGAAACGCTTCCATCGGCAACGCCGTAAAAGATTTTCCTGACCCTGAAAGCAAAACACCATGATGTCTGTGAGGAACCTTTGAGCCAGCAAGTCGTAAGACAAATCCTTGCCAGCGTCGAATCCGCTGTACTTGGCAAATCTGCCATCGTGCGATTGGCCGTCGTCACACTCCTGGCGGGCGGCCACATTTTGCTGGAAGACTCTCCCGGACTTGGAAAAACATCGCTGGCCCGCGCCTTGGCAAAAACGCTGGGCTTTGGATTCACGCGAATGCAGTTCACCCCGGATCTGCTGCCCAACGACATTTTGGGCTGCAACATTTACCGGCCAGGGTCTGGTGAGTTTGAATTTCGCCCCGGCCCGATTTTCACAAACGTGCTTCTCGCGGATGAAATCAATCGTACAACTCCCAGAACGCAAAGTGCCCTGCTGGAAGCGATGAGCGAGCGGCAGGTATCGATTGAAGGCACCACCTACAAGCTTCCAGATCCGTTTCTGGTGATCGCCACGCAGAATCCGTTTGAATTCGAAGGGACCTATCCGCTGCCGGAGAATCAACTGGATCGTTTCATGATGTGCCTGAGCATCGGTTATCCCGATCGCAAATCCGAACTGGAAATCCTGCAGCGGCATCGCGACGGTCAACCGGTCGATGCGCTGACGGCCTCCGCCACGGCTGCGCAGGTTCAGGAAATGCAGCGGCAGGTTCAAATGGTGAATGTCGATGTTTCGCTCGCCGAGTACATGCTGGAGATCATCGGACGGACGAGGGCAAACAATGAACTGACGCTCGGTGTGAGTACGCGCGGCGTGCTGACCTGGTATCGTGCCGCTCAGGCGCTGGCGCTGGTTTCGGAACGGAACTTTGTGACGCCCGATGATATCAAAGAGACCGCATTGCCGGTGCTCGCACATCGCATCGTGTGCCGCGGCGCGTTGCGGGAGGGCCATCGCCAGCGTGCGTCTCAGATTCTCCGGGTGATCATGGACGGCGTCGCGGTGCCGTCGTGACAACCGCTCAGCCGCAATTAGACAGCATTCAGACCGCCGTCATCATCGTCGATCACGGCTCGCGACGAACGGAAAGCAACCAACTGCTGCATCGCGCAACTGCTCGCTTTGCGGCTGATTCAAAGTATGAGATCGTTGAACCCGCTCACATGGAACTGGCCGAACCTTCAATCGACACAGCCTTCGAACGCTGCGTTCAGCGCGGTGCGGAGCGGGTCATTGTATTTCCCTATTTTCTGTCACCCGGTCGGCATTGGACCGAAGATATTCCCACGCTCGTGGCTCAGGCTGCACTGAAACACCCCGCCGTCAAATGGCTCATCACCGCACCTTTCGGACTGCATCCTGACCTGACCGCAATCATCACTGACCGCATCGAACGCTGCCTTCAAAACGCAACCGCGATTCACGAACATCAGTCCCCGCCCGGCTGCGACATCTGCCAAGGCACCTCAGGCTGCCAGTTCGTGACAACTCTGGAAGCGTCAAGGACAAGCAGTTCTGAACCGCGAATGAACGCGAATGAACGCGAATAAAGTCAAAACACGGGCAACAGATAAGCCGCTACTTAACGGCGTTGCACGTTGGGGTTCAAGGGATTTTGTCTGGTTTTTCCTGGGGTGCGACGTTGCCACGCCGACGAGCCTGTCAATCTAATGACGATTGAGTTTTCCGAGTTCCGGAAGTTCGGCGACAATAGTTCTCAGGGTGACCGGATCCAAAACATCGCCGAATCGGGCGATGACGCAGGCATCAATGGGGTCTGTTTTTGCGTCATAGCCGAGGCGTTTGGCAAAGTCACGCACTTGCTGCGGATTGACAACGGCGCGTGCAATCTGGAGTTCTTTCAGCAGTTTGACGAGCAACGATTTGTAGCCGCCATTAGCCTCCATGACAGCGACCGTCTGACCGGTTTCCTTGAGGGATGTGATCCATCGACAGATCTCCTTTTTGTTGTTGCCGATCGTTTTCCCGGTCGGACCCTTGAGATCAGCGATATCGATCTTGTCCTTGGAGACATCGATCTACAAGCCGCTGCTGCACCGGGAAGGCCATCCCGGTGCAGCTTTCTTCTGTGGAGAAGACGCTGTGGTCACGGACTTGTCAAGCATCGCCGCTGGTGGGAGGCTGCTACTCAATCAGGAAGGCAAGTTTCAGCACGGGAGCAAATGAGGTCAGATGATTGCTGCCACAGACGAATCCAAAAGAATCCCAGACAAAATAGATTTAACCGACGCTCTGTGAAGCGAAATCTTAACTCTCTTCGGCTAGCAATGATCCTCTTGTTTCAAGCGTACACGGGTATGCTGTGGTGACTTCCGACTTGAGCCAACAGTTTTGCGGGTTTCTGTTTGGGGCACATCCCGTTGGGATTCAAAATGCGACGTCATTCCAGAACAAATCATAGTGCAGTACTTCAACTGTGCATTCTGATCATCGGGCTTTCGAGTTCCGGATGCGGTGGGCGATCAGATTCGGCACCTGAAAGCAGCCCCGACAATGTCGCGATGGAGGCAGAAGTCGTGCCTGTCGCGGGAAACATACAACACGATCCCAAATCCGGGGAACTGCCACAGAAACTTCATGCAGCGTATCTCCCGAACGTCATCCGAATTCATGAGAAGGTCATCTCCGGTGGCCAGCCGGAGGGTGATGCGGCATTTCAGGAATTGGAGACCTTGGGCGTCAGGACGGTGATCAGCGTCGATGGTGCAAAGCCGGATCTGGAACTTGCGAAGAAACATGGACTGAGGTACGTCCATTTGCCGCATGCCTATGACGGAATTCCGGAGCAGCGTGCGAAAGAACTTGCCAAAGCGGTCCGAGACATGGAAGGCCCGATCTACATTCATTGCCACCACGGCAAGCATCGCAGCCCGGCAGCCGCCGCAGTGGCGTGTGTGTCTGCGGGGCTCATTGACCCATCAATGTCAGCCTCAATCCTGAAGCTCGCCGGCACAGATCCAAACTATCGAGGTCTGTATCAGTCGGCTCAGGCAGCTCGGAAGCTGGATCAGACCGTCCTTGATGCAGTCGAGTCAGACTTTCCGGAGAGCGCGACGTTGCCTCCGATGGCAGAAGCCATGGTCCGCCTGGAACATAGTCACGAGCGGATCAGGGAGATTGCGGCTAATGAATGGACGTCACCGGAGTCTCATCCGGTTCTTGACCCGCCACAAGAAGCTTTGCTGCTGCGAGAACATTTTACGGAAATGCTCAGGGCGGAATTCGTCGCGAAAGAGTCGGAAGGTTTCCACGAAATGCTGCGTAAATCGGAGACTGCTGCAGGCGAACTGGAGACTGCGATTCTGAAATGGAATGAGGCAGGAAGCCCCTCGCCAGCCCCCGACTCGATTGCACAGTCGTTTGATCGCGTCTCAAAGAACTGCACTGCCTGTCACCAGCAATACCGTGCACGCAGTCGCTCCGCGACGAATCGCAGGTCGATTTGAAGTAGGTGGTCGCCGCACGGGCCACAACGATTCCAAAGCGGTCTGCGAACGGATCTCGCACCGCAAGGACAACATTGGGCAGCCACAAAAATTGGGTTCATCGACGGTCTTGAATCACGTCCATGGCAGATTCAAAATAGGATTGTCCAATTTGAATTTTTCGTGCAGTATGTCGATCGGGATGTTGGATTTTTTGAGGCATGAGTTTCAGTGTTCAGTGGTGTGTTGAATTGCCAGACTGGTTTGAGTACTCTGGCATTGGCTGGCGAAACGGAGTGTGGCGCGGTTTGAATTCAATCCAGCGATGACGTACGCATCAACCGCTCGCCAAACGCGAGCGCCCGGCGAGCGGCAGGGCGTCAGCCCTCCGAGCAATCAGTTTGCCACCAGGAGCCTGACATCTGCTGTTTTTGCCGGTCTTTGCTTTCTGCGCGAAAAACCGGCGTTGCCGCTCCCCTCACAATGCCTGATCGTACTTGCAGGTATTTCTGCTCGCACCTAGTGTTCTTTCAGATCTTCTACTAAAGCGGATCATTCCCACACAATCGCGTGCTGCGAGTATGCCACCGTATACGCTGCTTCCACGACTCAAACATCATGCGGACGCGCACCAGGGGCACAGACTGACGCCAGGTGCGGTCATTCGCGCTGTCGTGGCACGTTTTATCCTTCTGAGTTGGAATGCCGTGATCTATTCCGGGCAGGTTCTGCTGATCACGATGGTGGCTGCAATCGGAACAATGGCTCAGGAAGTCAGTCCGCTCGATCCCGATGACGTTTTTTCTGAACCGATCGATTCACAGCAGAGCAATGCACTTTGGCAACGAGAGAATTCGGTCGCCGAGGACGAGGAAATCCAGCGCGCGACATGGAATCCGGACCCTCGGGCTCGCCTGCAGCAGATCCTTGCGATCCCATCGACACGTCCATCGATCAACAGGATGAAACGAGTCGCTGAACTTGCGGACTCAGATCCCAGTCCGCTGGTCAAAGAGACGGCTCGACTGCGGCTGATTGAATGGCAATACTCACCTGATGTCACTGATACTCTGAGATCCATTCCTCCGGACAGAGTTCGCCCGATGGGCTTCAAGCCAGGCAGCGATTCGCCTGACTTCGAAATTCCTGCCGCAGACGATGGCCAATTGATCAATGCGGAATTTCAGGATGAGCTACCGGATGTCCTGCGAAGCCCGTTTCCGCCATCAATCCAGGGCGACGAGTTTACGCGGCAAGATCCGGGCGCGTCACGCATCACACAGACACCATTTGAGGCACCGCTGGGATTCACTGGCCCCTCCAGCATTCTTCCCAGCGAGTCGCAGGAAAGCGATCACTTTGTCCCGATCGAAGACCGTTGGCGCATCGGGTTCCCGGAATGGGATCGATACGGGAAAGGCAACCCCGATGTCGATGATCAACCGTATGAGACTGGTCATTGGTGGGATCCGTACAATCAGAATGTGCTGAAGGGTGATTATCCTGTCATCGGGCAGCATACGTTTCTGAACATTACGGCCACAAATGAACTGCTGAATGAGTTCCGTGAAGTTCCGACGGGGACCACGCCCTTCGAAAGTACCGTCGATCCGAATCAGCAGGAGTTCTTCGGAAATCCACATCAGTATTTTTTGAACAACAATCTCAAACTGCAGTTCAACCTGTCGCATGGCGACACCGCGTTTAAGCCATTTGACTGGCAGATCCGGATGACGCCCGTCTTCAATCTGAATTACCTCGACGTCAAAGAACTGGGAGTCGTGAATCCGGATGTCCGGGCCGGAACGACACGCTTTCGAAATGAAGTGGCTCTGGAGGAATGGTTCGTCGAGGCAAAGCTGGCAGACCTCAGCCCGAACTACGACTTCATGTCCGTCCGGGCAGGCTCGCAGCCCTTCGTGAGCGATTTTCGGGGTTTTATCTTCTCCGACACAAACCGTGCTGTGCGACTTTTCGGAACAAGGCTTGCCAATCGTGACCAGTTCAATCTCATCTATTTCGACCAGACAGAAAAGGACACAAACAGCGGATTGAACACATTTCACGACAGGCGGCAGAATACTCTGATTGCGAATTACTTCCGACAGGATTTCATCTTTCCGGGGTTCACCACACAGTTCAGTTTTCATTACAACCATGATGGGCCAAGTATGGAGTTCGACCGCAATAATTTCCTGGTCCGTCCGGATCCTGCCGGTACATTTCGACCTCACCAGGTTGATGCGTACTATTTCGGAGTCGCCGGCGACGGACACATCGGTCGCGTCAACGTCAACCATGCGTTCTATCACGTCGAGGGCACAGACAGCATGAATCCGATTCAGGGACAGAAATCGCAGATCAGGGCGAATATGGCGGCCGTCGAATTGTCGATCGACCGCGACTGGGTGCGTTTCAAAACGTCGTATTTCTGGGCATCCGGCGACGGGAATCCGAATGATTGTAAGGCAACAGGATTTGATTCGATCTTTGACAATCCCAACTTCGCCGGAGGTCAGTTCAGCTATTGGCAACGACAGGCCATCAGATTGTTTGGAGTCAATCTTGTGCAGCGGGAAAGCCTGCTTCCGGACCTGCGATCCAGCAAGACTCAAGGGCAAAGCAACTTTGTGAATCCAGGCCTGCAATTGCTGAATGCCGGAATGGACTTCGAGATCACTCCGAAAGTGAAAGCCATTACGAATGCGAATCTTCTCTGGTTCAATAAGACTCAGACACTGGAGCGATTTGTGTTCCAGGACAACATCGACAATCATATCGGCACAGACCTCAGCCTGGGATTCGAGTATCGTCCGCTATTGAGCGATAACGTGATTGTAGTCGGAGGCGTCTCCACCTTGATTCCCGGTCAGGGTTTTGACGATCTTTTCGGTGTGACCGATCCAGTTTCAGTCGCCAACACTCAGCCTGGCAAAGCAGACACTTTGCGCGCCATGTTCCTGAATGTCGTGCTGACTTACTAATTCGACTGTCACACTCTGTTCGTAGTCCCGCCATGCGGCGGAAATTCGGTTCAGGCTACAGGAATCGCAGGCCAGCGACACTGGATGTGCCGCAATTGCCCTATCCTGCTGAAGAATCGATTTGATAGCATCCGTCGCCGCAATTCAACAAATTGACATGACGGATGCAAATACAGATGGATCTGAAAGCGAAACCAGTGGCAGTTCTGATAAGCTGCTTATCGCTATGTGTGGCTGGCGTGGCCTGCCTGGTTTTCGAACTGTGTTTTGACGGTCTGCTCCTGGCAGATGAGCCCACGTACAGCCCGACACCGGGCCGCAGTCGAACCGCTGCTGCAGAGACATCATCGGCGGCTCACAGAACTTCAGCAGCCTATCCGCTGCCGCAGCATCTGATTGGGATTGACTATTCGCAACAGACCGACGACCAGGCTCACGCGAAGAGCGTTGGCTGCATCACGTGCCATAGTGACGCGCATGATCCACATTACAGCCCTGCGGTGAAACTGGGTTGCATTGATTGCCATGGTGGAGATCCGACAGTCGTCGATAAAAAACGCGCGCATGTTCATCCGCAATTGGTCGATGTGTTTCTCAGTTCTGCCAATCCCGTGCGATCCTACACCGCGCTGAATCATGAGCGCCCGGAGTTTATCCAGTTCGTCAATCCCGGTGATCTGCGCATTGCGCACATCAGTTGCGGAACCGCCGGCTGTCATGCGCAGGAGACACTTGAGGTCAAAAAGAGCATGATGACTCATGGCTGTATGTTGTGGGGGGCTGCCCTTTACAACAACGGAGCAACTCCACAAAAGTGGGCTCAATATGGCGAAAGCTACAGCATGACTGGCGTACCACAGCGGCTGCAGACGGTCCCGACGCCGACGCCCGAAGAAACTGCGAGAAAGGGAGTCCTGCCGTACCTGGATCCACTGCCAAGGTTTGAGATTACGCAGCCCGGTAATATTCTGCGGATCTTCGAACGAGGTGGCCGTTTTGTGCCTGACGTCGGAATCCCTGAGCGACTGGAGGAAACCGGTAAACCGAGGATTCGCCTGAGCAACCGTGGTCTGGGAACCGGCACGCGCACTGATCCTGTCTTCATCGGCCTGCAGAAAACTCGCCTCCTTGACCCCACTTTGAATTTCATGGGAACGAATGATCACGCAGGAGACTTTCGATCCAGCGGATGTACGGCCTGTCACATGGTCTATGCCAACGATCGCTCCCCCGTGCATTCAGGTCCGTTTGCGAAGTATGGAAATCAGGGTCTGGCAGCAGCAGCGTTCGATGAGTTTGTCGGAAAGCCCGACCCGACAATTCCCAAAGACGAACCCGGACACCCCATCGCGCACCGGTTCACGCGGGCCATCCCCACAAGTCAATGCATCGTTTGCCATATCCACCCCGGCACAACTGTGATGAACAGCTACCTCGGTTACATGTGGTGGGATCTTGAAACCGACGG
>CAMAVB010000251.1 GCA_945861465.1 Candidatus Kuenenia stuttgartensis
AACAGCGGCAATACCTCCAGCAAAGTCAACCTGATGCTGGCAGAGGCCCGACTCGGAAACGTGGAGGCTGCTCAAAAACTGATTGATGAACTGGGAGCTTCCGAAAAGAAAAACGCCGACCTGCATCTCGATCGCGCTCGCGCACTCGCGCAACTGACACGTCAGACCGAAGGCGACCAGCAATCTGCCCTCAGAGATGCGGCACTTACCGCTCTGGAGCGGGTCGTGACGGACGGCTACAGCGACCCGTTTCGCGTCCGGGTAGAACCTGATCTCAAGCCACTGCACGACACTGAACGATTCAAGAACGTCATCCTGGAACTGGAATCGCTCCAGGCCGGGCAGTAACGTGTGAGTCCGGATGTTTTGTGTCTGGCGAAGTGCCTCGGAAGGGAGTGAGGACAGGCATCCGACTGTCAGCAATCGACAGCCGATTGCGAATCAACATTAGCCTGAGAGATAATTCTCTTTTTGTTGTTCGGTATTTTGCCTTCCCACGGTCGTGTACCTTTCAACCCTTACTAAGCTCGCGACATGGACACAGTCGATATGAGCATTGGCGCAGAAGTTTTTTAGTTTAACGGCGAGCCGTAGGCGTAGGCGGAAGCACGCTGGATTCGCCTACGCCTACGGCTCGCCGTTAAACGATTTGTGCCACCTTACTTATGCACCAGTCCTTACAACCGTTAATCGTGAGTCACGCGAGTGTCGATTCCGGCCAGAGCTTGCCCGAGTGATGATTGAGCCCTCGCGGCGAATTACAACGCAGGCAAGTCCGCATTCAACGAATTGACATTTGCTTGCGTCAGCATTACAACGTTGACGGACCTGAACTCTTCCTTGTTTGGCGCAAATGCCATTCTGATCGAGGTGGGAGCAGAATCATGGAGTCAAAGGCCGTGTATTTTTCGACCGAAGAAGCCGATCGTCTGCGGCGCGTCTTTTACGAAGAGGTTCTCAGTCAAGCGCCGAGTCGACCGGAGGAGGATTTTCGTCGGATCACGGAAGCGTGGCTGGCAGCGACCAACGCTGATTGGGTGTGGCTTTGGCTAAAGAACCCGCACCTTGAGGACGCGCCATGGGAACTTCGTGAGTTGGCTTGCCGAGACGGACACCGCAGTCGTTATGTGCTTCTGCCGTTTGCGGTTCCGGCTCGGAACACCGTGACAGAATATTGCAGTCTGACCGGGAAACCTGAAGTTGTTTCGAACATTGACGAATGGAAAAAGCCGCTTGATGGCGTAGAGTACCTCGTTTGCTGCAAGGAGAAATTGCGGGAGTTCCGCTGCCAGTCGTTCGTGACGGTTCCATTCCGATCTCCCACGCCCGACAACCTGACTTCTTCGAACTCGCGCACGGGACGACTTCAGATTGAAGGTTCGATCTGCTTTCACTTCTGTGAGGGAAATCAAGTTGTGAATCATCCGGTAGAGTCATTACGCCTGATGGGACAGTTAACGGCCTTGACCATCGTCAACGCGTTCAAGACCGGACAGCAAGACATCCTTTTTGACTTAAATTACCTCGCCCACGACTACCTGACTCGTGTCACGAGAACTCCCAATGAAGATCGTCAAAACTACATTCTCGAAGTCATCGAACTTTTAAGGAAGTACCTGAACATTGGGGCTGCGTCGGTCTTCTATCAGGATGATCCACAGTTCTCAGAAATTCGTTGTTTGGCAACGACCGGCATTTCGCAGAGCCCACCGGATTCAATTCCACGCGAGCGATGGAGTACGATCATCTACAGGCTAAATGAAGGATTCACTGGGAAATGCTTTGCGACCGGCGAAGCGGTTGTATTGTCAGCAGACAAGGCTCAAAGTCACTCTCCGCGTTATTTTGAAGTTCTTGGCGGGGAGGTCTCAGGGCAAAACGACGCAGTACTCTTTCCAATTCCACGCGCACGAAGCAACACACAGACAACCAATGACTCACAACCGCTTGCCTGTGGTGTCATTCGTTGCTCTGAACATCGAACATCTATGGGCAACCGGGCAACCCGTCCATTCGACCCGGTTGATCTTCAAACTTTGGCGTTCATCGCTCAACAAATCGCTCCGGTTATCGAAACATTGACAGTGCGTATTCGTCGTGAGCAAACGATTTCGATCATCAAACACGACTTACTGGCACCGTTGGTAATGATTCGAGACACGGCAGAGGAAATGGTAGCTGAGGCAGATCCAGGTGGAGTGATCAAAGCGAAATACTACGACGTGATGAATCTCGGGGCCGCAGCTTTGGTCGCAAGCGGATTGGTACAACAATTGGATCCCGATCCAGGAAAGATCCGAATCTATTCTCCGGAGCGAACATTGTTGGAGCGAACAATTGTTGCGCGAATCAAAAACATGTTGGGGTACTACGCTGAAAAGGAGAATAGCATGCAGATCCGGTTTGAAGGCTTTCGCGACATTCCTCCCATTTGGATTGATCGAGAACTCATTGAGCGCGCCATTGTGAACTTGTTGACAAATGCGATTAAGTACGGAGCACCAAGTACAAGAATTGAGTTTATTGCCACTACCGCGCCTGACACAGACTGTTTTCGGTTTGACGTGATCAATCAAGGCGAAGGCATTTCCAATGAAGATAAAGATCTGGTTTTTGAACGTGGATACCGAAGTCGATCGGTGATTCACAAGAAGATGGGAATCGGACTCGGATTGTTCATCGCCCGCGCGGCGATTGAACGACACGGTGGTAAGTTGGTACTGTCATCCCCCAGAACGCCAACAGTCTTTTCCATTTATCTGCCAATTTCACTGAAGAGAGGGAGAAACGGTTAATCATGTCTAAGCCAACAGTCATATTTGTGGACGACGATCGTTTTTACGCGATGCATTGGATTGAACGCCTGCGTGATCGGTTTGAAGTTGAACATTATGTTGATGCTGGCGACGCTAAGAAAGCCATACTCAAGTCGAGACAAATTAGTTGTCTAATTCTCGATGTAATGATGCCAACTCCGTCCTCGGTGCCCGAAGATGTTACCATGGGTGGCCTTGAAACGGGAATTTGGTTACTGCAGGAGATCGCAGATTGGATCACTGAGAATTCAATTCCTGCGATCATAATGACGAATCGAGAACTGGATTTGGTCCAGAGTGCGGTCGCTATGATCAATCTTCCGCCGGGATTGGTGGAAGTTCGCCAGAAGCTCAACACGAATCGAAATAAGCTGCTCGAACTTGTCAGCGACCAAGTCGCCCGCTGGGGCAGGCCATGAGCTGAGTCCTCAAGAGGTTCCATGCCGCCAACTTGATCTGAGCGGGATCAGCACCGACACGGACTACAATTCCTTTTCCGCTCTGGACGAGTTCTGACTACGGCTCCGTTAAGATTTGATTTTCGGGTTCGGGTTATCAGCCGGAACGCATTCGCGTCCGGTTCTACCCGTGGGCTAACGCTGGCCTGTTAAAGAACATGGGGTTGTGGTCAGGTTTTCATGATGCAGGATTTGAACGGCCCGTGTAATGAGCGGGGATTGAATTACGGACTGGCTGCTTCCCACCCTGACTCGTCCAGGTGGAAGCCAGATTTGGCAACCAGATCGCGGCACCATTCCCATCACGCTGCTTTCGACCCTGGCTTGTCATGGCGGAAGCGAATTTGGCTGGGAACAGCAAGTTCGTCGCCTCCGTTTTCGGCAGGTTGAACGCCGCAACTGGGACAAGCTTTTGTTTACTTTCTGCGTCTAAGCACCAGTGCAGAAGTTTTTTCGTTTAACGGCGAGCCGTAGGCGTAGGCGGAAGCACGCTGGATTCGCCTACGCCTACGGCTCGCCGTTAAACGATTTGTGCCAACTTACTTATGCACCAGTGCTTACTTCCTGTGATTGTTTCCTTCGGAGAACTTTAAAATCCACCGTTTACTTCTGCGTTTACTTCCCCGTAATGAAATCGTGGCACTGGACTTTGATAGTTTGTCAAGCTTCAGATGCAGGTTGGGTGGCCGGGGCTGTTGATGATCGAGAGGGCTTCAAAGCCTTCGACCGTCATCGGACTGAATGAGCCGAATGTGATGGTTGTACGTTCTCCACATCGCGTCGTTTTGACACGCCTACCGTTGTGCAGGCAGGCTGATGGTGAAGCGAGTTCCCTTGCCCGGTTCGCTTTCACAGACAATCTGCCCGTGATGCGCTTCCACGATCCGGCGCACCGTTGGCAGGCCAAGGCCACTGCCACCAGAGCGGGTTGAGAAGAACGCCTGAAACATCTGCGCGCGGGTTTTTTCGTCCATGCCCTTACCAGTATCGATGATTTCAAGCACGACCTGATCTCCGCGGGTGCGTGTGAGCAGATCAATGGAGCCGCCGTCCGGCATGGCTTCGATTGCATTGCGGCACAGATTCACCAGCGCCTGTCGCATCAGAGATCGGTCCATCATGACGACCGGCAGATCGGTGTCCAGATGTGGACGCAACTCAACTTCCATGCTGTTTGCCTGAGGTTCCAGGAACCCTACATAATCGGTCAGGATCGTGTTGAGGTTTCCGTCTTCCAGATGCAATTCGCCGGCGCGGGCAAATTGCAGGAACGCATTCAGGATTTCTTCGAGGTTGCGGCATTCGCCCTGCAGACTGGAAATCCGCCGCAGCATGCGTCGCGCACGCTGCGAATCATCGCCTTCCATTTCCTCCGCCAATAACTCCAGATTCATTCCGATCGTCGATAACGGATTACGAATCTCATGCGCTAACCCGCCGGCCAGAGTTGCCAGTTCCGTGTTTTCTGCCTGAAGGCGTTTTCGTTCCAGTTGCTCGTCAGGGATTTCCATCGGGAAAGATTTCGTCGTAGGGAGCGTGCAGCAGAGCGCAACACACACACAAGGGGAAACTTAAGAAAAGGCGTACTCTGCGAACGCTCCACTCATCCTGCGAAAACACGGCCGACTCAAGCCAGCACTCCGGCAAATACGTCACTCGTCACTGAATTCGATGCCATCGTACACAGCGGCGAGGGACAAACGGATGTTCAATTCCGGCAGTGGAATGCTGTCCGTCAACTCTGTCAGCACGCGACGTGCAAAGCCAGCAGACCCGCGTTCGTACACGACGGCCCCGATGGATGACTGTTCCAGAAGAACGCAGTGTGTCAGGCTCGGGATGGTCAGATACGCTTCGCGTTTTTCGCCATCATCAATTCGCCGGGTACGCTCAGAAAGTACTTCGACAATCACGCTCGGCAGATCCTGAAACACATCGTTTTGAGGATTCGGGCGGCAAATCACCGAGAGATCGGGATAATAGAAACGAGTTTGATTCGACATTCGCACCCGGATCTTCGTGTCCGAATTGAACGCCCGACACGGCTTGCCTTGAAGTTGGCTAAAAAGTGAGCCCAATGCGTTGCTGGCGATGATATTGTGCGCATTCCTCGCTCCAACCATCGCGTAAACGAGCCCAGCCACGTATTCATGCTTCACGGAAGATTGCTGCTCGCCAGCGAGATACTCTTCTACGGAGATCAAGTCGATTTTTCGTACGGTGCTCATCATCAACTTCCAAATATACGCCATGTTTGCCGAGCGGTGCTGCGGTTCAGGAACTGTGAAGGATAACAAGCCAGGCGAATCTGGCCATCCAAAATCCTGATCTTCATTCCTGCGACGACTTGCCGGACTATAGTCATCAGCGTGCCGCGTTTGGCGAGCAGAGTGGCATCAACCCTCCGATCCAACAACGCGGTCGAAGAATCATGATGTTCAGCATATTCGACTTTGAAGAGTTCTGCAGTTCACGTTACCATGTGAGCACACTCATCAGCAACATGCCTTAAAAAGTAAGCGTAGTGACATCGACCGCCCCTTACTGAAATCCACGACCAGACCATTCTCGGATTAGCCATTTACCTTTGCCAGGAAGGTGAACGGATTCGACAAGCCCATTCGGCCATATCAATTCTAAGTCCAACTCCGTCGCTGGAATGCCGCCAATGTGGATCTCGTTCACCGACGCGGCCTCGCTTTCGACTGAGGCATGTCCAGCCGGAATAGCGGCGACAGCCACAAACCGGCCATCTGTCATACCGGCTCGGCCAGCGACACCGACACCGACACCGACAATCCGGCTCCACCGGCCGCACCGGAATCCGCCACTGCTGGGCCGGATTATTTCTCGTTTCGATAAAGCGGCAAGTAGCGATAATAAACTTCCAGTGTCAGGACCGAAAGTGCGGTTTGATAGATTTGCCCTGCCGCTTGACCATGTGGATCGGTCACTGACCAACTTCCCACTGCTGGACCTGACTTGATCTGAGTCTGAATTAACTGGTCCCGCATCTGAGTATTCCATGACTTCCACTCCGGCCCCCCCACATGGTGGAGCGCCATTGCTGCATAATAATTCTGGTACATGTCAATCGGACTCACTCCGACAGTCACAAGATATCCAAGCCCTCGCTGCAGATGTGAGTTATCGTGACTCCATCCCAGGCACATTCGACAGAGTAAACCGACTGCTGTCATGCAGGGTGTGGCAGATGAACCTTGCGTGTACCGGTACTGACCGCTGTCGTAGCTCGATACAGAATCCAAAAACTGGTGAGCGTCGTTGACGACTTTCTGATCGACCTCAATTCCCGCAGTCTTCGCGCTTTGCAAAGCCAGGATTTGCCACCCTGTGACAGACGTGTCTCCGGGCTCGTGAGGACGATATCGCCAACCGCCACCGTGCGGATCCTGCGCGGATTCCATGAAACGGATAGCCTTGATGGCAAGCGTTCGAGCATCCTTTTCGTCTGGCTCCATGGCTGCCAATTCGGTCAGGCAGAGTGTTACCAAGGCATGCACGTACATAGAGTCCTGTCCCCAATTGCTGTTGTCCTTCTGCGATCTGATGTAATCAAATGCTTTTTTCACCACCTCTTTTTCAGGACCGGTGCGAGTGGTGTTCCCGGCACCAAGGAAGCACAACATCGCCATCGCGGTCGCCCCAAGATCTGCGTCCAGTATGCCTGGTTGCGCGTCCTGACCAACATCTCGGAAATCCCATGATCCGTCGGCATGCTGGAGTTCCTTGAGCCATTTGAGAGCTAAAGCGACTGCCTTTTCACTTTCCGCAGTGCCTCCTCCCGCTTCCAGGGCTTGCTGGCGTTCCTCGCCGCTTCGGGCTGTCATGTCAGATTCCTGCAGGTCAGCATTCTGAGTAGGTCGAGGACGTCCGCTTTCGGTGCGAGATTTCTTCTTCGGTAATGAAATCCCGAATTTCTTGTCCAGCTCGCGATTCTCAGGCTTTGCTTCGGCAACAGTTCCGGAGGCTACCCCGTCGCTCGTGGACCCATCAGGAAGCTCAGATTCGGTAGTTTCCACTGTGGACTCTGTGGTCGCCGTTATTGTCGAAGAAGGTAATGCAGGAGACTCGATTTCATCGGCACTGTTGGCGGCAGCGGCGGAAGCTGAACCATCAGTCTGTGCCCCGGACACGGACTGCTCATTTGACGCATTGTCACCGGAGAATTTGCTATCACTCTTTGCAGCACCGGAGCCAGCAGCCTCGGCACTCAACATACTCTGATTTCCAGATTCCCCGGATAATCCAGTGAAACTGGGCCAAAGAAGACCCCGTAACGTCAACATCCCAAGAATGGCAAAAACCACGGTAATGGATAGTATTCGTGCTCGCCGTTCCTCCGCTGTCAGAGAGAAAACAACGTGCTCCGGCGGCACCGGATCGGGGTTTGGCGGTCTCGCCACTGCCTTTGAAACGGATTCCTGCGGCTGGTCCGCATTCAAACACTTTAATGGAACGGCTGCAGGCACCGTCAATTGAGCCGGTTGTCTGGCCGAGAATGCCCCAGCAGGCGATGTCGATTCCCGATTTCACATACGGATGCCCCTTGAGCGCGGCGTCCATCCGGTGATTGAGCTTCATTAGTTCGCGGGGATCAAAGCCAATCAGATGCGGACCCAGTTCGCGGAGACCGGCGCGCACTCCTTCGGCATACGCCGGCAGATAGAACGGCCCCAACGGACAGACCTCGCCGTAGCCAACGAGTCCGCAGTCTGTCTCGACCCCGACGATCGTGCTGTCGAACACCGACACTGACTTCCCGCCGGACCATTTGTACGAACCTTCGACCAATGGCAGCTCAACTCGATGAGCAAAAATGCGAGCGATTTTCATGGGATGGAGTTCCTGCTTTGTGGACGACGGATTGTGGCCCGCCGCCATTCGTATTGACGACGTGGGAGCGGCCAGTCGCGATCGGTCTGTTGATTTAATGAGCGGATCGGCGCTAGCCGCCGGTATATGTCTGAAGACAACACGAATACACCGATGGCTAAGCGCCATTCCGCTCATTTTTTGTCTAAATCAACAAGCTGTCAGCCCCACGCGGCTCACTTCACCACGACATTCAACACGAGTTGCGGCGAGGTTCTATTCTAATTTCAGCGATCACTACGCTCTTGGCTCAGAATCGCATCCAACCGTGAATCCGCGCACAAAACATCCCGAAACTGTCTTGCCATGCAGGTTTCGCACATGAATGTTGCTCTGGTGGAAAATGTTTTTCTTCGTTGGCCGTGTGAAGGCCCATTGTAACTTAATATACCGATCGGTACACTTCGAGAGAGGGTGTAATTGAGATTGGTTCGGCCTGGAGGCATTACCGTGCGGGATGTTTTGATTGGTGTGATCCTGATCGGTGTTCTGCTGATTGACTCTTTGCAGGGTGGCGAGCCGATTCGGTTGCCGCCGGTGGTGGATCTCAAAGGGCGAATTCAATCGCTGGAACAGAATGACCGACGCCTCATTCGGGTGTTCGTGTTTCTCGGCACCGAGTGTCCGATTTCTCAGAGCTATTTGCCGGAGTTGAACCGGCTGGCGAACGAATGGGGTCGGTCTGACCCACAAGTGGAACTGTTCGGCATTTGGATGGACGAGACGGTGACTCGCAGTGTGGCGATGAAGCAATTTGAGAGTGAGTACAAGGTTGCATTTCCGGTGTTGCATGACAGCGCGTGTTTGTTAGCTCGGGCGTTCCAGCCGACTCGCATTCCGGAAGCGTTCGTGCTTGATGCCGACGGTCGGCTCGTTTATCGCGGTGCGATCGACAATGCGTGGGAAGACATCGGTCGTCGTCGTCCTCGTGCGGAGAAGACGTACTTAGCAGACGCCGTGCGAGCCACAATTGATGGCGAACCGGTTCATACCGCGCAGACGAAAGCGGTCGGTTGCCTGTTTGAATCGCGAACAGCATCGATTGGCGACGACGCAGACGTGACGTACACTCGCGACATCGCTCCGATCATCTACACGCGATGCATGAACTGTCATCGGCCCGGTCAGGTCGCTCCGTTTTCTCTCACGAATCATTCCGAGGTCGCGAAGCACGCGGAGATGATTGTCGAGGTGACGCAACGGCGAATCATGCCGCCGTGGATGCCAGCGGGAAGCAGGTTCGATTTGGCTGACCGTGGTGTTGCGGGCGAACAGCATCGTTTTGTCGGCGAGCGGTGGTTGAGTGATCGCGAGTTGGAATTGCTAAAGGTCTGGTCTGAGTCAGGCTGTGCGGAAGGCAATCCGGATGACCTGCCCGCGATGCCAGAGTTCGCGGAAGGTTGGCGGTTGGGAGATCCGGATCTGATCGTGAAGATGGCGGAGCCGTTCACCGTGCGAGCGGAAGGCCCGGACTTGCTTCAGAACTTCGTGATCCCGATCGACATTGCCGAAGACAAGCTGGTCTCAGCGATTGAGTTTCATCCGGGCAACAAGCGAGTCGTGCATCACGCGGTGCTGTTTCTCGACGACAAAGGGCAGGCGCGGAAGCTCGATCGGAAGACGCCGGAACCTGGATACTCGATTTTTGGCGGCGTTGGAATTGTCCCCAGCGGAGCACTCGGCGGATGGTCGGTGGGCAACACGGCTCGCTATCTGCCGAACGAGATGGGCCGCTATCTCAAACGCGGATCGGACCTCGTCGTGCAGGTCCATTATCACCCAACGGGCAAGGCAGAAGTGGATCAGTCCGAGATCGGCATCTACTTCGTGAAGAAGCCGGTGTCCGAGTCGCTCAAGCAACCCGCGAAACTGGTCGGGAGCATATGGGCGGCGAACTATGAAATGGATATACCGGCGGGCGAGAAGAACTACCGTCGCTCAACGAGCTATGTCCTGCCGAAAGAGGTGATCATGGTCGGCATCGTGCCGCACATGCACTTGCTCGGGAAAGCGATGCGCGTGACGGCGACTCTGCCCGGTGGCCACGCTCGCCAGGGCGTGGGCGATCTCATCAACGGCCTTTCCGGGGAGGCGGAATCCTCACAGGCCCAAGTTGTGGCAAACGTGGCTACTCAACCGGCGGCCGGAAGTGAGTCCATCACACTGATCGACATTCCGAATTGGAACTACAACTGGCAGGACGAGTACTACTACGAGCGTCCCTTCAAACTGCCGGCGGGAACTCGCATCACGGTGGAAGCAATCTTCAACAACTCGAACGAGAATCCATCCAACCCGTCGTCTCCGCCGCGCCGAGTCACTTGGGGTGACGGGACACTCGACGAAATGCTGTTCTGCTTCTTCCTGATCACGTCCGAGAAAACCGAAGACCTGATCCATGTCATCTTCGACAACCTCGCGAATGATGCGAAGCAACCCCGAGCGAAGGACGAAGCGAAACCATAAGCAGTCCGGTGGCAAAGCGTTGCATCCTTCAGGATTCTGGCATGTCGCACAAGAAAAAGTCGCCTGGCCGAAACACCGCTTTGGTCGGACGCAAATCAAGGGCGAAACGAGGTCGCCCTCTCCAATCAGTGGCGGGAGAAATCAGTACCGAGCAGCGATTGCTCGACGGTGCGCTGACGCTGTTTGCCGACAAGGGCTACACGGCGACCACCACGCGCGACATCATCGACGCCGCTGGCGTCACGAAGCCCGTGCTCTATCACTATTTTTCGAGCAAAGAGTCGCTCTTTCGACGGCTTGTCGGCGGCATCTATGAATCCGGTGAACGAGCCTGGGAGGAAATTCTCGCGACGGAAACAACTGCCGCTGGTCGGCTGCGCGGCATGATTCGCGTCTCGTTTGCTGGTTGTTCGCGCGACCCGCGAATTCCCCGGCTCATGTTTCAAACCCACTACGGCCCGCAGATCCCCGAACTGCGCGAATTCATGGAAGGTCACACGGCTCGCCGCTTCGGGCAGGTTCTGCGAGTCATGAACGAGGGACTTGCCGCCGGAGACTTGCGCGGTGGTGATGCCGCTGGCCTGGCCCTCGTCTTCTGCTGCCTTATGGACCAGCACATCAACATCCTCGCGCGCATGCCTGCTGCAGCTTCGCTTCTTTCGCCCGATCGTGCGGATGCGCTGTCCGCGACGTTTTTTGACGGCTGCGGAACAGGTCGGCGCCGAGGTTCAACGCTGCCTCGATTGGCGTGATTTCTGCGCGCACCATGAACATTCATAGTCCCGCTCCCGAAGCACAGGCGTGCCGGTTTCCGCTCCGTGTCGTACGAATATCGTCGACTCTCCGCTCGTCTTCTGAATCAGCACAGCGAACAGTTGGCTGCCGGAACAAGTCGATGAAGAGCAACTGTAAAATGCGAGGCACATTTCATTGCGAAAGTGGCTGGGGCTGGTGCGAGCGACTCCGACCGCTCGATTCGGATTGTTCCAGGAGTGCTTTCAGTTCGGTCGCGATCTCCGGCTGCTGAAAGTAAAGGTTCGTCGTTTCACCGGGATCGGCTGAGAGATCGTAGAGCTGACCGGGTGCGTCGGGGGCTGTGTCGGGAAGATGAAA
>CAMAVB010000252.1 GCA_945861465.1 Candidatus Kuenenia stuttgartensis
TGGCGCTGCTGAGCTACTTCGCTCTTGGAGCCGGTACCGACTGGGTGTGGCAGGGCATCAGCGTAATTTTCGGTGGGGTATTTGCTGTTCTGGCAGCAAGTACCGTGGTGGCGGCGACATCCGGAGCTTATTCGTTCTGGGTTTATGTCTATGGATTTCAGGGAGTCATCTTCATTCCTCTCACTGCAGTTTTGCTGCTGAAGAGAGATCCATTTTCAATGGACAACGTCGAAAAAGCAAAATGCGGAGAATGGACTCTGACTGATCTGCTTGTCGGGTCGGCATTAATGTGGCAGCCCCTTCTGCGCGGTCGGCGAAAATTTTATCAGCGTGGAGTCGGAGCGAGCGGATACATGGAGCTCCTGGAGACAGATAAGGAACGATCAACATACCTTGGAATCATGCCGGATGAGATCTCTGAACCCGGGCAGCGGTTCCCGATTCAGATGAGGTTTTCAAATTGCAGTCAGAAGGACGATGCCAGCCTTGATATCCGCGGCTGCGCGCTTCAGATTATGTGCGGATCTGTGAGTCGATTTGATTTGTTGTTTGCCACTGGTGCGTTTGCGCCTTTTTCAACTTTGCTCGATTTTCGAAGACTCGCACGCTGCAGGAACCTCAAACATCTCATTCGCAAAGACCAGATCATACGAGAAGGGCTCGCGGCTGGGATGCGACGCGCGCCTTCCAGCTTTGCAGACCTGAGTTATTATCATCAATTTGTTCTGGAGTGGCTGTCAGCCACCTCTGAAAACCTCATTATTCGGTTTCGGATCATTCCGCATCCGCCCGACGGGCAGCTCAGAAAAACCGCAGGTCTGGCGTGTCAGGGGCTTCCGGATGATGAAGACCTGCTGCAGCTCTGGCAACAGGCGAGACGAAGCGAAGAAATGAGGCCGGACGATTATCTTGGTCAGCAACTGCACGAGCAGTTTTCGAAAGGGCAGCCTGTGCGATTTCAACTCGAAGTGCAGGTTCATGACCCGGAACCCAGCGACTCGCTGAATTGGTACGACGCCTCTGTGGAGTGGAATGAACGACAGTGTCCATGGAAGCCAATGGCTCTGTTGACTCTCGACAAACCACTGAGCGAGGCTGAAAGTGATGCGTTGACGTTTAATCCAGGGAACCTCCCACATAGCCTGAACGTTCCGTTGCCTGACAGTCTGATTGCGATCAATGACCCAAGATTTCCTGCGGCGATGCGACATCGCACTACAGTGACATTTGCACGAGTGCGAAACCGCCACCGCACTCGCCAGACACCAACTGAAGCACCGGGCACATTGCGGTGAGAGGAAGAAGTCGCTGAGATACACCCGACCAATTCGTGAGATCGATCCACTAGATCAGGATGACTTAAATGACCATCACCACCGGCCCCGGCCTGGGAAATCCCACTCCGTATCAACTGCCGCAGTCGATGTCTGAAGATCGGCGGCGGGCACGTCAACTGACGATTGCATTATCGCGGGAACAATATCCCATGGTCTTCGATCCTGGTCTCCCGGAAGAACCTGAGTCGCACCTTCCCCCTTCAACCGGGCCCTGGCCCGGCAGTTCGCGACTGCGCCGGTTCCTGACCGAACTTGTAGGAATGCTTCCCCCAAAGGAAGCGTTTCTGTCCGAGTTGCCTCCTGAATCGCGTTTCACGTGGCCCAAGTTCTTTCGACATGGTTCTCACGCCGGAAGTATGAAACTTCGGCAGGCGTTTCTGTACCTGACAAACTTCGATTTCCGGCCAGCATCACCGCAGGCCTATGAAAGATTATTGAGCACAATTCCTGCGCCGCGAGTGAAAGAACGGTGGGAAGACGACGAAGAGTTCGCTCGCCAGCGGCTGGCAGGTGTCAATCCGATGGCCATTCATCGATGCAGCAACAATCCGGGTGAAGCTCTGGCAAGAGCCTGCGATAAATTTCTGGCTGAACGGCATGACACGACTTTCAATCGGGCTTTGGACTCTGGTCGGCTTTACATGACCGAGTACCCGATGCTGTGGGAGAAGCCTATTCAGGAAAAAGTCCGTTCCTGTGCTTTTCTGGCCGCTCCGACATGTCTGTTCTATGTGGATCGTCGGAATGTCATGATGCCTGCCGCGATTCAGTTGAAGCCACGATTCGTCGAAAAGGGAAACCCCGTTTTTACGCCACTGAATCACACGTGGGACTGGCGCATGGCGCGGGCGCATGCGCAGGCTTCGGACTCTCATTACCACGAGTCCATTTCCCACCTGCTGGACACTCATCTGGTCAGCGAGATCTTTGCGTTGGCGACTCATCGCAATCTGCACCCTGATCATCCTCTGCATCAGTTACTTCTACCCCACTTTGAGCATACACTGGCGATTAATGAGCAGGCTCGAAAGAATCTTCTGGGCAGTCACGGTGAAATTTCTCGCTGCATGGCGGCGCGGCACACTGGTAATATCAATCTCGTTCGTATGCGATGGGCATCGTGGAATTTTCAGGACCAACGCCTGCATTCCGATCTGCAACGTCGCGATGTGAAGGATATCCCCTCATATCTTTATCGTGACGACTCCAAAGATGTCCATAAAGCGATCGACGAATATGTTCGTGGTATTCTGAGCATCTGGTATACGTCCGACGAAGACGTGAGACTGGATACTGAACTCCAGGCGTGGAGCCGGGAAATCGCCGCTCCGAAAGGGGGCGAAGTGCAGGGTTTTCCGGACGCGATCACCAGTCGCGAGATGCTCTTCGAGATTGCCATCAACGTCATCTTCAGGGCCAGCGTGCAGCATGCTGCAGTCAATAACGGTCAATTCGGAGCCTATGGCTGGGTACCGAATGCTCCGGTCGCAATGTATCAGCACCTGCCTGAACAGCTGCCCGAGGATGGATCTGCGATGTTCACAGAAAAGGATTACTATCGAGCGCTGCCGAACCGGGGATTGGCGTTCGGCCAGACAGGCATGGTCTGGCTGTTGAGTGAACCCACCAATCGCTCATTACTGAGAGCCGGAGAAATTCCGGCATTTACCCGTGAGAATTGTTACGAAGCCTTCAAGAGCGTGGGTCGTTTCCGCTGGCGTCTGCGAGCTATCTCAGATGCGATCGACGAACGTAACGACAAGATTGACTACGAATACAATTTTCTGAAACCGCAGAACATCGATCATTCCATTTCTATTTGATCGTCGGACAGTCAGGCCATGATCTGTTGCCGGTGATGCAGGTCCTTGTTGCGGATTCCTGCGGACATCTTCATGTAAGGGAATTGTATTTATGCCCGGACTCCTTCAGTCACTTTTCCGACTCTGTTTCGGATCCCGGATGAAACAATTTGACGGTATCCCTGGACCAACTCCCAGTTTTCCGCTGGGAACGTTGGGAGAATTCTCGGGGAAGCATCCATGGGATGTCTGCGCCGAGTACGGGGGAAGATACGGTGGCATGACACTTTTCTGGCTGGGTGGCACGCCAACGCTGATTCTCAATGATCCGGCTTTGATTCGTGACGTGCTGATTACGAAATTTGATGACTACTACAAAGACTATCCAATTAAGGCACTGAAGCCCGTTCTGAAAGAAACGTTGTTCAACCTGAACCCGCCGGAATGGACGGCTCTGCGGAAGCCTCACTGCCATCCCTTGTTGATTGAAGGATACGACGAGTGGCTGCGGTCACAATTCCCAGTCATTAAGAAAGTCGTCGACAGGCATCAGATGCTGATGTCTGCGGAGAACCGCGAGTTTCGACTCATCGATCGGATGCAACGTCTCTTTTTCGATCTTCACAATTCAATGGTGTGTGGCTGCGATTTTGAAGACGGCGGGTTCGAAAACTTCTACGCCATCTCGGTGATGGCGACCACGCGCATGAAGTTTCCGCCGCCGCTGCTGATTCCGCCAATCCGTCCTTCGTTTCACAGAGCGATGCGCCTGCACTACGGTGCTTACGAAAAAGCCGTCAGGAAAGCACGGACGAACCCTGATCCGGGTGCCAATGATCTGCTGCACGTCTTTCTCCGGCAGGGAGTGGAAATTCCAGACGCACAGATTGTGGACTTTCTGAGCGAATTCCATGCGGGTGGCAATATCTCCGCCGCAGTGGCGGTCGTGAACACGCTGCACCTCTTGAACAGCAACTCGCAAATTGCCAGTGAGCTTTACGCACAACTTGCGCAGATATGCCAACGAAACGGCATCAGCCCGGAGTCCATGGAGCAGGTTCCTCTGCTGGACCAGGTGCTGCGTGAGTCATTAAGAATGCTGCCTCCGATTGGTGTCTTTGGCCGGAACGTGCGCAGAGACAAATCCGCGACATTGGGTGGTCACGTGCTTCCTGCAAACACGGCAGTGCTCATGTGTACGGCGCACGTTCAGCGGTCTCCCAGCCACTGGAAGGACCCTGACACATTCAATCCGGGTCGCTGGACGAGAGAAGTGATCGCAGCGAATCCCATCGGCAGCGATTATTTCTTTCCGTTCGGACGAGGACCCAGAATGTGTGCAGGGGCAGAAATGGCAATGTTCTGCATGCGAATCATACTCGCTTCAGTGCTTTCGAAAGCGGCCGTCAAGACCAGCGGGTCATTTCGCCCCGTCCTGCACTGCGGTGTGGTAGAAACGCCCGATTTAATGGGACGAATGATGCCTCACCCATCTGCGACGACTTCGTCGGCGGGTTAGGATCGACGCAACAATAACTGGTGGTCTTGCCCAAACAAAACCAGACGCTATTTGCACCCCAGCCCTTAACAGGAAACGGACAGATCTGGTTGCGGAACGTCACGAAATCCTGGCTGGCCGTTGTTTCGAGGATTCCGGTGGCTGACTCATTCTGATGAACCGCGACATGACTGCCCACACTATCGACGGATGAAAGAACGCGGTCGGTTTCTTTATGAAATGCAGGATTTCATAAAAGGTCTGCGTAATTCGATCGTTTCCAGAACACAGTCGCAGAACGCGAACCAGATACCAGTTGAGTGCGTTGGTATGAAGCAGTCGTTTGCCCTGCGTTTGTGGGTATAAAAAATCCGACTGCGTGGCGAGCAGCCATGGCACATCAATCACTTTTGCAGCCCGGCGGAAAAAGCTCCTGTAGAAATTCGCAGGGATTCCGTTTCCTTCCGGACAGGATTCAAGAAGTCGTCGCAGTTCTTCGACCTCAAGGGCGCAGGCACTCATTCCCTGGCCGTAAACAGGATTGAATGTTGCAATCGCGTCTCCGATCACCAGCAATCCAGCAGGAAATCGCGACATTTTTTCGTAGTGCCGCCATTTGTCTGCGGGAAACTTGAATGTCGAGACTGGCGTGAGAGGTTTGGCGTCCTTGATGGCTTCGTAAAAGTCAGGACGTTCGAGCGATTGGGCAAACTCCAGATAACCTTCGTCGTCGTTTGGAGGACTGTCATTCAGAAATCCAACCTCGCTGACACGCCAGCGTCCACCTTCAATCGGAAAAATGTAACCAGTTCGGGTGCTGTTGGGAGGAGTACCATACAAGGCCATGATCTTCCAGTCGCGGGAATCATCATGGCTCGGTTCGTAATCCCGGCTGGCATAACCAATATTGACTTCCAGTATGGTTTCCTCTGGCCTCTGGTAGTTGAGCGATTCAAGCCACTTTGGTGTCTGGCTGCCCCGGCCACTGGCGTCAACTACCAGTTCGGCTTCCCATCGTTCATTTGCTCCGTCTCCGTCTCCGGGACGAACTTCAACGCCGGTAATGCGAGTCTTTCCGGGGTCTGTGAGCAGGCCCACGACGCTGTGCTCGCTACAGATGCGAATCGTGGTATCACTCTTCAAACGCCGCCGAAGGTTGGCTTCCAGGAATGGCCGCGTTTGCCAGTAAGATGTCAGCCCCGATTCCGGTCGGGCCTTCCAGACACCTGCATGGTACCAGCAAAGCTCTTTGGCAAAATCACAGACGACAGAGCCTCGAACTGCAAGTTCGTCGGAGAATCCGGGAAACAGACCATCAATAACCTTCATGCCACCGCTGAATACAACATGAACGTGATATCCCTGAGGTACACCCTTCCGCGGGGCAGAGTCATCCGGAACAGCATCGCGTTCTAAAATCGTGACCCGGTCAAAATGCCGGCTCAGGACTCGTGCAGTCAGCATTCCGCCGATGCTGCCACCGATGACGATTGCGTGTTTCCCGAATTGGCGATCTGATTCACTCATATGTTTGTCGAACGTTGTGGGAACAAATGTGGACACTGCCAAACACGTGGAAGTGTACAGACAAGCGCCAGATCCTACCGGTCAAGTGAAAGGATCCGGATTTGAAAGAACTGAGAATCTGTCATTTAATCAAATCCTGCCGCTGTCAGACGTCCAAATCGTCCAGCAACACTTTTGCCAGGACGAGATCGGCAGTATCAAATCCTTCGGTAAACACACTGTAAATTGATTCCACCATCTGGCGACCCTCACCCGGATTTCCCTGAATTTTTTTAAGTCCCGCGAAACTCATCATCGCTCGCAGTTCCCATGAGCGGGCCTGTTGCCGCTGGGAAACTTCGATGGCTCGCCGATAATCGGCTTCGGCAGCCTGCTGATCTCCTGCGGCAAGTGCCAGCTGGCCCCGCAACCGCAGGAACTCACTCTCCAAGCCCCGCTCGTTACGAATATTGATGAGTTCAAAGCCTCGATTGAGCCATTCCCTGGCATCATCAGGATATCCCGCCAGAAGATACGCTTCCGCAATGTTCCTCATCGGACGATCCATGGACAAACTGCCGCCCGTTGCTTTCTGCATTTCCAGGCCGGTCGCAATCAACTTTCTTGCCTCGTCGGTTTTGCCCTGTCGCAAGAGCAGGTCTCCGCGTCCCAAAATCGCGTGGGCTTCAAAGAAGACGAATCCGTTTTCATGGCACGTTGTATTCTCTTCCTCAATACTCTGACTGGCTTGCTCATGGAGCCCGCAGAGTTGCAGTATTTGTCGGCGGAAATACAGTGCCATAGCAAAACTGAATGGGTGATTCTGTTCCTTGCCCAGCCTGACATTATCGCTGGCCAGCTGAAGAGCCCGATCCGGAAAACCCAGTGCCCACAGCGCCAACGCTGTGTGGCTGCGACACATCATGCTGCAGCGCTGCCCGGTGAGCAATGAATGAGCCCGCTGCTTCTCGTCATTCACCAGCGCAAGTCCTCGTTCCAGCAGCGCGAGCCCGGACTTGAATTCCCCTTTGTAGTAGGCTGTGGCGCCAACTACCCAATGTGCCTCGGCCAACAATTCGGTTCCTTCAGGGGAACTGTCTGCCAGTTGCATGATCTCTGCAGCGATGGGCGCAGCAATATCGAGCTCGGAGCGAATGAGTCGCCAGCCCCAGAGCCCCCACATCACAAAGAACTTGTCCTTGAGAGCACCATATGTCGCGACGAGCTGCCGAGCTCGTTCAATTGCCGTTCCGACCTCCGGTGCCGACCAGCCTCGAGCGGCCATCAGCACGGGTGCCAGCGTCAACTGAAACCCAAGTTCCAGTTGATCGCGCGTGGGAGACGCTTCCACTGACTTCAGGATCTCCAAACCCTGAGTCAGATGACGAATGGCCTCAATGTTTGCCGATGCAGACTGAGCCTTGACACCGGCTTTGAACCAGTATGCCGCTGCTTTCTGGGCGTCCCCGGCCTCGGTGAAATGATGAGCGATCA
Organism: Candidatus Kuenenia stuttgartensis; assembly: GCA_945861465.1. Classification (GTDB taxonomy): domain Bacteria; phylum Planctomycetota; class Planctomycetia; order Planctomycetales; family Planctomycetaceae; genus SXXK01. The sequence continues at coordinate 7,638 of CAMAVB010000252.1, forward strand.
GTTCCGGCTGTGTGTTGACGATTTCTGGAAAATGATCTTCGAGGGCTGCTCCGATGCTGGCATGAATCCGAACGCGGCGTTTTTTCAGCAATGAGTTGTACGCAGAGTCCTGAATCAATGCGTGCTTGAAGATGAAGCTGGCGTCAGGGAAAGCTCCCTTGCGGAACAGGACTTCTGCTGCGACAAGTTTTTCAAGTTCAGCCTGAAGTTCCTCGGCCGATCGTTCAGAAGCTGCGGCAAGGATCGCAAAAGAAAATTCCCGCCCGATCGCAGCAGCCAGTTGAATGACTTCGGGATCACTGGCCATTCGATCAAGTCGGGCCATCAGCAGGTCCTGCAGAGATGCAGGAATGGCCTGGCTAATGACCGATTCCGTGATCGACCCACCTTCCAGCGAACTGGTCTCCATCAGCAGCGTCGAGAATTCCTCGATGAACAGAGGAATCCCATCGGTCCGTTTTACGATCTGCTCCACCATGATGTCAGGCAGTTGGTTTCGTCCCATCCGTTTTTGCATCATGTCGCGGATCTGCCGCTTTGTAAGGCGATTGAGTGCGATCTGCGTTTGATGCTGCTTGCTTCGCCATGGAGTTTCAAACTCCGGGCGAAACGTGAAGATGCTGAGCGCCCGTTTCTGCTCAAATTCTGCCACGTAGACAGTCAGCAACTCCACGAGCGTTGGATCTACCCAATGCAGGTCTTCCACTATGAACAGAACGGGACGTAATTCGGCTCGTCTCCTGAGAATATCCAGCAGAAACGCGGCTGTCAGCTCGCGCTTTTTCTGAGGCGAAATATCTTGCGCCGGAAGCTGACTTGCATCGATTCCCAGGAAGCTGGCCATCAGCCATGTGTTACGATGTGAGACCAGGCTCAGGCTCTCAAGGTATCGTTCGATCATCGTGATACGTGAGTCGGTCGAAAGGTTCCCATCAAACTGCAGCAGCTGACTAAAGTGTTCAATCATCGGGTACAGCCCGGCTGACTGGTGGTACTGTGAACAACGCAACTCGATGACGTCGGGGGTTTCTCCATTCGAAACGACATACTCCCGGATTTCGCGAATCAGACGCGACTTGCCCAGCCCGGCTTCGCCAATCAGCAATACAACCTGACCCATGGATTCAGCAGCCTGTTCCCATCGGTCTTTCAGAATACTGAGCTCCGTATCGCGTCCAACGAGCGGCGTCAGATTTCCCGGATCAACCAGTTCGACTCTGTTGAGAGTCACGGGGGCTTCACCCAGCACCCGATACAGTGCAATCGGCTCAGCAATTCCACGGACCGTCACCGTTCCAAGTGACTCCTGTTGAAAGTAGATTCGACTGGATTTGTGAACACTCTCCGTCACGACCACGGCACCGGGCTCAATTGCTGGCAGCAGCCGCCGCAGTGTTTGTGTCGTTTCGCCGGTGAGTTTGATACCATGCACTGTTTCTTCAGCGACAACCTGGCCGGTATGAATGGCAATGACTATTTCGTCGCACCGCGGCAATGTTCGTTGCTGTTCGGCCAGCTTCAGCAGCTTCATCCCGCAATGAATCGCGCGAGACACCGAATCTTCCCAGGCCTGTGGAAAGCCAAAGCAGATTTCTATTTCATGCCCGGACGATGTATGGACACAACCTCCAAGATCCTGTGAAAGTTCCTCAATCGTTGAAGAAAAGACCTCTGAAATTGCATGTTGTTCCTCCGTATCCAACCCCCGAGGAGAAACATCAAAACCAAAGCTGATCAGCGTCACATGTCGAAATTGAGCATTCTTCAGTCGACGCGTCTGCATGGACTCCGACCCGAGACTGGAATCCGGATGTTTGTCCTGCGTGGGGACTGAACCATCCGGCTGCGAAATCTTCGCCGTTATCGGTTGCGGCTGAAGTGCAGCGTCTGTCGCTTTGAATGCGATAGCCTGTTGAAGCAATTCTGCGAAGTCATAGGCGGTCGTATAACGGCCGTCCAGATCCTTACTCAGAGCCTTCATGCAGATCGCGTCAATTGCGGGTGATACAGCCGGGTTGAGCTGACGAATGGGCTGCGGTGCATCATTCAGGATTTTCCGGAACAGCTCGTCCCTGCTGGAAGACCGAAACGGGAGTCGCCCCGTCAGAAGTTCGTAGAGAATCACTCCCAGTGCGAAGATGTCGGTTCGACCGTCAATACGATGCGACTCGCCGAGGATCTGTTCGGGCGACATGTAGCTGGGAGTTCCTGCGATTTCGCCTCGAGTCGTTTCAAGGTCATTCACCGCCAGCCCAAAATCCATCAGCACCACCCGACCGTCCACTGTCATCATGATGTTCGCAGGTTTGATGTCGCGGTGCATAATGCCACGCGAGTGGGCATGGCCGAGAGCCGTTGCAAGATGACTGATGATCTCAACGCCCTTCATCCAGTCTGAAGGGCGTCCCTGCGCTCGATCCGACAAAGGTTGCCCTTCCAGATACTCCGTCACGATGAAACACTGGTCTAACTCCCGGCCTGCATCGAAAATCACAACGATTCCAGGATGCTGGAGTTGTGCCAGTCGTTGCGCTTCGGCAAGGAAGTTCTGAATCACTCGCTCTGAAAGTGCCCCCTTTGGGCATTTGATCGCCACCTGACGATTCAATTGTGCGTCGTACCCCAGAAACACTTCACCAAACGCTCCAGCACCCAGTCGCTTTCGGATTTCAAAACGGCCAATCCTTGGAGGCAGGCCACTCTGGGAATTCTCAATGCTGGCCAGATGGTTCAATTCAACAGAAGTCAGAACCGTTTCCCCAAGTCGTTCTGACGAACTTTCAACCTCTGGTTGTTGAGTTGCATCGGGTTCGTGAGGCTCGGTATTTCGAGGTGGGTTCTGCACTTCAACGCTGCCAACAATGGTAGTATCAGGATTTTTCGGTAAGGTAATGGCTGGATTCAACCGTTGAAAGTCAATAAAAACATGAGGTGCATGCGATCGTTTTTGCCCAGTTTATCCCGCACCTATTTAAGTCTGCCGAATCGGAAATTGCAACTGAATTAGACTCAAGACCGCGATCGAGGCAGCCCGTCAGGCGTTTTAGTGCCCTTTCTGCAGCTCCTGGCACAGACGGACTGTGTCACATCAGTGAACTTTCCGACGGCTTTGTGAAGAATGTCTCAGACGTCTGCAAGATTGGCGACACGTTTGAAGTGAAGGTCATCGCCGTCGATGACTAGAACCGCGTGAAGCTGTCTCGCAAAGCCGTCCTGTTGGCATCCAGGCAGGATGCACCGGCAGACGACGACGAGGAATAAGCGAAGGATCTCGCAGGACGGGATTTCAAACCCGTCCTGTTTTTTTGCTTTCGATCTGCGTCATGCGTTCAGCATTGCGCGAACCTCAACGCGAAGTTCAGGCAGCAGCACACTTGTGGCTTCGTCGTCCATCTGAAAAACGCCATGTTCGACGTAGTTGCCGTCCTGCAATACGAGTACCGTGACCTGATCCTCCTGCGGATCAACAATCCAGTATTCAGCGATGCCTGCTCGCGCGTAATCGCGTCGCTTGTCTTCATAGTCGCGTGTTCGCGCGTCCGAGCCGGGGCTGACAATCTCCAGTGCCAGGTCGATGCGCGTTGGGTAATCAACATCCGGACTCGGAGCATTTTCCGGCGCAATATAGAGAAGGTCCGGTTCCCGGATCGTGCCTGGAAAAAGTCTGGTTGGCAGTGGTGCAAACAGAGTCACGGAACCAGCCGGAGCAGCCGCTTCGAACATACCCAGGAGCCATCGAAGAATTCTTTGATGCTTGAGCGTCGGCATGGGCAGGATTTCCAGTCGTCCGTCAACAAGTTCGGCCATACGATTGGTATGAAATTTCAGGAAATCGGCTTCACTCCATTGACCCTGTGAAGGCAACAGAAAAGCGGCTTCCCATGCAGGCTCGCCATTGGCCGACGGTATCTGCGGAATCGTAATCGACATCATAAATCCACGGGTTTCGAGGGCAGCAATTCTAAACGACGATTATTATACCTTCCCCTCGTCCCGAATGAAACGCCTACTCATCCTGAGTTGAGTGGTTGCGAAACATGCGGTCCACCGGCAAGAAGCCGGACGGGGCCGCGCGGTGGCGGAGCATTAAAAACGCTGTGGA